>JARIDJ010000031.1 GCA_029267175.1 Psychrobacter sp. | reverse complement strand
TTGCAAGGCTTAAGCACTTTCGTAGTATCGCTACTCGTTATGAGAAGTTGGCTCGTAATTTTAAGTCAATGCTCTATCTAGCGTGCACTATCATTCATTGCAAGATGAATTGAGGACACGCCCTAGTCAAAACAGCTGCAACTGAGCTTAAATGTAAATAAAAGAATTGTCTAAAATTATTTTGGCATATCCGCTAATTGCTTCAATATGCTAGTAAAATTTTCAACACCTTGAGCACCACTGACTAAATGCTGCTCATTAAAAACAATAGCGGGTACGCTTTGTACTCCCTGACGCTGCCAATGCTGCTCTATTTCACGAACCTCTTGAGCAAAGCGCTGATCTTGCAACACCGCTAATGCCTCGTCACGATCAAGCCCAGTCTCTGCTGCTATATCCGCTAATACTTCATTATCAGAGATATTGCGGCCATCGGTAAAGTGCGCGGTAAACAAGGCTTGTTTTAGCTCATGCATTTGTCCTTGACTCTCAGCCCAGTGCAGTAGCTGATGCAAATTAAAGGTATTATGCATACGCATATCATCTGTAAAATTAAAATCAAAGCCAACCTCAGCGCCTGCCTGAGTGATCCTAGCTCGGCTTTCATCTGACTGCTGAGCGGTTGAGCCGTACTTCTCCATGATATGCTCGCGCATGTTTTGCCCTTCGCTTGGCATGTTAGGATTTAGCTCAAATGGATGCCAATGGATCTCATAATCGGTATTGGTTTGTCTTAACGCTTCATCTAACTGTTTGTAACCGACCACGCACCACGGACAAACCACGTCTGAGACGATATCTATTCTAAGTGGCTGCTTTTTAGGACTGTCATTACTATTACTCATACTATCTCCTTGTTATTGTGAACTCATACTTTGCTCTGAACTTATCAAAGCTGAGGCCGTTCTCTTATAACTGTGAACGACAACAGTTATTTTCAATACTAACTGTTTTTATGGTTACGAGTTGTTTTTATAATTACAAGCGGTGAGGTTATCGTCGACTATTATTACTTAATGGCTACTAAAGTGCGACTAAATGTGTGTAAGGGCAGTCTTTTGCTGATAGATTTGCTATCATTAGCGCCATTATGAGTAGCAGTTTCACAATAAGGCATCCATCCGTTAATAACGGTGCCACTAGCAATTGTTTCTATAGCCAAGGTGAATTATGAGTCAGCTTCAATCTACAATAACGCCCATGAATAAGTGGCCAGTGATAAGCCGTGTTTTTCATTGGATTAGTGCGCTGCTATTAGTAGTGACTTGGGCGCTGATATTTCTTTATGATAATACGGATGATTCTTTTTATATCGCTCTTCATAAAGCCTTTGGTATAAGTTTGCTATTTTGGATGCTAGCTCGGGTCATTAGCCGCGTCTTTGTCAAAGCGCCGCCCGCAGCCCCCATGCCAAAATGGCAAGATATAATTGCCAAGTTCACTCATTTTGCGCTCTATGTGTTACTGATTGCGATGCCGATAGCAGGGCTGCTAATGTCAGTCTATGGCGGCCGCGCTGTTGGTATGTTTGGCTTGTTTGAGATTCCAGTGTTTGTGACCCCAGATCGTGGTTTGGCTCGTACCTTTAATGATTGGCATACCGATATTATTTGGCCACTGATTTTAGCCTTTACCGCCGCTCATATTTTGGCTGCGCTCTATCATCAATACATCAAAAAAGACAAGCTTATCAATCGTATTTTATAAGTGCTAACAAAGTTATTCAAAAACAAGTCATAATATTTATTTTTAAGACAAAGCTTTGTTTTATAACTATTTTTATATCAATAAACCTAGTACGATGTACTTATAAGTCGGTAGCTCGTAGAGGCGATTTGTTCAGTATTTAGTTAGGATAGTAATGCGTAATAAGAAAGACCGTATCCGTCATACTCTAAGCTTTGAGATTATAGGCTTGCTCATATTTGCGCCATTGGCAAGTTTTGTCTTTGGTTTTGAGCTGCATACTATGGGAATTATGGCAGTAGTAGGCTCAATCATCGCTACCGTTTGGAACTATTATTATAATATTCTCTTCGATAATGCGATGATGAAATGGCGAGGTAGAGTCCAAAAGACGGTAGCCATTAGAGTTTTTCATGCGGTGTTATTTGAGGGTGGCTTACTGTTACTATTTATGCCAATCATAGCGATTTATCTAAGTATCAGCCTTTGGGAAGCGTTTAAGATGGATATCGCTATGGCGACTTTTTATCTGATATACGCTTTTGTATTTAATTGGGCTTACGACAAAGTATTTCCTATACCCAACACCGAGACTGTACAAGCTTAGCTTGAGATGTGATTATTTTTAACTTCTATAACCCGTTTGCTAATTCACTGCAGGTAATCTGATCTCTATTACTAGCCCACGATTGTTATCCTGACGATTATAAGCACGAATCTGACCACGGTGCGCCGTTATTACCGCATGAACAATCGCTAACCCTAAGCCATAGCCGCCCGTTTGCCGATCACGAGCCGAGTCAAGGCGAACAAAAGGCTGAAAGATACGCTTCAAATCTTGTTCAGCTACGCCGCCACCTTCATCGGTAATGCTGATTTGTATAGCACAGTCGATGTTTAGAGCCGATTTTTTTACTGTAGAATAACTCTTATCATTTAGCCCAATCTTATCGACCTCGACGCTAACGTTACCCTGCACAGGCGTATGTATAAAGGCGTTACGAATCACATTTTCAAGCGCACTATACAGCTGCTCATAATCACCTAGTACGGTAAATCTTTCACTATCTTTAGCTGGCTGCCAATGCCAATGCAGCTGTTTATGCTGAAACTCAAAGCAGACATCTTCACCAATCTCACTAATAATATCGATAAGATTGACCGGCTGTTTTTCTAACTCATCACTATTGTATTGCTGCATTTGTAAGGACTGAATATGAATAATTTGTTCGATTAGCTCATTCATCCGCGCTGACTCTTTATCAATACGATTGAGATAACGCTCAGCACTTGGCGCAAAGTCGCGAGTCAGCTCGGTAGCTACCTCCAAGCGGGCAAGTGGTGAACGTAGCTCATGCGAGATGTCACTGAGCATCTGTTTGCGTGCCAGCTCACTGTCCGCTAGACGAGTCGCTAATTGTGCGACATCTTTTGCTAATAGACCCAGCTCATCTGCGCCAAGCTTATAAATAGTAGGATCGATTTGATAATTACCCTCTATTAATTGGCGTACCGTATGCTGCAGCTGACGCATGCGACTAGTCATCGTCCGACTAAGCCAAAAACAAACTAACAGGCTAAATAAAATAATTAGTATCAAGCGCACCATAACATGGCCACGTTGTAGCTCAACTACTTCGCTAAAAGGCAAGTTGGGCCGTATCTGAATAATAACCGGCTGACCGTCTGGCAAAGTAACCGTGGTATTTGCTACTTCAAAACGCTCAGTATTTCCTAACACTGTTTGCTGCATAGCCTCCTTTGGGCGGCTCATAGTCATCGGAAAACCAAAAGTCAGCGAGGCGTTAGAGTGCGAGCGTCCTTTATGATGAGGCATACGATTATATCTAGGAAAAATAAGCGCTCCTTGTTCATCATAAAGGCTGATCTGATTCATAAAACGGCGGTCTTCTTGGTACAGCTGCCTGACTCTAGCCATATCGCCCGCTTCTAGAGCGTTTATTATTAGCTCGCGTTTGGCCAATATACGCTCAATTTGTACCTCCATACGCGCATTTAACGCGCGCTCAGTTAGCCAGCGCTCCACTAAAATAGAGGAGATGGCGGTAAATAAAATCGTCAGTAGCAAACTTAAAAATAAGCGCCAAAACAGTGTCAAACGATTTTCAAGTAGTGTTGTCTTTATCATGGATTTGTCAACAGTCAGGACATTATTGTTGATAGTAGCGTTATAAAATAGCAATTTATTAAAGCACTAACTGATAACCTTTGCCACGAACAGCCTTGATGGGTTCATCGTGAAAGGGTTGTAGTTTTTTACGTAGGCGTGAGACATGCACATCCAAGCTTCGATCAAAAGGCTGTAGCTCACGCTGCAAGACTTGCTTTGAAAGCCAGTCTTTACTGACCACTTCGCCTTTTTGTTTGAGCAGTGCTAGCAACAAGTCAAACTCAGTGCCAGTGACTTGTATGGGGGTACCATCTATAGTGCAAAGGCGTTGGCTTTGATCTAGCTGCAAGCGGCTCTCGGGCAGCGCCGCCAGCTCAGCTGCGGGGGTTGCTGTACTTTGAGTACGTTTGATCACCGCATTGATACGGGCGAGTAGCTCACGCGGATTACAGGGTTTGGTGATATAATCATCCGCGCCAAGCTCTAGACCGATGATACGATCGATCTCCTCTCCTTTTGCAGTCAGCATGATGACCGGTATGTTACTGATAGCAGGCAATTGACGCAGCACACTGAGACCGTCCATCTTTGGCATCATAATATCAAGAACTAACAAATCGTATTCAGCACTTTTTATAGTCTGATTAGTAAAATTCTTAGACATCTTTTGCAAGCGCTCGACAACCGCTTGTCCATCATGGACACAGTCGCAGTCAACACCGTGATTTTGCAGATATTCTTGTAAGAGCTGTGTCAGCTCTTCATCATCATCAGCTAAAAGTATCTTTGCCATATCTGTTCTCTTTTATATTGTTTATTTTATTAGCATTTTTAATCTTTGTATTATCTAACAAAGACTCGCGGATAAAGCAAAAACGTTACCTTTCTTAATGTTTCATAAAGGTTTGTAACCTTGTACTGTCGTATGATGTGTCCTGTCAGTAAGCTTAAACAAAACCAAGTAAGGATATCACAATGAAAAAACTAGTAATGGCTTCAGTAGTAGCACTCTCTAGCGTATTTGCAGTAAGCGCCTGTACTAGCGTTGGCGCAAATACTGATACGCCAGCCTCAACCTCTATGCAAAAACATCATAAAGGCAGTATTAAACAGGGTCATATGAAAGGGCCTTTTTCACAGCTTAATCTTAGCGATACGCAAAAAGCGCAAATGCAAGCCATCAGACAAAATAGTCGTAATGCACATATGCAGACTCGTGCTGCTATGGAGGCGGTGCTAACAGATGAGCAGCGTAAACAGCTAGCCGATATGAGAGCGCAGAGACAGGCTCATCATGGCATGCATAAAAGAGGGGATCATAATATGGGCAAACAAGGATGGTCACAGCTCAACCTGACAGCCACTCAGCAAGCTCAAATCGAAGCAATTCATAACGATCCTAATAGCAATCGTTTGCAAAGACAGCAAGCGGTAATGGCGGTATTAACGGCTGAGCAACGCGCGCAGCTTGAAGCTTTAAAGTCGCAAAGACAAACTAAGGGATATCATCGAGCTCAATAGTTATCGCTTATATCAAATAAAAGCTAGCGTAACTCAGCTAGATTATCAAAACAATAAAAAGCGTATCAGCCAGTCTGATGCGCTTTTTTTGTCTCTGCTTATACTTAGTCTTTGATGGCTCTCATAAGTCACCTATAGGCGTATGAGGCGAGGGTATTCTGAACATTTAGGAAATGTTCAGCTCGTCGCAAGGGTAAATCTATGATTTTCCTATTCAGTCTTTGCTAGTAATAACTATGCGGTGATTAAGGTAGCGCTATTATGCGTAAACGTGGCAGTAGCTACTAGTAATAACTATGCGGTGATTAAGTAAAGCCAAAGGCGAAGGTATCGGCTAAATCCTACTAGTAATAACTATGCGGTGATTAAGTGATTGCTTATGCCTCAAGCCTCGATCAAGCTTACTAGTAATAACTATGCGGTGATTAAGACAGCCCGCCAAAACGGCTGGGAAGTCACCGCACTAGTAATAACTATGCGGTGATTAAGAATCCAAAACTTAAAGAAAATCTTAACGTCATCACTAGTAATAACTATGCGGTGATTAAGAAGAAGTATACCTTAAAAAAATGAGCTACAACAAGGCTTAGTGTGCGAAAGACCCTATTTTACCCTACCTTTTTGGCTCCATTGTAACCTTTTGATTTTGTTGGGTTTATTTAGTTGGCTTAAAAAAAGGGTTTTTTCTTTAATTTTTGAATTATTTAATATTAGCTCAAACCAAAACTATCGATTTTATATAAAATAGCCTTTTTATAATTCATTCGACAAGGTTTGATAGAGATAATATATATTATAGGGAGAGTATTTATAGAGGTGACGCGTATCACGATTGTCAAACCAGTACTTAAATGAGCGGATCGATATTGAATTGCACAAAAACGAAAAGCTAAGCGTAGCTCTGAGAACTCATAGCTCTAAAACACTAATAAACACAGAAGGAAAGGTCATGTCAACTTTAGCAAAGGCTAACTGTCAGGCTTGCCGTGCTGGTGCACTTAGCGCGTGTACTAGCGAGGTAGAAGAGTGGTTACTGCAAATTCCTAAATGGTCATTGATAAAAGTGGATGGCATCGAGCAATTACAGCGGCAGTTTAAATTGAACAACTTTGTCGCGGCTATGAGCTTTGCTAATAAGCTCACTGAGATTGCTGAGCAACAGGATCATCATCCTGCGATTTTGGTCGAGTGGGGCAAAGCTACTGTCACTTGGTGGACACATAGCCTTGCAGGTTTGCATCGCAATGACTTTATTATGGCGGCAAAAACAGATCAGCTACTAGCTAAATAATTCAACAGACCCTATTCTCTCAAATAATGAGGGTGGCAAAAATAGCCGTAACTCAGTAAACTTGTCCACCTAAAACCCAATTCAATAAACACTATTTAGCCAATTATCGTTGGCTAGCTAAGGATGTGTGATGGCACCAAAACCTCTAACCCAGATATCAGCGCAACTGGCTTTTATGATCTCCGCCATCGTTATCGCTGTCATGGGTGTAACTATGATAGGGTTTGGCTGGGTGCCGCATTTATCTTTGCTACTTGCTATCTGTGTGCTACTCGCCATTGGCTTGTTTAAGGGCTTAAGCTTTGATGATATGCAAGCGCAGATGGCATCAGGGGTTATGAGTGGTATCGGCGCAATTTATCTATTTTTCTTTATTGGTTTGATGGTCGCGACCTTGATGATGTCAGGGGCTATACCGACTTTGATGTATTATGGTTTTGAGCTTATATCGCCGGAGTTTTATTACATATCCGCCTTTGTTTTGACCTCAATTATTGGTATTGCTTTGGGTAGTAGCTTGACCACAGCGGCCACTTTGGGCGTAGCATTCATCGGGATGAGCCATGCTTTTGATGCCAATGTAGCTATTGCCGCAGGCGCGGTAGTATCAGGCGCGTTCTTTGGCGATAAAATGTCGCCCTTATCAGATACTTGTACGATTGCCTCCTCAGTGGTAGGTATCGATCTGTTTGCACACATTCGTAATATGATGTATACCACTGTCCCAGCGTGGCTATTGACGGTGGTACTATTTTGGTTCCTATCTGGTAATACCACTGGCTCAGATCTTAATCAAGTGACTTTGCTTCAAGGTCAACTGATTGATAGTGGTCTCATTCACAGCTATGCCGTATTACCCTTTATTGTGCTGATCGGGCTCGCGCTTTTACGTGTCAACGCTATCTATACTATTATTTGTACCATCATCGCAGCCTTAATTATCACTTATATACATAGCTCACCAAGCCTTGGAGCCTTGGGTAGTTATCTGTTTGGCGGTTATGCTCCTGCTGAGTCGTTAGAGCTAGGGGAGGTAGGCGGTATGCTATCGCGCGGCGGCGTACAAAGCATGTTTTTTACTCAAATGATTGTGATATTAGCGCTGAGCCTTGGCGGCTTGTTGACAGCACTGGGCATCTTGCCCGCGCTATTGTTAGGCATAAAATCCTCTTTGACCTCCTCCGGACGAGCGATATTTGCCGCTGCTATGTCAGCACTTAGTATCAACGTGCTTATCGGCGAGCAGTACTTAAGCATTCTCATTTCAGGGACTACTTTTCGCTCAACGTTTGAGCGCTTGAATTTGCATCCCAAAAACCTGTCTCGTACCATCGAAGATGCGGGCACGGTGATCAATCCGCTAGTGCCTTGGAGTGTCTGCGGTGTCTTTATCAGTCAAGCATTAGGCGTACCTGTGCTTGATTATCTGCCTTATGCTTTTTTCTGTTATCTATCGTTACTATTGACCTTACTGTTTGGTTTTACTGGTATTACTATTAGTCCTGCTAACGCTGCAATAGTTAAGGATTAACGCCTTTAGTGACTCTTAGCTTATCGCTTATAAGCCTAAAAATAGCTTGTTAATATATGTTATCGTATATTGATGCCAATCCTTTATCTGTGCTAGGTTAAAAGCAATTCATAGTAATAACTCTAGCTTAATACGATAATAGGAGACAGCTATGCTGTTTGAGACGATAAAAACCCCAGGACTCTCGCACCTCTCATATTTACTTGGCTCTGATGGTCAAGCAGCAGTGATTGATCCGCGCCGCGACTGTGATATTTATGTCGAAAAAGCGCGAGCAGCAGGGCTGAGGATTACTCATATATTCGAGACCCATCGTAATGAAGATCTGGTGTCTGGAGCGCCAATGCTAGCAGCACTGACGGGCGCTAGCGTCTATCATGGGCCCAATCCAGAGCAGCCTATTGTCTATGCACAAACGGCGCGTGAAGCAGATAGTTTTGCTATCGGTCAGCTTGAGATAAAGGTATTAGAGACGCCCGGTCATACTTTTGATCATCTGGCTTATGCCATATATGATAGCGCTTATCCTGAGCGCGCCGTTGGGGTGTTTACTGGGGACGCGCTATTTGTCGGTGATGTGGGGCGTACTGATTTTTATCCGGATCAGCGAGAAAAAGTCGCCGAATTACTCTATGACTCTCTACAAAAAATCCTAGCTTTGGGCGATCAGGCGATAATTTATCCGGCTCATGGTGCCGGTTCGGTTTGTGGTTCGGGTATGGCAGATCGTGAGTTCTCAAGCGTCGGTCACGAAAGGCTCAATAATCCAAGATTACAAATCCAAAGCCGAGAGCAGTTCATCGAAGCCAAGATTAGCGAAAATCATTATCAGCCGCCATATTTTAGATTAATGGAGCGCCTAAATATGCAAGGCGGCGAGCCTGCGCCTATTATTATGCGGCCGCTCAATCTAACGCTTGAGCAACTGCATAACTGCGACGTCGATCACTTAATAGATATTCGGGAGCCATTATCTTATGCTTCAGCGCATCTGCCGGGGTCGATGAGTTTACCTGTCGGTATGATTCCCTCCTTTGCTGGCTGGTTCATCAGTGAAGGCGAGCGCGTAGCACTAGTAGCCGAAGATGAGCAGCAACTAGCGACAGCGATGGAGCATTTAGTGCGAATAGCGCTAGATAATATCGTAGGAGGCTATGTCGGCGTAGTATCCGCTGCCAAGCAAGGCGTGAGTGTAGAGCAGATAGCGATGGTAACGACGGATGTCGTCAAATCTCGCCTCCAAAGACATAAGGATAATGTAGATAGCGGCGATGATACGTGGACATTACTCGATGTCCGCGATGCTGATGAACGTGCTGAGGCGGCTATAGAAGGCTCTGAGCATATTTATGTCGGTCAGCTCAATGAGTGCTGGCGTGAGCTGGACAAAAACCGCCATTACACCTTGATGTGCGCTAGTGGCGAGCGTGCAACGATAGCAGCAGGGTGGCTGGCAAGCAAAGGCTTTGAGCACCTTGATATTTATCTTGGCGGCATGAGCGCGTGGCAAGCACAAACAAAAAAATAGCCATAAAAAGCAATAGCTATAGTCAATTAAAAGGTCAACTGACTATAGCTAATATCAATGGTACTACGACTACAAAGTTATTTATTTAGACAACTCAATAGTGCCATTAGCAGTAACAGAGACGGTACTATTACCAGACTCAAAGTTTTGGCTTGGGACAGAAGCGTCGGCACTAGTGGCGCGCATGCTGCTGTACATAGGACGTGGGTAGTTGTCATTGCCAGTGTTGAGATTGACATTTATTACCCGATAGCCGCGAGCATCCCAAGCGCGAGTTAAGTTTTTGGCTTGCTGCTGAAAAGCGCGTGAAGCCTCAGTCATAAGCTTTCTCTCAAGCGCGTCTTTTTTGAGCTCTGAGACGCCAAAGGTTAGATTATTCATCACTAAAGTTTCTTGTAAATCAGCAATAAGCTGGCTAGTGGCAGTAAAATCAGTACTCTTGATATCAATGTTTGCCTGACCTGTCCAACCGATAATTTTATCGTTTTTATCATAACGCGGATAAGTGCTTTGCTGACCGGTACTAACAGTAACGGTGGGATAGCGCTTAGCAATTGCCAGGGCTCTATTAATAGAAGTATTTAGCGTAGTCGCTAGAGATTTGGCATCGCCCGCTTGCGCTTTTTTATACAGGCTCGCTCGTACCTCATCATTGGCAATCTCTTCTTTGACTTCAGTCTGAAAAGTAATCTGATCATAACCTGTTGGCTCAGCATGAGCGGGGCTAATAAGAGCGCTGAGCAAAAGCGCGCTACCAGAAACCAAAGCTAATTTGCTCGATAAGTTGTTTTTCATAATAAATCCTTTAAATAAGTCAGCGGTAAAATTAAACAAGTTAATAGTATTTTTAGACAAGATTAACATAGCAAATTTCATAATAAATAATATTAGCATTTTGTCACTAAGTTACTGATTTCTTCCTTAATCAAAGCTAAGAGTAGCGCTTGCAGTAAAGATAACAGCGATAGGGGTTGTAAAATAAGAAAAAGTAAGTATAATTTGCAACTGGTGGCTCCATTGGTAGCCTCGCAACATTGTTCTATGAACCCCGCCAGGACCGGAAGGTAGCAACGGTATTAGTTTCAATGTGTGCCGAGGATGTGCTGATGGAGTCGCTTTTTTTTGTCTTAAAAATAGTTATACGCCGCATTTAGCCCTTAATAGTCAAGGGTTTTTTTTGGTCAAAATTTTGTGCTAGCCTTGCATACGGCGGGCTTAAACGCTACGATATTGAGTCTAAATGAGTAGGATAATTCGCCCAAATGAGTGATAGCCAAACGCCTTTATTATCTACTGAGCAGTGCTTAGAGCTTTTGGCCTATCAGCGGCAAGCTCAGCAGCGACAAATTTTGGCGATGATGTGTATTGGGCAATGGGTAAGGCCGGACACGCCAACGCTAAAGATTAGCGATATCGGCGATAGCGAAACACCGCAGCTAGTGTCAACATTCGACACACTTAGCGAGCAGCAGCCAGCATTTACTCAGCCTGCTCAGCAGCAAAATAGTTTGAAAAGTAGACAAGCAGAAGATGCCTTTAATAGTGCGCCAGTCGTTGAAAATAATACTGATAACAACATAGCTAGTGCAGAGACTGCAAATAAGTTTTATAACTTTAATGATTTAAATAGTTTCGTTGAATTAGAGCGAGTTGAAGAAGCGGTTAATGCTAGCGACGCTACTAGTTTAGAATCGAGCCATTTAGACCCTATTAACTTTGAAAAAGTAGCGCCTTTTGATTTGCAAGGGGGACGTTATGGCGATTGGGTGTTAATCGTTGATATTCAAGCGCTCAATAATGATACGCAAAAGTTGTGGCAAAATATCACTCAAGCGCTATCATTACAGTGTGAGACTAGCTCCTTTCCTATTTGTGAAGGTATGGATACCGCAGAGCTTGCTAATGCTAGCCTGGCCGGTTATATCTTTAGAATTGCGCAAAGTGAGGATATAAAAATAGCAGTATTGACGTCCTTGCCTGAGGGTTTAATGCATCCCAATTTCGTTGAATCTCCAAGCTTAGAAGCAATGCTTGCTGATAGTGCCCTCAAGCGTCAGCTCTGGCAGCAACTCTCCAGCTAACTGTTCTTTAGCTAATGTTTCTTTAGCTAATGATTACGTTATAAAATATCCCTACAAATCAACTTTATTAGATAACTCAACCCTTTTTTATCTCATTGCTTATTATTTAGGACTGCTAATATGTCAGACATGTCAGGTAATACCACCCCCCACCGTGTGCCAAACTTTTCTGCGGGACCGGCGACCATTCCTACCGAAGTTTTGCAGCGCGCGCAAAGTGAGATGCTCAATTGGCAAAATCGCGGCGTATCAGTGATGGAGGTGAGTCATCGTAGTAAAGAGTATATCGCTATTACCGAAAAAGCGGAGGCTAAACTACGCTCATTGATGGCTATTCCTGATAATTATAAAGTGCTGTTTTTGCAAGGCGGCGCAAGTTTACAGTTCTCCGCTATTCCGCTGAATCTATTGAACAACGGCCGCGCTGATTATTTATCTACGGGTACTTGGTCAGATAAAGCTATCAAAGAAGCCAAGCGCTATGCCAAGCTAGGTTTGGGTGAGATTAATGTGGTGGCTAGTGGCAAAGATAGTAATTTTACTGACGTTCCAGCGCCGAGTGAATGGAATATTAGCGCGGACGCTAAGTATTTTCATTACTGCGCTAACGAGACTATCCATGGTCTACAAATCTTTGAGCCACCCAAAGTTGATGTACCGCTCATTGTCGATATGTCCTCATGTATCTTATCGCAGCCTATTGACGTCTCTCAATACGGTATGATTTATGCTGGCGCACAAAAGAACATCGGTCCTGCAGGATTAGTTATCGTCATTATCCGCGAAGACTTGTTAGATCAAGCTAGTGATTGGTGCCCCTTGCTGATGAACTATACCCATCAAGCCGAAAAAGAGTCGATGTCTAACACGCCAGCCACTTACTCTTGGTATTTAGCAGGACTGGTATTTGAGTGGTTAGAAGAGCAGGGCGGCGTTGAAGCTATCGGTAAGATTAATCAGCAAAAAGCCGATTTATTGTATAAGACTATCGATGATAGCGCCTTTTATAATAATCCTGTCGCCAAAGACTATCGCTCTATTATGAACGTGCCTTTTACTCTAGCGGATAGCAATTTAGATAAAGTGTTTTTAGAAGAGTCAGAAAAAGCGGGCTTGCTGCATCTAAAAGGTCATCGCGATGTTGGCGGTATGCGCGCTAGTATCTATAACGCAGTGCCACTTGCGTGGGTACAAAAGCTTGTTGACTTTATGCAGGACTTTGAAAAAAAACACGCTTAATTGGCCCAATAATTAAGATGGCTCGTTCATTTTAAAGGACGTCACTTTATTAGCGGCGTCTTTTTTTATGCAGTCGCTAAATAATATTAAGCAGCATTAAGCAGAATTAATTAGTATAAAAAACGAGCTTACTAAAAATAAGATCGTCAAATATGACAAAATCCATTTGTGCAATTGATTAGGTTAAAAAAGCGAAGTTTGGTATGATAAATTTAGCATGACTCATTCATCAATGATAAGCATCTGTATTATTTATTTAGCCCAAGCGTTTCATTGACGAAAACCTGTATTTAACGTTACCTGCATTCAATATTAATAGTTACTGCGACCGACAAGTTATGATGAAATCAGCGTTACTAAAAGCTATCTGGTTAAACGCTACCTCTTTGAGCGTAGCAATAAGCTTAGCTTCTATCAGCCACGCTGAGATTATCTCAACCAAAGCACTTGGTCATAACAGCACCGCTGAATATATCGATGCGCCCTTCATGCCTTATGCCAATCCTGAGGCGCCAAGTGGTGGTACTTTGTCACTTGATGCGCGCGGCACTTTTAATGCCGCTAATAAGTGGATGACCACCGGTGTGGCGATGGTTGGCACCGATTATATGTACGATACGTTAATGACAGGCTCATTGAATGAGGCCTTTACCATGTATCCGCAGCTAGCGACAGGCGTGACTTACGATACTGAGGATGCCAGCTGGATTATTTATCATCTCAATCCCAAAGCGAAGTTTTGGGATGGTACGCCGGTGACCAGTATGGACGTCAAAGCCACTTATGAGGCGATATTAAGCAAAGGGCCGATGTATATTCGCAGCTATTTGAGCGATATAAAAGAAGTGCAAATTATCGATGAGCAGCAAGTAAAATTTATATTTAAATCCGGTGATAACAAAGAGATATTACTGACGGTAGGACAGTTTCCTATCTTTGCCAAATCCTCAGTTGATGCCGATTTTGAAAAAATAACTTTGACGCCATTGATGGGCAGTGGCCCCTATAAGTTAGGCCGTGTCGATGCTGGGCGTTCAGTCAGCTACGTGCGTGACCCCAATTATTGGGGGCGTAATCTAGCGGTCAATCGCGGTCGCTATAACTTTGATATAATCAAGTTTGTCTATTATCAAAGCGATGAGATTGCCTTTGAAGGCTTTAAGTCGGGACAATATCGCTTCCGGCCTGAAAATAAAGCCTCTAACTGGGCAACAGGCTATAATTTCCCAGCGATCAAAGCGGGCATGATAGTAAAAGAATCGATAAGCAGTCAAAATCCTGTACCGATGCAGGGATTGATTATGAATCTGCGCAGGCCTTTGTTTCAAGATATTCAGGTGCGTCAAGCGCTTAGCTTAGCGTATGATTTTGAATGGATGAATAAGACCTTATTTCATGGTCAGTATGAGCGCTTGCAGAGTTTTTTTCATGGATCGGAGTTGGCCGCTAACGGCACGCCTTCAACTTTGGAGATGCAAGTATTGACACCGTTACTCAAGGAGCTTGAGCCTAGGCAGCGTCAAAGCGTATTGAGCGAATGGCAATTACCCAAAAGCGATGGCAGCGGTTTTAATCGTGATAGTTTACTCAAAGCTCGTCAGCTGTTACTGGATGCTGGGTTTTATTATCAGGATATGAAGCTTTATCAGCCAAATGGTCAGCTTGCCCAAATTGAGATTTTGATGACCGGTGATAGCTTGAGCCGAGTGCTATTGCCTTATATTCGTAATATAGAGCGCTTGGGATTTACCGCCAATCTACGGCAAGTGGACGGCCCGCAATATTATGAGCGTACCCGTAGCTATGATTATGATATGACCACTGATGTGTTTGCGCAAAGTCTATCACCTGGTGCTGAGCAAGCAGCGTTTTGGGGTAGTACGGCGGCAGATGAGCCAGGTAATCACAACACTATCGGCATAAAAAATCCTGCTATCGATAAAGTAGTAGAAGCGCTTGGCGACGCTGAGAGCCGGGAGGAGATTATCCTTTATACTAAGGTGCTCGATCGTTTGCTGCGAGCCGGACATTATTTAGTACCTTTATATGGTAAATCGGGTACTAATGTCGCTTATTGGAATCAGTATCGTCACGCAACTTTGCCAACCAATGCTGTAGGGATAGATTACTGGTGGGTGGATAAAGAAGCTGAGGCCAAGGTAGATAGCTATTTACGGCGTTAAGATGTTAGATAAAATTAATCTCTTCATAAATCATAAATCAAAATTATTTCTATTAAAATTAAGCAGACAGTTAATAATAAGGGTTCAATATGACTATTCAAATCCATCCTATCAAAGCTTTTAATGATAATTATATTTGGACACTTATCAATAAGAATAACAAACAGGCGATTGTCATCGACCCCGGTCAAGCCAAACCAGTAGCCGATTATATGGAGGAGCATGGCTTAGAGCTGACCTCCATTTGGACTACTCATCATCATTTTGATCATATTGGCGGGGTGATGGAGCTACAAGAGTATTTTCCTATGACTCACATTGTGGCTCATAGCGAGCACGGCGTTGAGCAGGATCAAACCATCAAAGATGGTAGCAGCGTTAGTGCTTGGGGCTGTTCGGCACAAGTTTGGGATATTCCGGGTCACACTGCAAGCCACATGGCTTATGTCCTCGATATCGAGGGACAAAAACACTGTTTTTGCGGCGATACCTTATTTAGTGCCGGTTGTGGGCGCGTGTTTACTGGTACTATTGAGCAGCTTTATCAAAGCTTTAGACGTTTGAACGGTCTGCCAGACGAGACATTGCTCTATCCTGCTCATGAATATACTGCCAATAACCTACGCTTTGGCTTAGCTATTGAGCCGGGCAATGTAGCAATGCAACAAGCATTGGCGCAAGCAGAAGAGCAAACGGCAGCAGGGGCGTGTACTTTGCCGGTGACTCTAGCTCATGAGCGCGAGGTTAATGTGTTTTTGCGAGTGGATGAGCCTAGTGTCATCGCTGGCGTAAAAGACAAAATGGATATCGAAGACGAAGAGCGTTTAACGATATTTGCAGCCCTCAGAGCGCTTAAAAACGACTTTTAGGCTTTTTATTTAATCTTTACTTTATCCGCTTAATATTGCTCTTTTAGGAAGTCATGAATATGGGTCGTTATATCTTAAAAAGATTACTGCTGATATTACCGACGCTATTTCTAATACTGTTAGCCAATTTTGTGATTGTACAAGCCGCTCCAGGTGGCCCAGTAGAGCAGCAACTAGCCTTAATTGAGCAAGGCGCGAAGGATAATGCGCTCAATGGTAGTGTAGGCGCTGGTAGCGCTAGCGGCAATACCAGTACTTATCAAGGTACGCGTGGTCTGTCTGAGGAGATGGTAGCGGCGATTAATGCGCAGTATGGTTTTGATAAATCCGCTCCTGAGCGCTTTTGGATTATGCTAAAGAGTTATGCGCAGTTGGACTTTGGCGAGTCTTTCTTTAAGGGGCAGACGGTCACGGATCTAATCGTTGAGAAGCTACCGGTGTCTATCTCCTTAGGGCTTTGGAGCACTTTGCTGATATATATGATTGCCATACCGCTTGGCATCTATAAAGCCATGCATCATGGTTCAGCCGTTGACAAAGCGACCGCTATGCTATTAGCCGTCGGTCATGCGATACCGGTGTTTGTCTTTGCGGTAATATTATTGGTATTTTTCGCAGGTGGCAGTTATTTTAATATTTTTCCACTACAAGGTCTGACCTCAGAGAACTTCGATCAATTAACGACGCTGGGTAAAATAAAAGATTACTTTTGGCACTTAGCGCTACCTTTATTAGCAAGCACGGTAGGCGGTTTTGCAGGTTTGACGTATCTGACTAAGTTTAGCTTCTTAGAGGAGCTTGGCAAGCAGTATGTACTCACCGCGCGTGCCAAAGGTTTAGGCGAGCGGCAAGTATTATATGGTCATGTGTTTCGTAATGCCATGCTAATTGTTATTGCTGGGATTCCAGCCGCTATTGTTGGTATTTTCTTTGCCGGCAATTTTTTGATTGAGATTATCTTTAAGCTTGATGGATTAGGTCTGCTTGGTTTTGAGGCCATTCAGCAGCGCGATTATCCGGTGATATTTGGCACATTATTTATCTTTACTTTACTTGGCTTACTACTGCAATTAATCAGTGATCTTAGCTATCATCTGATTGATCCTCGCATTGATTTTGAGGGTCGCTAATGGCTAATTATTCTACTTCTGCCGCGCCGCCTGCTATAACTCAATCAAAAGCGAAGCGTCTAAATCCAATATGGCAGGCACGGCTCGATCGTTTTCGTCGTAATCGCTTGGGGGTAATCTCCTTAGTTATCTTTACTATCGTTTTTGTGCTTTGTATGGCAGTCAATGTCATTGCTAACGACAAGCCGCTGCTAGTAAGCTATGACGGTAGTTACTATGTGCCCGTGCTAAAAGCTTATCCTGAGACTACTTTTGGCGGTATTTTTGAGACCGAGGCTAATTATAAAGATCCAGCGGTACAACAGCTAATTGAGGCAAAAGGCTTTTATGTGATGCCGCTGATACCCTTTGCCGATCAAACGCCCAATGTTGAGTTGGGTTTGCCTTATCCGGCGGCTCCCAATAGCCAGAACTGGCTAGGCACTGATGATCAGGGCCGTGATGTGCTAGCGCGTATCCTCTATGGTATGCGGGTATCTCTACTATTTGGTTTAGCCTTGACTTTAGCTGGCGCGCTGATAGGAATAATCGTTGGCGCCATTCAAGGCTATTATGGCGGCTGGGTTGATCTAGCAGGGCAGCGCTTCATGGAGGTTTGGGGCGGTTTGCCGCAGCTATTTATGATTATTATCTTGGTCAGCCTATTTAGCCCTAGTATTTATGTCCTGTTTGCCTTGATGCTGTTATTTGGTTGGATGGGTTTAGTGGGTTTAGTGCGAGCTGAGTTTTTGCGCGCGCGTAATTTTGATTATGTACGAGCGGCGCGAAATTTAGGAGTCTCTGATAGTCAAATTATGCGCAAACATATCCTACCTAACGCTTTAGCGTCAAGCTTATCGCAGCTGCCTTTTATCTTAACTGCTAATATTATTGCGCTAACAGCGCTTGATTTCTTGGGTTATGGTCTGCCGCCTGGTTCACCATCGTTAGGCGAGCTGATGGTACAAGGCAAGAATAACTTGGATGCGCCGTGGCTGGCGTTATCAGGGTTTTTTAGTTTAACTTTTATTTTATCCTTACTTATCTTTATTGGCGAAGCGTTACGTGATGCCTTTGATCCGAGGCGTAGCTAATATGACTATGCACAATAAAGTGCAAAACACGCCTATCTTAGACGTCACTGACTTAAGCATTGTGAGGCATAGTGGCTTGGTATTAGTTGATAATCTATCTTATCAGCTCAGCCAAGGGAGAACGCTCGCTATCGTTGGTGAGTCAGGTTCAGGTAAATCTATTGCTAGTCTAGCGCTATTGGGTTTACTACCAAATAGCCTAAGCATAAGTGGCAAAGCTAGTATTAAGGGTATCGGTGAGATGGCTATTGCTAACAGCGAGGATAACCAAAATTACAGGGCCAATGCTAAAGCGCGCAATCAAGCGCTAAAGCCCATTCGTGGTCAACGTATCGGTATGATATTTCAAGAGCCAATGACTGCGCTCAATCCGCTACATACTGTTGCTAAGCAAATCGCTGAATCGCTACGTTTAAGCGGTATTCCCAAGCAGCAATGGCGCGAGCAAACCATCGCGTTATTAAATGATGTCAATATTACTGATGCTGTAGATAAACTTAAGCGTTATCCGCACGAGCTCTCTGGTGGTCAACGTCAACGGGTGATGATAGCCATGGCCTTGGCACAAAAGCCCGATATTCTAATCGCTGATGAGCCAACTACCGCACTTGATGTGACGTTACAACATGAGATATTAGCGCTGTTAAATAGCCTAAAGGCTGAGCTTAATATGGCGATGATTCTAATCAGCCACGACTTAAACCTAGTCAAACGTTATAGCGATGAGATTATCGTTATGCGTCAAGGTCAGACTATTGAACAAGGCAAAACCACCGACATTTTCGCCCAGCCAAAAGCAGAGTATACGCGGACGTTGATGCAGCAAGACTTTGGTCAAGCGTTAGACTTTGCCGATGATATCGCTGTTAATGATAAGCCGGTGTTGCAAGTTAATAATCTACAGGTTGGTTTTCCGATAGAAAAAAACCTGTTTGGCGGCACTAAGCGTTGGTTTGAGGCGGTAAAAGATATCGATATCACTTTACCAGCTGGGCAGGCTTTAGGTATCGTTGGCGAGTCCGGCTCTGGTAAGACGACCATTGCGCTCGCCTTAAGCAAACTACTAAGCAATCAAGCAAGGGTCAGTGGGCAAGTGCTAGTTAATGGACAAGCGCTATTTACTTTATCCAATAAGGAGCTACGCCAATTTCGCGCGCAGATACAGATGGTGTTTCAAGACCCGTTTGCTAGTATTAATCCGCGTATGACGGTGATGCAAATTATTGAAGAAGGGCTGCTCGTACAAGGCGTCAGTAAGAGTGCTCGTCAACAAGCGGTTATAGAGAGTCTACAGACGGTACACCTGCCAGAGGACTTTATCCATCGTTATCCGCATGAGCTCTCCGGCGGTCAACGTCAGCGAGTCGCTCTAGCTAGAGCGTTAGTAATGCAGCCAAAGCTACTGATACTCGATGAGCCGACCTCAGCGCTTGATAGCACTACCCAAGTCACCGTGGTTAATCTACTACGAGAAATCCAAGCCAAACTCAATATTAGCTACGTTTTTATCAGTCATGACTTAAAGGTAGTACGGGCTTTGTGCCAACACATTATAGTGCTAAAGCAGGGCGAGTGCGTAGAGTCAGGAGCAACAGAGAGGTTATTCAAGCATCCGCAGCATCCTTATTCTAAGCGCTTATTGCAGGCAAGCACTGTCTAACAGTGAGAACATATGAGTTCATAATAATAGTGATATATAAAAAATGACAGTGGTACAATTCATTTAAACACTAGTTTGCTTTTTGGCTAAACTGTTCATGCACTATTGAAAAGGATACTTCTATGACTAGCAAAAACTCCACTCTTACAAAATTAATGAATAACGATACGCTCCAACACGCTGGCTACTTAGCCGTAGCAAAAACACGCGCTAAAGTGCTAAAAGTGTTCTCGCACCTTATTCCACTACCTAGACCACTACTATTCGTTGGTGAAGACTCCTGTACTGAGCTTTGCGATATGATTATCAATGAGGGCGCTACTAATGTCTTTATCGTTACGGATGAGGTGCTAAATAAGCTTGGTATCCCCAAAAAAGTGACCGATTATCTAGATAAAAATAACATCCGCTATCAGCTCTATGATGGGATTACCCCAGATCCTACTTTTGCAGTAGTGGAAGAGGGGTTAAGCCAAACGGTTCATGCAAAATGTGATGCGATAATTGCTATTGGTGGCGGTTCGGTGATTGATGCGGCAAAAATGATCGCGATGTCGCAAGGCAATAACTGTAAGCCGCAAAAGCTTATTGGTATTCTCAAAGCTAGAAAGCCAGGAGTGCCGCTGTATTGTATTCCTACTACCGCGGGTACCGGTTCAGAGGCGACGCTTGGCGCGGTAGTATCAGACAACGACACTCATCAAAAAGCGCTATCTATTGATCCGCGCATGATTCCGCTTGCGGCAGCCATTGATCCGGTGATTATGAAAGGCATGCCGCCGCATATCACTGCTGATACCGGTATTGATGTCTTGACTCACGCTTTAGAGGCGTGGATGAGTGCTAACGCTAGCGTCGAGACCGATTATTACGCCGCTTCTGCCACCAAAGCGGTGATGCATTATTTGCCTATCGCTTACAAGAACGGTGATGATTTAAAAGCTCGTGAACAGATGGGTATTGCTGCCCATTATGGTGGTATCGCTTTTAATAAAGCTGGTCTTGGTTATGTGCATGCTATTGCTCATCAGTTGGGTGCTCATTACAGTATTGCTCATGGCCGTGCCAATGCTATCGTGCTGCCGTATGTGCTTGATGTAAACCGTAAAGGTAGCGAGAAAAGACTAGCCAAATTAGCCAAAAAGATCGGCATTGTTGAGCATGGCCAAACGTCTCAAACCGATAAAGAGTTAGCCAGTTATTTTATTGAGCAAGTACGCAAGCTTATCGAAACCGTGGGTATTGATCCGACGGTCAAAGGTATGAGCGAGAGCGATTTTGATGAGATCGCCAAGGCCGCTGCCAAAGAGGTCAGTGACACTTATGCGGTGCCCACTTATATGCCGCCAGCAGGTATCAAAAAGATATTGCAGCAGATTAAAACCACTAGCGAAGAGCGCATCAATACAAAGGCTAAAGAGGATAAAATCGCTTAAGTCATTTGTCGCTTAGATCAGGGTATGATTGATATCTTTTAATTCCATTAATTGAAATTATAATTAGAGTCTACTACCTTAAAGGTAGTAGACTCTTTTTTGTCCGAAGCTTTAATAAATGTTAATCAGCGGCTAGGACTTTTTAGAAACTATAAATAATAAATATCTTACAGTATTGGAATATTTTTGTAATGCCTAAGCCTTACTATAGTTCAATAGGGCGTAGTGACACAGAATAAAATGGTGACCACAGCATACGATATATACTAAAAACAACCGCTAGGAGTGCTTTATGAATTTTAGAAAACCGGCCAAAATCATTAGTATGGCTATCTTGACTAGTAGTGCCTTTTTGCTAGGCTGTAGCTCTACAGACAACACTCCTACAGTAAAAAACCCTACTGCCGATAACCCTTATGCTCCGACTGACCCTAATCTTGCGGTGGCGACTGTTGCTGGTGGCTGTTTTTGGTGCGTAGAGGCGGGCTATGAGAAGATACCCGGAGTAGTAGAGGTCGTATCAGGCTATAGCGGTGGCGACACAGATAATCCTACTTATAATACCGTATCAGCGGGCGGCACCGGCCATACTGAGGCCGCTCAAATTTATTATGATCCTACTAAAATTACTTATAATGGCATTGTGCAAGCGTTATGGCGGATAGCTGATCCGACCGATGATAAGGGACAGTTTGTCGATCGCGGCACTCAGTATCGTCCGGCTATTTTTTATCACAATGAGCAAGAGAAGCAAATAGCAGAAAAAGCTAAGCAAGATCTACAAGCCTCTGGCGTCTATGAAAAACCAGTAGTTATTGAAATAGTCCCTGCTAGCACCTTTTATCCGGCTGAAGAGTATCATCAAGATTATTACAAAAAAAACCCACTGCGCTATAAGGCTTATACCTTCAATTCTGGTCGTTATCAGTTTATCGAAAGCGTCTATGGTAAAGACTATGAGCTAGATTTTTCGCAGTTTAAGCCCAGCGCTGATGACACTGTAGCGCAAACCGCACAAACAAACTCGAGTACAACCGCTAGTAATACAACAACTAAAGGCTTTGATCCTAAGAGTTTTGTTAAACCCTCACAGGAAGAGCTAAAACAATCACTTAGCAGTATTCAATATAAAGTAACGCAAAAAGAAGGCACAGAGCGTGCTTTTGATAATGAATATTGGGATAATAAAGAACCGGGACTCTATGTTGATGTAGTATCAGGTGAGCCTTTGTACTCTTCACGCGATCAGTATAAATCAGGAACCGGTTGGCCAAGCTTCACCCGCCCCTTAAACCCTGAAATGGTGGTAGAAAAAGCAGATTTCGGAATCTTTGGTAATCGTACTGAGATTCGTAGCCGTTATGCCGACTCACATGTCGGTCATGTGTTCGATGATGGCCCAGCACCTACGGGCAAGCGCTATTGCATGAATTCAGCCGCAATGCGTTTTATTCCACTCGATCAGATGGAAGCAGAAGGTTATGGCGCATGGATTGATGATGTAAAAACTAACGGTTAATTAGAGGGGAAGTTTCATTGATAGTAGCTAATCGGTGATGTAGAAAAGGACACTTATGAGTGTCCTTTTTATTGTCTAATAGTTATAAGTTATAACCGCATTTAATTTAAGAAGGCATTTAAAAACGGCTCTAAAACGCCGCCCTACGAGTTGGCAAAGCATTCAAAAACTCATTACGCGCTTGATTGTCATGGACATATTCGCCCAGCATAGCGGTACTACGGGTGGTTGAATGCTGCTTACCCACGCCGCGCATCATCATACACATGTGTGAGGCATCCATTACTACTGCCACGCCGCGACATCCTGTGACATCCATGATAGCTTGTGCCACTTGCTCGCTAAGATTTTCTTGAATTTGTAAGCGCCGCGCAAACATATCGACGATACGCGCGAATTTTGATAGTCCTAGTACGTGACCGTTAGGCAGGTAACCAATATGGGCGATACCATGAAAAGGAAGCATGTGGTGCTCGCATAAAGAATAAAACTCTATATTTTGTACTAGTACCAGCTCACGATTGGTTGAGGGAAATACCGCCTCATTAACGACTTCCGCTAAGTTTTGCTGGTAGCCTTCGGTCAAGTGCGCAAAGGCTTTTGCAGCGCGCATAGGCGTATCTTGCAGGCCAGGACGCTCTAAATCCTCACCCGTTGAACCTATCAGTTGACGATAAGACTCGATGCTCTCTTGATAATTTGATGCTAGGTTTGATACTAAGGTTGAGTCATTACTCATAAGTTTGGCAGCCATCCAAAATGTGGGTATCGCTTAACGCTAAATCCTGTGGTATCGAAGACAGCTTGTCTTTGATTGCTATAAAGATTTATAAAATTGTGCAAGCTTGGAAGGGCTGTGATTATACTAGAAATCCGCGTAACTTCATACCGCTGTAAATCATGGTAAAAGGATTTTAGTTTACGACTGTTTACTTAAATCGATTCGTGTATAATAATAAGCCGTTCATTTAAATTATATTTAATCATCATATTCGATAGTTATAATCGCCAAAAAAGGACATCTTATGCTACTGCAAGGCCAACGTTTTGTCGTTACCGGTATCGCCAGCAAACTCTCGATCGCTTGGGCTATCGCTGAGGCACTACACCGCGAAGGCGCCTCTTTGATTTTGACTTATCCTAACGATAAGATAAAAAAGCGGGTTGATATGGCGGCTGAACATTTTGAGGCCGATTTGGTGCTTGAGTGCGATGTTGCCTCTGATGAGTCTATTGCTGCCTGCTTTGAGCAAGTCGCTGCGCATTGGGGCGATGGTATCGATGGAGTGGTACACGCTATTGGTTTTGCGCCAATGGATCAGCTCGATGGCGATTTTGTTAGCGCTACTACTCGCGAGGGTAGCCATATTGCTCATGATATCTCAAGCTATAGCTTTGTCGCTCTTGCCAAAGCGGCGCGTGAGCTGCTAGCTATGCGTCATGGCTCTATGCTGACTTTGACTTATGAAGGTAGTATTTCAGTACTACCAAACTATAATGTCATGGGTATGGCAAAAGCCAGCTTAGAGGCGAGCGTGCGCTATTTGGCGACATCTATGGGCGGCGAGGGTATTCGCGTTAATGCTATCTCAGCTGGTCCTATTCGTACATTAGCGGCTAGCGGCATCAAGTCTTTTCGTAAAATGCTTGATATCAGCGAAAAGATAGCGCCACTACAGCGTAATGTCAGCCAAATGGAAGTGGGAAATGCGGCGCTATTCTTATTATCACCATGGGCCTCGGGTATCACCGGCGAGATTATGTTCGTTGATGCTGGCTTCAATACTGTCGCCATCAGTGAGCAACTAATGATGCTTGATGAGACTGATAAGTAGTAGGATCTATCGTCAAAAAAGACAGCCTGGATGGCTGTCTTTTTTAATGGGGCGAGTTTAGTGTATGATAGGCGCTTTTTAGAACGTCATTTAATAAGTGCTTAGGCGATAGCTATGATAACCAAATTACCAAAATGGATACTGTGGGGCGGAGCAGTATTAGCGTTTAGTGCCGGTAGTGTCAATAGTATCGCGCTACTTGGTTTTACCAATTTGTCGGTATCGCACGTCACAGGTAATGTTAGTTTATTTTCAGCGGCTATCGCGCATTTTGATGGGCGTAGCGTGTTGTTGATAGGCGCATCTTTGCTAGCTTTTTTGGCAGGCTCTATCTTAAGTGGCTTTATTATTGGTCAAAACTCTTTAAAGTTAGGTCGACGTTATGGCAGCGCCTTATATTTAGAGGCGACATTATTGATGCTAAGCTATTGGCTTTATCAGCAGCATGATTATTTAGGACAATTGGCCGCAGCGATGGCTTGCGGCCTACAAAACGCCATGGTAGCCACTTATAGTGGAGCAGTCATTCGCACGACTCACTTAACGGGTCTAACCTCAGATATGGGCGCGGCGATTGGTAACTGGATGGCAGGACGCTCCATTAGTAAGCCAACCTTAGGTTTTCAAGCTATTATTTGGTATTGTTTTTGCGGGGGCGGCGTAGTAGGGGCTTTTTTATATGCCAAAATAAATTACGCCGCTTTTATAGTGCCTACTATTATAGTATTGGCTGCTGCATTTATTTATAATAAAGTCTCAGATCGGCTTCCTGAGAGACGCCGTCCGACATTATAGACGATGGTATAGAGTCATCAAAAAAGCGCTCATCATATGATGGGCGCTTTTATGGTTTATATTCATTGGCTTTAATTTATACGCTGATGAATAGAGCAAGAAGAGAATTTACTCATCTTCGTTATGATCTTCATGCTCATGCATACCTTGCATCATGTCTAAGGCGGAATCATCGGTACGCTGTTGATCTTCTTTATCAAGACCATCTTGATTGATATCTGTAGGTGCCATCTTAGTAGTTGAATCGGCGGTATCAC
This sequence comes from Psychrobacter sp., assembly GCA_029267175.1. Lineage (GTDB taxonomy): Bacteria > Pseudomonadota > Gammaproteobacteria > Pseudomonadales > Moraxellaceae > Psychrobacter. Next base: position 1,939 of record JARIDJ010000031.1, on the reverse strand, counting down.
GATTTGACATGTAGTGCTCCTGATTAGTGTTATCTCGTACTTATGAGTGAACTTTATAAGTATGAGTCACTAGTTATCCCTTGTACACAGTACAACTGCATAACTTTGGTGTCTGTGTGTAACAAAAAACTCCATGTGTTAAAACTCTGTTTTAGCAAAATAAGGATAATTTATGTCAGAAAAAAAGTTAGATAGCCATATTCCCGATGATGGCAACGAGTATCTGTTTACCGATACTTTTCCTAAGGGTACGGGTAAAGGGCTAATAGTTGTGGCGATTGCCGCTATTATTAGTATGGTTATTTATAACATACTACCCTTTGAGGTCAACGCCAATAAAGGTTTGGCTATGTTGTTTTTTATTGGTGCATTATGGCTAACTGAAGCGGTGCATGTGACTATTACAGCCATATTGGTTGTCGTCGTAGGAACTTTGATCGGCATACCAGAGTTTGATGCTGAGGTAGGTTTACAAAGCTTTGCCAATCCTACTATTTATCTATTCTTTGGCGGTTTTGCCTTAGCAGCGGCTTTGCACGTACAGCAATTGGATAGAAAAATCGCGCTGAAAATTTTATCGATGTCTGGCGGTAAACTTAGTACCGCAGTTTTTTTGATATTTGCAGTGACTGCATTTTTATCGATGTGGATATCGAACACGGCGACAGCAGCGATGATGTTACCCTTGGCGCTAGGTATCTTGACGCAAGTGGATCGTGAAAAAGACCGTGGCACTTTTGTGTTTGTACTTTTGGGTATAGCGTATTCAGCAAGTTTGGGCGGTTTGGGAACTATCGTTGGCTCGCCGCCAAACGCTATCGCTGCCAAAGCTCTAAATATTGCCTTTGTGGATTGGATGAAGTTTGGAATTCCTATCATGTTGGTGCTATTGCCTCTGTTATTAGGGGCAATGTATTTGGTACTAAAGCCTAATCTCAATCGCAAAATTACTCTTAATCAAGATGAGCCGATTGCTTGGACGAAGACTCGCGTCTTGACGATTATTGTCTTTATTATTACCGCGCTAAGCTGGATATTTTCTAAAAAAATTGGCGCCGCTTTATCCATTGAAGATACTGATGCAGTTATTGCTTTGACAGCAGCGGCAGCGGTGGTTAGCTTGGGCTTAGTGTCGTGGAAGCAGGTCTCTGACAATACCGATTGGGGCGTACTCATGCTATTTGGCGGCGGCATTGCGTTATCTAATATTCTCAAAATATCTGGCGCGTCACTAGTACTAGGTCAAAGTGTCGCCAATGCCTTATCGGTAGCGCCGCTGATTATCATTATGATTGCCGTTTCAGCATTTATTATCTTCTTGACAGAGTTCGCTTCTAATACGGCGTCTGCTGCGTTACTGGTGCCTGTTTTTGCTGCTATTGCTGAGCAGATGGGCTTACCTGCTGAGGTATTAGTATTGGTCATCGGTATCGGGGCTTCTTGTGCCTTTATGCTACCAGTAGCTACGCCGCCGAACGCCATTGTCTTCGGTACTGGTTTGATTAAACAATCAGAGATGGTGCGTACTGGGGTCATCCTTAATATTATCGCCACTATCGTGGTTGGTTTATGGGCGTATTTATTCTTGATGTAGTTTGCTAGGCTGTCACAAGCAAAAACCGCTATCTAAAAGCTATTAGGTAGCGGTTTTTTTGGGCTTACATTCAACTCATTGTTTTGAATAACTGTGAGATCAGTCAGGATAATTCACCCAAATCCAGCCATTTTCTAACCATTCCATCAATTCATCGCTATCAACCTCTACTACCTCTTTAGCCTGTAGCGCTTCACCATCGGCCAAACGTTTAAGGACTTTTATCGCTGCTTGATCAAGACCATCGAGGCGTTGGCCATTGGCATATAGCAGAGTATCGGTATCGGTCTGAGTATAGAGCAAACGATTGCTATAGTCCGCTTGCAGCGTTGCGCCCTCTTCTAG
>JARIDJ010000096.1 GCA_029267175.1 Psychrobacter sp. | reverse complement strand
CTTACACCGCTGACGTTCCTAACAAGCTAAACATGGTACTGTTTACTCTATCGCTAATGATAGGTACAGCAGGTCTGCCACACGTTATCATTCGCTTCTTCACGGTTCCTAAAGTGGCTGATGCGCGTTGGACGGCTGGTTGGACCTTAGTATTTATCTCGCTATTGTACTTTACCGCTCCAGCAGTAGGCGCTATGGCACGTTTAAACCTGATCGATACGGTTTATCCACAAGGTGTTGAAGCTGAGCCGATTAACTACGATCAACGTCCAGACTGGATGAGAACGTGGGAAGATACCGGTCTTATTAAGTACAATGATTTAAATAATGATGGTCGTATTCAGTTCTATAACGATGGTGGTCTTGGTGCTGCTGAAGCGGCTCTAGCGACTGCTACCGCTGATGGTGGTGATGTTGCTGCTGCAACTGCTGCTGTTGATGAAGCTCGTGTCAAAAACAGTGAAGTATTAGATGGTGAACTGGCCGCTCGCGGTTGGGCTGGTAATGAGCTTGATGTAAACGCTGATATCATGGTACTGGCAAACCCAGAGATTGCACAGCTGCCACCATGGGTTATTGGTCTTATCGCTGCAGGTGGTCTAGCTGCCGCCCTATCAACAGCTGCCGGTCTACTCCTTGCTATCTCATCAGCGATTAGCCATGACTTGATCAAGCGTAACCTAAACCCGAACATTACCGATAAGCAAGAATTGAAATATGCTCGTATCACTATGGGTATCGCTATTGTTGTCGCTACGTACTTAGGTATTAACCCACCAGGGTTTGCCGCGCAGGTGGTAGCACTCGCCTTTGGTATTGCAGGAGCTTCGTTGTTCCCAGTACTGATGATGGGTATCTTCTCTAAGCGTATTAACAACTTAGGCGCTATCGCTGGTATGTTAACGGGTCTGATCACTATTCTAGTCTATATCTTTGTATTCAAAGGTTGGTTCTTTATCAGTGGTACAGCTAACTTCCCTGATACTGAAGAGTACTGGTTATTTGGTATCTCGCCACTATCGTTCGGTGCGGTTGGTGCCCTACTTAACTTTATCGTAGCATTTGCGGTTTCTTACGCTACTGCGCCTCCACCAGTACATATTCAAGAATTGGTTGAAAGTGTACGTTCTCCACGTGGAGCTGGCGGTGCTATTGACCACTAAGCTATAAGTTAATAAGCTTAAGTGTATTGTTATTTCATCTATCACTCACAGGCAGTAACTGCTTGTGAGTGATTTTTTTATCATGCTATTGTGATAGATAACCTTTATGACACATTATCAAAAAACGCACTTTGAGCGTTAAGGACAACTTTTATGCTTTTTGAGTTTATCGCTACCATGGCTGCAGGATTTGGTTTAGCTGGAGTGGCCTTAGTCATAACTCACCTTACTAAGCTAACGGGTAGACGCGCTCCTAAATGGTTAATCCCTTTATTTGCCGCTATCGGTATTTTTGGCTTTCAAATAAATCAAGAATATAAATGGTATGGCCAACAAGTGGCTCAATTACCAGCAGGAGTGACGGTTGTTAAGGTTGCCAAGAGCAGTACTTGGTTTCGGCCTTGGTCTTATATTAAACCGCAAATCTTTAGATTTATCGCTGCAGATACCGGACAAGCGCGTGCCAATACCAATGATCCAGATATATATCTGGTTAACTTATATCTCTTTGAGAGACGTTTAAGTGTGCAGCAGATACCGCAAGTAATCGACTGTAAGGCTCCTGCACGTGCAGATTATGTCCTACAAGAAAAAGATAGTGAGCTGACAATTGATGAGCATGTTAAGCAGACCACAGCATGGCGTCCCCTAAGTAAAGACGATCCGTTGTATATCAATGTCTGTGTTAATAAGGCTTAGCGACCATTTTATACTCATGCTTAGAGATAGCCCCTAACAATAAACCGGCGCACAAACCTCCAAAGTGCGCTGCAAAGGAGATACCTTGCTGAGGCATAAGTCCTTGCTTGATGGTTAACCAAAAACCTGCTCCCATAATAATGCAAGCTATCAGATATCCCCAACGCCTTGCAAATACGGCCCCGCCTATCATAAACCCAAGCATCGCAAAACATAGGCCTGAGGCGCCAATATGTATCGATAATGGCGAGCCGATTAGCCAAGTCATAAATCCTGATGCCACTATAAGCTTCAAAATAGTGCGGTAAGCATTACTCTCAAATAAGCCTAATAAAAACAGTATTTGTAAAAGTATTAAGGTATTGCCTATAAGGTGTGAGATATTGCCATGCATCGTCCAAGAGGCAAAAACGCCAACAAAGCTACGCAAATCGATAGTGCGCGGTGCAATACCAAAAATATTCCATAGACCAAACATGAATATATTATTAATGAAAAACATGCCCCACATAGGTATCAATACGAATGCGTATAAACCTATGACCTGTTTTAAGCGTATCAAAACTAAAGAGAGTATAGATTGCCAACTCATTCGCCGCCTCGTAGTCTTTATGAATTCTACTCTTGTGGTTTATTTAGTGTATCAAAGCGTTAATGAAAATATTGACTGAGAAGCAGGTACAAAAATGAGCTTTGAAGCTTCGATAGTAGAGCTTGTATAGCTATCATGCAATAGCGAAGTGGAATGATAAGGCACTAAGGCTGTGGGCATAAAGTTACGAGCGGCATCTATATGCTTGATAGAGTCATCAAAAAAGATATGCGGCGCAAAACTCTTAAGCACTGCTGTTTTATCTAATCCTCCCAAAAAAAACGCCATATCGACATCGACGCCCCAAGTCCGCAGGGTTTTGATCGCCCGCAAGTCAGCTGGCGCATTACGTGCGGTCACCAAAGCGATTTTTATCGGACAATGTTGTGTTCTGGCAGGCAATCTTTCTTGTAGTTTAGATAATTTGATCAACAGCTCAGCATAAGGGCCTTTTTCTATAGGTAAATCACGCATTTTAGCTTCACGATCATGAAAAGCTTGTAAGCCTTTTTGTTTGTATAATAACTCACCAGAGTCATCAAACAATACCGCGTCACCATCAAAAGCGATGCGTAGCTGATCGGTATCAAGCTCATAAGTATTTACGGGTGTCGCATCCAATATGGCACAAGCGCAAATATTGGCATCCGCTACTTGCTGAGCATCATCGCGATTGGTGGTCAAAAAAAGATCCACTTTGAAATCTTTAATATAAGGCGCAACAGCACTACCAGAGATAAAGGCGGAGCGTGAGATATTAAGTCCATGAGCACGTATAGCGTTTAGCACTTGAATGCCAGTATCAGGACTACTTTTTGAGACAATAACCACTTCTACTAAAGGCATTTGTATAGCTGACTCTGAGTCGCTACAGCTTTGACAATAGTTGTTGAGATTGAGTAAAGCTTGAATGAGCGGATAGCCGGCACCAATAGTTAACGGATCATCTTCGCGCTCAGCCATATAGTCACGAAATTCCTTTATAGCCTTATCAGGACGCTGCTGTATTAACTCTAATAAATGGTTTTCAGATTCTGATAAATCAAATAGTGCTGTCGCTGATATCGCCACTATAAGCGTACTACTAAGGTCAATGGCCATAATTTCCTACTTCTCTTTTTATAACTGCTATTAATTTAGCCAGTTTACCAATTAAGCTATGCTGAGTAAGTAGATTTTTATTATTAAATATTGTGCATAAAAGGTCCTTTCCACGCTACTATATAATTAACTATTACTTAAACAATTTTTCTCTAAATTTAATTTTACTACACAGTATCCTATTGAAATTTAACTCTCTACCCTCAATATATATAACTGAATATTGATAAAACTCAATAGTTATTAACTATTATTAAAAAAGCAGGAGAGAATAATGAATGACAAGGTAATGAATAGCGTAAAGGATAAAGTAACTCAATCTCGTCAAATCGAAAATATTTTTGCTGGGGTAGATACCCAAGATGGCGCTGGGGTTAAATTAACTCGCGTACTGACGCAACAACTGCAAGAGCGTCTCGATCCGTACTTGATGTTGGATAACTTCAAGAGCGACAACCCAGATGATTATGTCGCTGGTTTCCCTAACCATCCGCATCGCGGCTTTGAGACTATTACCTATATGATCACCGGTCGTATGCGCCATCGTGACAGCGCGGGTAACGAAGGCTTATTACAAAACGGCGGCGTACAGTGGATGACGGCGGCTAGCGGTGTGATTCATTCAGAACTCCCTGAACAGGAAGACGGTGCGATGGAAGGTTTTCAGCTTTGGCTCAATCTACCGGCCAAAGATAAAATGAATGATCCTTGGTATAAAGACTTCCAAAGTGATGATCTACCTAAATATACCACTGAAGATGGTGTAGATGTCACTGTCATTGCGGGTACATCAAACGGTGTAGAAGGTGCAGTCACCCGTGACATCACTGAGCCAACGTATTTGGATATCCATTTACCAGCAGGCACTAGTTTTAGCCAAGCGATTCCAGCTGACCACAATGCGTTTGCCTTTGTGTATCGCGGTACGGTAGATATCGAAGGGGATACTGTGCCGACTAAGACCATGGCTATTCTTGAAAATAATGACGACACTGATGGCGTCACCATTACCGCCGATAGTAGCGAGGATACCAAAGTGATTTTAATAACGGGTCGCCCACTACGTGAGCCGATTGTGCAATACGGTCCCTTTGTGATGAACAGTCAGCAAGAAATTATGCAAGCCGTCACTGATTTCCAAAGTGGTAAATTTGGTGAAGGGGCTTAATGTTAGCTTAGTATCAGTTACCTAGTTTTTTAATCTTATTGAATGTTAAAGCCCGTATTAGTTCGCTAATATGGGCTTTTTTTGTGGGAACTGTTTTATTATTGTATGTAGCAAAGTTGTCTCTTGAGATGGTTTCACAACACAAGTGGAAGAATATTCCAAGCTACATTATGTTTTTGCTTATAGCAATCATAAGTTAATAAATCTGTTCTTGTATCTTCAGGAAGTTCTATTTTCGGTATATAGTATGTCGCTGGGTCACTATCGTTAAGACTGATTCTGAAATGTTGATTAACTAGAGAAGATAATGTGTTGTTATTATTAAGCAGGCTAAATGGACTAAACCTTGCGCAAAACATAGCTATATTAGCTGAAACTGCATCTAAAACATTTTCTAATGTAGCTTCATTGAATGAAGAGTT
>JARIDJ010000087.1 GCA_029267175.1 Psychrobacter sp. | reverse complement strand
CGGCGATGGCCCGGCCTAAAATGACGAACACCAACGGTAATAAAACCCCAAGAGCAATGATAATCGCCCATGCACCGCCTAAGCTATCGATAGCACTGATATCCGGCTGTAATAAAAAATAAGTGAGTAAAAAAGCGACTGGGTAGCCTGCAACAATCGTTTGCCGAATATCGATATTTTTTTGCCGTAGCACCTTTAATAGTACTGAAACGGCGACACTACACAGTACAGCTATCGTTAAATAAATCATTAAACCTACCTTTTAATTTTTATTATTAAGCCACTGGCTTTGCTATAGCTTGGAATTTTAAAATAACCAGTAAATGTAACAATATATTTCTCAACTAGCAATCGCTATTTTTGACTAAGCTTAACGCATAGTAATAGCGTTATTTCCTGCGATAAGCCATCAGGTTCAAATTACAATTAGGCAGCAGGAGATAGAGATAAGTTTTGTTAAAATAAGGCTCATTTTATTCATATCCTCACAGCGTAAGCTAAAAACTTATTATTGTTTTACTGCGTTGCCTTTATTATTGTTATTACTTATGAACGCTCTGTTTCGCTTTTTTGAAAACCGCCTATCCGCCTTTCCTGAGACACCTATGCCACTGCCCTCACCTCGTGATGGGCTAATGAGATTTTTGTGGGCGTGTAGCAAAGGTCTACGCGGCTGGCTACTGCTGTTTATGTTTTTATCAGCGGGTATCGGCGTTTATGAGGCGATGCTGTTTGCTTGGATTGGTAATATCGTTGATTGGCTCGGTATTTATACGCCGCAGAGCTTATGGAGCGAAAAAGGCGATGTGCTGCTGCTAATGCTGGCGGTGCTAATTATTAGCCCTTTCTGGATTGCGTTATCGTCCTTTATTCACTTTCAGACGCTACAAGGGGTGTTTCCCATGCAGATGCGCTGGCGTTTTCATCAGCGCATGCTGGGTCAGTCCATGCAGTTTTATCAAGATGAATTTTCAGGACGGGTCTCTGCCAAAGTGATGCAAACCGCGCTTGCGGTACGCGATACTATCTTGACCGTCACGGATATGTTCACTTATGTGGCGGTGTATTTTTTGACCACTGGTATTATCTTATTTAATTTAGATAGCTTACTGCTGATCCCTTTTGCCATTTGGCTGGTGCTAGTGGCCGTGACTATTCGCTATTTTATTCCGCGCCTCAAACGTACCGCTATCGTGCAAGCGGATGCTCGCGCTTTAATGGTTGGGCGCATCACTGATGCCTATGCCAATATTATGACGGTCAAGTTATTTAGCCATTCTCGCCGAGAGCTGGGCTATGCCAAAAACGCTATGGGGCAGTTTTTGGGGACCGTACACGCGCAGATGCGCTGGGTCAGCTATTTAGAAATTTCAACCCATCTGATTAGCGTCATTTTGGTCAGTACCACCGCGGGTATTGGCTTGTATCTCTGGCAGCAAGGCGCGGTTGGGGTTGGCGCTATTGCCGCTGCGACCGCTATGGCGCTGCGTCTCAATGGCCTGACGCGCTGGATTATGTGGCAAACCGCTAGCTTATTTGAGAGTATCGGTACGGTGCAAGACGGTATGCGCACCTTATCCGCGCCGCAAACCATCGTAGATGTGCCAAACGCCCCGGGTCTCAAAGTCACAGACGGTCATATCGTTTTTGATCATGTCGACTTTAGCTATGAGGGTGAAGAAGATATCGAAGGCGAGCGCATTGATGAGGTCAACACGGCAGCCACAGCTTTGACTAAGACTGAGATCAAGCTGCTAGATAATTTTTATTTGGATATCAAAGCTGGCGAAAAGATCGGTTTAGTCGGGCGCTCAGGCGCTGGTAAATCGACGCTAGTTAATCTGCTATTGCGCTTCTTTGATGTTGATAAAGGTCAAATCTGTATTGACGGGCAAGCAATTGATCAAGTCACGCAAGAATCTTTGCGTCAGCAGATTGGGATGGTTACCCAAGATACCTCACTGCTCCATCGTACCGTGCGCGAAAATATCGCTTATGGGCGTCCTGATGCCACCGATGAGGAGATCATTACCGCCGCTAAGCAAGCGCAGGCCTGGGACTTTATCAAAGACTTGTACGACGATAAAGGTAATACTGGCCTTGATACTCAAGTCGGTGAGCGCGGAGTCAAGCTCTCCGGCGGTCAGCGTCAACGTATTGCCATCTCACGCGTCATGCTAAAAAACGCCCCTATTCTACTGTTAGATGAAGCAACCAGTGCGCTAGATTCTGAGATTGAATTTGCCATTACCGAGAGCTTGAATGATATTATGCAGGGCAAAACCGTTATCGCTATTGCCCATCGTCTCTCAACTATCGCCGCGCTAGATAGACTGGTAGTGATGGATCAGGGCCATATCATTGAGCAAGGCAGCCACGAAGAGTTATTAGAGCTTGACGGCGTGTATGCAGGACTTTGGCAACGGCAAAGTGGTGGGTTTTTGGGTGAAGAGAGCTAGTTTTAGCCAGCATTACTATTCATTAACTAAGACTATTAATAAAATATATGCAAGGAACTCTGCTCGTCATGGAAGAATTTGCCAAAAGTATTACCCTTGATAACAAGCGAGCGCGCTATTACGATTTGAGCTCATTAAATAAGCCAAATATGAATAAAGCTAAGCGAGTCGCGCATTTTTATGGTGGTAATGGCTTTACCGTTGGCAACTACGCGCCGTTATTAACTGAGCTTGGCGATGGGTTTGCGCTAAGCGCTTTGGCAATGCGCGGTTATTGGTATGATAAGCCCGAAGAGCGCGTACTGACTCGCGAAAAAGACGCTGATATGCTGATTGAGTTTTTGGAGAAGACTCAAGACAAGGCTATCGTTGCTATTGGTCATTCACAAGGCGCGACTGCCACTGCAATGGCAGCGGCTAAGCGGCCCGAGCTATTTGCAGAATTATATCTGATTGAACCGGTTACTTTTACCAAGGCTCAATCTACTTTATATAATCTACTGCCTCGCGCTTTTTTGCAGACTCAGGAGCCCTTTAAAAGCACATTAACTAAGCAAAAAACTTGGCCTAGTATTGAGGCTTATTATGAGCACCTGCGTAGCAAAAATGCCTACCGCCGTATCAGCGATGAGCACTTACAACTCTTTGTAGAGCAGAGCCTAGTCGCTAATTCTAATAGTAATGGTGATGATAGCTATGAGCTGTTATTTGCGCCCAAATACGAGCTGGCCAGCTATTTTGGCACGCCTTATATCGATCCTGCGCTAAAGCAATTACAGCACTCTAAAGTGCCGTATACTTTAATTACCGGTAAGCCGACTATTTTTATTAATGATAAAGTGCGTAAACAATGGCAAACGTTTGTACCTAACGATCGTCTTATAACGCTGCCCGACTACGGACATTTATTACCGATAGAAGCGCCTAAAATATGCGCTGATATTATTTTGCAGCACATGAAACAATAAAGCCTATAGCTTATGACTGATTTATTTGCGCCTACTCCTAATGATAACCTGTTACCTTTTGACGGTCAGGTTAATGATTTAGGCATTGTCATTGAAGATAGTCGTGAGCTGTATCAGACGCTACTAAGTGAGTTGCCTTGGCAAGCGGATGTGGTGACCTTATTTGGCAAAACTCATATTACCACGCGGCAGATTGTATGGATGGGCGATGATTATATAAATTATCGTTACTCTGGTCACTTGCGTCAAACCATACCTTGGTCAGACACAGTGTTTCACGTGAAACAGCTTGTTGAGCAGCAGCTAGCTGATATTGGTATTAAAGTAAATTTTAATAGCTGTTTACTGAATTATTATCCAACGGGCTTTGAGGGCATGGGCTACCATGCTGACGATGAAAAGGAGCTTGGCCATCAGCCGATTATTGCCGCGCTATCGCTAGGAGCTACGCGCAAATTCGTTTTTAAACACAAAACCATTAGACATCAAGATAAGCCTGTCAAAGTTGAGCGTTATCTAGAGTCCGGACAACTTATCGTTATGCATGGCGAGACCCAAACTTATTGGAAACATGCTATTACCAAGACCAAAACCGTCAATGAGGGACGGATTAGCCTTACCTTTCGGCGTATGCGTAATGATAACTGAGCTTAGTTTCTGACAACCTTATTAGTAATTTATCTCAGTCGATTCAGCTATTTTGACGATCTAAAAAGCGCTGACGATAACACTGATAAGCCGCCTCGCATACGCTTGAGGTATAGTTAGCATTGACGCCGCCAGCAACTACTGCCCCTACCGCTGGAATAATTTGTGCCGCTTTGGTCTTGACTAAATTGCTAGCGACTTTGGTAGCGGTCTGCCTTAATACGCGAGACATCAGCTCTTCATTGATTTGATTAAAGGTCATAGTCTCAGGATCCTTAATTAGCGCAAACGTCTCTGCTATTGCCGCTTGACGCTCATCGCTTGAAGTGGAGGTCGCTATACCCAGTAACGACAGGGCAAAAAGTTGCTCGCCCTCTGTACTCATATCAAAGCCATAGTAACTAGCATACTCACTAATAGCGCGTAGATTGGCAGTAATTAGTCCGACAACATCAGCAGGAATACCAGCCCAGCCCGCTATGCCAGTAGTGACCCCTTGCGCGCTGGTTAGTGCTACATATTTGCTTTTGAGTAATTTAACCTGTTCATCAACGATAGCGATAGGGAGCTGCTTGATATCTGCTAATTTTTTTACTGATGACTTAGTAACCTCATCATTTTGATAAGCTTCAATAACGTCTTGAGTATCTAAGCTCCAATTAGCGGCATCGCTCAAAGTGATTATCGTTTTTTGGGTAGCTTGTTTTAGCGTATCGCCAAACTGCGGCGCATTCATTAAGGCTTCGCCAGCTTTTTCTATCGGGGCCGTGAGTACCGCTAAAGTTTTATTCAGCAAATTGCTATTCGGATTTTTCCAGTCTTCAATCTCTTTACGCGCTTGAGCTGCATAAGTTTCATTGTCTACTGAGTTCTCGCCAGTGTCGTTGTTAATATCCATATTTATATCTCCAATATCTTATAAATAAAACCGTTACGCCGATAGCAACATGTTCCTATTGCCAGCTGTTTTGGAAGTTGTGACGCCGCTATTTTGCGATAAGGTAACGATTCTAAAGTAAATGAGCTATCTTCTTGCTACCTATAAAACTATAACAGCCTGCCAAAAGATTATTTGTAAGGAAATTCGAGAGCAGGTAGAGCTTTGGTAAGCAGATTATAAGCCTGAGACAAAAAAACCAGATAAAGATTATCTTTATCTGGCCTTTTACAATACGGTAAATAAGCTTGATGATAAGGGTTTAAATTCAGACTTCTAAGACAATTTTACCAAAAGTATCGCCTTTTTGTAGCTCAGTATGAGCAGCGACTACCTCAGCTATTGGATAGCTGTTTTGAATATGTAGCTTAAGCTTACCTTCAGCGATTTGCTCCAATACTTGCGCCATATCCTCACCATTAGGCTTGACGGCATAGCCTTCAATGGTCAATTTGTCACTACCAGCGGCTTTGAGCTTATCTACCCAAATTGAGGGCAGTACATAGACTCGGCCATCGGCTTTGAGGGTACTCAGCGCCTTTACTCCAGCCTCATCACCGACTAAATCTAGTAGCACATCGGCTTGCAAATCCGGGAACCTCTCATCTTTAGTGTAGTCAATCCAGCCGCTCAGCTTGTCTTTATCTATGAGCTGCTCAAGCTTATTGTATTTATCTGGTGAACAAATCACTGTGACTTTGACATTATCCTGCGCTACTTTGTCCATCAGTAATTGAATGACCAGCTGACCTACGCCGCCTGCGGGTGCGTTCATCACCACATGCTCGCCGGCTTTTATATCAGCAAACTGTACAAACTGTAGCGCCGTCTGCCCCACACACGGAGATGCTCCCGCTTGCTCTAAGCTGACATTACTAGGTACTTTGGCCAGTAGTTTGGCATCGACAGCGACGTACTGGGCATAGCAGTCACCATCGAAGCTAAGAGCCGCAACCTTATCGCCTACACTAAAATCAGCGCTATTAGTCTTGATCACCTCTCCTGCGACATCAAACCCTAAGATAGCAGGCTCACCCTTATCAAATTTGTCTTTACGAATAGCATCAGCACCCCAGCCTTTACCTTGACGAGTCTTATAATCGACCGGATTAATACCGGCATAAGCGACTTTAATCAAGACTTGTTCGGCCTTTAGATCAGGAATTGCTACTCCGCTTTGGTAATGCATAACCTCAGGCGCGCCAAATTCATGGATAATGACGGCTTTTTGACTAGTAGCTAATGGTTGATTAGACATCTGTTTCTTCCTTGTCGTTTTCATTTATATTAATTGTTTTCATACATAATAAATGGCTGCTGCTTTATTTTTAATAGTTTTTAGGCAGATAAAGCTTTAGGGCAAACTAAACCTAGCACTAATAGGCAGATGATCGGACAAAGTTGACCATGGTTTGCCCGTATGCACCCAAGCCTCTTTGACTTTGAGATTACGGACATAAATTCTATCTAGGCTCAGCACTGGCATTTTCGCCGGAAAAGTCGGCGACAGCTTACCGTGACAGCGGCGAAAGGCTTCTACCATTCCTAGATCAGAGGCTAATTTATCACAAGACATCCGCTTCCAGTCATTGAAGTCACCGGCCAAGATAAGCGGTTGATCATCAGCGATCTCATTACGCATATAGTTGCTGATGGCTTCATACTGTTTGATCCGATCACGCTCAAAAAGATTAAGATGAGCGCATAAGATAACCACTGGCGTCTCCCAACCAATGGGCTGGACTTCACAATGTAGTACTCCGCGCTGCTCCAGCTTATTAACAGTGATATTGACATTGTGTTTGGGATCTAAGGGAAAACGGCTTAGCACCGCATTACCATGATGGCCGTTTTCGTACTCTGAATTTTTGCCATAGCTGTTTTGTAGTTGCAGATACTCACCGAACCACTCATGCTGTGATTGATCCGGATACTCGTTATATTGCATATTACGTTTTAGGTTTTGACCTTGCACTTCTTGCAAGCACAGCACATCAGAGCCGATAGCGTCCAATGCTTGGGCGATACCTTGCATCTTCACTTGTCGATTTAAGGGCGACATGCCTTTGTGAATGTTATAGCTGGTCAGGATAAAAGATTCTGTGGTCATAGAGTTGGTATTCTTGCTCTGTTAAAAGGGCGATATAATGTTAGGACATTCGCTTAGTTGTGATAAATGAGCTTAAGCAAATTAGCCATAAGTCTGATTTAGATAAGCAATGATGTCTTTGGATTCATAAAGCTGCGTATCGGTATTAGGATCAAGCAAAAACGGAAATTGTAATTTTTCGCTCATAACCCCGTTCATTAGGCGCTCACGTTTACCACCTTTGATAGGCTGATAATCACCAATATTGAGGCGAAAACCAAAACCGCCAATGTCTTGGATTTGTTCGCGCGCTACGCTGTGATTGATATAACCCACTTCAAGCTCGCTCAACCTTTCACGTACTAAGCGGCAAAAAGGACTGGCCTCAAAACCATAAAGATGCAAAGGCTGCTCAGGCTTACCACGCGCCTCATTCATCTTGGGATGATCGGCTTTGACGCCGCGCATCATTGAGGCCACACTAGCTAGTTTATTACTAAGCGAAGCATTATCTCCATCGCTTTCTTTTTGAAACTTGCTTGGTGTTGAGCCTTTTTTGGAATAATGGGCAAAAATATGATCGATGATCGCTTGTGAGTCCAAAATCTGATCACCCGTATTTTCATCAATCAAAAAAGGTACCTGCGCTTTGCCAGCCAGCTGCTTTAATTCATCACGGTACACATGACCTTTATGCGGGCTAGGACGGCTTTCAAAGTCCAAATTCAGCTGCGTCATCGCCTCACGTACTCGGCGCGAATAAGGGCACGCTTCATGCTCATAGAGGATTAATGATTTTTTAGGCTGCAGTGGCGTTGGTGTGCCCATATTACCGCGGCCTGCTCGCAGCAGCATAGAAGTTACCGCTTGTAGACTCTTTATTTTATAGCCAAAGTCATTGTTTGAATTAAACATTATTAAGCGCCTTATCGATATAAAATTAATTGTTTGAGTTATCCAATATCTTAACTATAAAACTCATCAAGCTTTTCAAAAAAAGAGCACTGATCCGTAGCGAATCAATGCTCCTTTTAAGCTCGTTTTAACTCATCGAATAGTCATAATTACCACTAAAGTAGCTGATAACTATTCAGAGCTTCATTGGCATCGATTTAGTAGCGAGTCACTAAAGCAATAGGTTGATCTTTACCCATAATCTCTTCTGGTAAGAAGATAACCTCGCCGCCATTATGCATGACATGCTCAATGATAACGCCAATAGCATCATCAGTTACTCCTTCGCCAGTAGCGTCCTCTACTACTGTTAAAGACTGCGCTTTTTCGTCAATTTTGGCTGGCTGAATGTACCAGCGGCGCACATATAAAGTCTCGCCTGCTCCTTGAAAAGCACCGCGGTAAACTTCTTGCAAGTCGGTACGTAACATACCCGCACCGCGAGCTTTATCAATCTCAGCCATTGCTTCTTTGTGAAGCGATGTCCGATAGTCCTCTACTGCTTCTTGAACGCTATCGATAATATGCTGAGCACTACCGTCATCTAAATTGGTGACGTTAGAGACAGTGGCTATAATATTATCTGGACGGTCGCACACTTCTTTATAATAACCGATATTTTTGGCATCACCAACGATGACTAGTGGCAGCTTATGCTCGCCCCATAGCTCTTGTACGCTCTTATCTACCTGGTTAAAGAACTCTTTTAGATGGCTACTCTCGTTATTCGCTGAGCGATCAGAGCCGCCATCACCAGTGGTATACAAGCCATTATTATCTATTGGAAAAGCGATGTTTTCCATGTTGTTTTGTTTGTCATCGTCCTTATCAAATTCTACTACCACACGGTCGTTAGAAGCTTCGATTAAGCGCGCCATGTCACGAGTTAATACGACGGTATAGAAATGTACCGCACTGGCCATATCACGCACTAAGTCGCGAGTAGCGAAACTGTCTGAGATGACCACACGCTCGGTAGTATCAATAGGCATACGTAAAAGTTGTACATCATCTGTACTAGCAAAAATGGCTAAAGTGTCTAGATTATAATTATGATTTAGCTCTTTAGTTTTTGCATGGATTTGGTCTAAGATAGTGGTAGCCGTATGCTTATCATACTCTTTGATAAGACGATCTTCGGCGACTTTAAGCTGGTTTTTTAAAGCAATAGGATCTTGCTCATTAGCAGGATGCTCGCGGTGGGTTTTGACAAAGATACTTACCGCTGGATTGGCTTTGGTTTCGCGTAAACTCTTAAGCGTCGCTTTCATAAATTATGCTCCTTATTTTATTATCATTAGACTTCTAATCGTGAGTATTGCCTAAATAAAGATAAAAGATTAATCCTTTTTACTCCAAAAATTTTACTTCTATCTGGTTAAAGACATTAGCCTCATCTTCTTTTAATTTAATAGCTATTTTTAATTAGCTCTATTTAGAAGTGGTCTACTATCCCAATTATTGGTATAGAGTGATTGATGGGACAACTATGATGCTAACAATTCCACTCTATAAGCTATATGGTTGCTTTGCAAGCAAATGATAAGGCTTTGTAAGCATTACTGCTAAGATGACGTTGTTTTGGTTAGCAAACTTAGGTTTGCTGGCTCATAGCTTGTAATCTGAGCAGAACATACCCATCTTTTAGGCAACGATTTTTATAACAAGTTTTTATACAGTTTTTTATACTAAATATTGGATATTATTATGACTGCTCTTGCCGAACATTTACGCCTCGTTGATTTTGCTGCCGCAGTGCCTGAGAGCTTGCAAGCAGAAGTGACAGCGGCTATCGAACAAGCTAATCTGTTTTTGGATCAACTGAGCGCTGCTGATAGCTCTGCTACGCCGGACTCTAAAACCAATGATTTGGATGCCACTCAAGCTTTAGCGGATATTATGGCTTTTGATCATCTTAATTTGGCACTCGATCGTAGTTGGGGTGTGCTCTCGCACCTTAATAGTGTCATGAGTAATGATGAGATTCGTCACGTCCATCATGAGCTGCTGCCTATGCTCTCAGCTTATGGCACCCGTGTCGGTCAGCACCAGCCGCTGTTCAATCGCTATCAAGCTATCGTTAATGATCAAAGCTTTTTTACTAAGCTGGAGCCTGCACGAGCACGCGCAATTGAGCTGTCGCTACAGCGCTTTGAGCTCTCAGGAGTGGCTTTATCTGAAGAAAAACAACAGCAGTTTGCTACTATTCAAAGTAAGCTCTCGACGCTATCGGCGACTTTTTCTGATAATATTTTGGATGCCACTCAAGCTTATGCGCTGCCTCTTAAAGAAGAGCAATTAGCAGGTTTAACCCAAAGTGGTCTTGGCTTATTAGCGGATGCCGGCGAGCAGTATAAAGCTCGCGCATTAGAGCAAGACACGCTTACGCAGACTGAGGTTGAGGCGCTACCGACACCTTACTACGTGGCAACGCTCAATATTCCAGTTTATCTGGCTGTCATGACTCACGCGGATGATCGCAAGCTGCGTGAGACTGTTTATAAGGCTTACGTGACTCGTGCCTCAGAATTTGATAGTCATACCAATGCGAAAGGTGAGTCACTGAACAATGCCGATATCATGAGCCAGATTCTAAAACTACGCCAACAAAAAGCGCAGCTGTTAGGCTTTAATAATTATGCTGAGGTGTCCCTCTCTACCAAAATGGCCGACAGCGTGGCTGAGGTCGAAGCTTTTTTGCGTAATTTAGCGGTACAGGCGACTCCTGCAGCCAAGCAAGATTTAGCGCAGTTACAAGAGTGCGCTAACGACTATGGTATAACTGATTTACAGCCTTGGGATAGCGCTTATATCGCTGAAAAGGTTAAGCAAAGCAAGTTTAGTCTGTCGCAAGAAGAGATACGCCCTTATTTCCCTTTGCCTAAGGTCGTTGATGGCTTATTTGCTATTGTTGAGCGCCTTTATGGCATAAAAGTAGTAGCGCAGAATCAGAGCGCTGAGGCTAACGAAAACACTGTCACGCTTTGGCACAATGATGTGCATTTCTATCACTTATTTGATAGCGATGACAGCTTGATTGGCGGCTTTTATTTTGATTTATTTGCTCGCAGTGGCAAACGTGGCGGCGCGTGGATGAGCGGCTTTCAAGCTCGCTATAGTCATGAAAAATTAAACTATAAACAGCTGCCAGTATGCTTTATGGTTGGTAACTTTACCCCAGCGCTCGCAGGCAAGCCCAGCCTACTCACTCATGATGAAGTACTGACCTTATTCCATGAGTTTGGTCATGGTCTGCATCATCTGTTAACGCAAGTAAGCGTTGGTGATGTGGCGGGGGTTAACGGCGTTGAGTGGGATGCTGTTGAATTACCTAGCCAGTTTATGGAAAACTGGGCGTGGGATAGCGAGGGTATCGCGCTTATCAGTAGTCATGTCGAAACCGGCGAGCCTTTGCCGCAAGACAAACTTAACGCTTTACTTGCCGCAAAAAACTTCCAAAGCGGTATGCAGACCTTACGCCAAGTTGAGTTTGCCCTATTCGATTTGCTGATCCATGCGCAGACGCCAGCTCCTGATTATCAAGGTATTTTGGCTACTCTAAATGCGGTTCGTAAGGATGTCGCTATTATGGACACGCCCGACTATAACCGCTTTGCCAACGGCTTTAGTCATATCTTCGCTGGAGGTTATGCCGCTGGTTATTATTCATACAAATGGGCTGAGTTGTTATCCGCCGATGCCTTTAGTAAATTTGAAGAAGAAGGACTGTTTAATCCTGTTACCGGTAAGGCGTTTCGCGATACCATACTATCTGTAGGCGGTAGTTTGCCTGCCAAGATTAATTTTGAGAACTTCCGTGGTCGTAGCGCCAGTATTGACGCCCTACTTCGTCATAGTGGCTTTGAGAATTTAAACAATCCACAGGCCGCTAATACCCAGATAAAAAACGAGGCTAGCTAATGCGTTACCAATCTGAGCGTTCCAAACGTCGATTCTTAGCCGGAGTGCGCTGTCCTAAATGTCAGGCATTAGACGCGGTAGTACAAGTCAATATATTTACGCCAGAAGCGGATGAATATATCGAATGTATTCAGTGCGATCATAGTGAGCGCCGTCCTGATGCTGATGAGATTAGTGCCAAAAACAACCTTGAAGATCAGCTAGCTCGCGATATTATGACTACAGGCACTAGTGGTACTGTCAAGTTTAAGCCTTAGAGTCTTCTGTCATTAGGGTTATCTCTTATTACCCTAAGCCTATCAATCGATAGGCTTTTTAGGGGTAGTTTGCTATAGTATAGCTACTTTGCATTTAGCAACCACTGGCACTCGTATGACCTCTTTGAACGCAAATAACCGTAAAAAAAGTCTTAAAAAACATAACGCTAATCAATCACCTTACCGAAAATGGCTGGTGCTTGTATTAGTGTTACCTATTTTTATCCTTGGTTATCTTATTTCATCGCAGCCCTCCTCCGACACCATTGTCACGCCTGTCACTCAATCGCCAGTGTTAGCAGATCAAGTAACTACGTCTGAGACAAGGTCTTTAGAAACTGATGCTGACAGTGCCATTGATAATAGTGCTATTAATAATAGTGCTGTTAATAATAGTACTGTTAACAGTCATGAGACTGAGGACGCTGATAAAGCTAGCACGGTAGCTCCAGTCGATACTACGCAAGCGCTCAAAACACCTAGTCCTAAAACTATTCTTAACGCTCCATTACCTGAGACTAATAGCTTAGCTAAAGAGGAGATTGACCGCTTAGAAGATGAGCGTCAACGCTTAAAAGAACAAGAAGACAGGGTAGTAGAACAGCTAGCGATGACTAAGAGCTTGACTCAGATGAAAGCGGAACAAATCGACTTGCTTGAGCAGCAAATTGCCGAACTAGAAGCCAAGCAAGCGGCTCAATAATGCTAAAGCAATCTATGTTTTATTGAACCACAAGCGATGTAGTAGCTATAAGTGGTAGATCTGAGATTATAATTGCAGAGTCTAAATCACTATAATACTTTTTAGCGCCTAAGTCTTGCAGCAATGGAAACTCATGATGGCTACTATTCAGCAAACCCATACGCCTATTTTGAACAGTAACGCGCAAGTGCTTATTTTGCCAGTCAATAGCGCGGGTATGCTTTTAGATCCAGTATTGATGCGCTGCAAGAGCCTTTATGCTGATAACTACCAGCGTTATCATCGAGCCTGTCGTGACGGCAGCCTAATGGCCGGCAGCTGTCTGTTACACAAGCGCCAACGCGAGCAAGCAGGTCTTAGCGCGTCTCATAACGGTAATCAGCCCGACTACATTGCTAATTTAGTAGTATCTAATCATCCTTATCACCCCACTCGTAGCCGCTGGCTAAATGCTGCTCTTGCTGATTTACAGCAGCAACTACTGCCTTTGATTCGCTATCAAGGTGTGCGCAAAGTTGCTTTGTTAGCCCGTCCGCTACTCTTTGAAAACCCGGCTACTTTATCTGCTCCTTCAGCTAATAGTGTAGATAATAAAGCTAATTTGACTAATGATAAGCAAGTGACTGCTCTAGTCAATACCCCTAACCTTATGCCTTTAGATTGGCAATCAGTGGTCTTACCGTTAATTAGCAGTCATTTACAATCGCTGCCTAAACTGCGCGTTGATATCCACTTGCCCAAAAGTGTGGCCATTTAGTTTTTGGAGTAATAGTCCTTTAGGGTAGCAATAGGCTAACAATATGACTTTAGATCATCTATCAACACCATAGACTAAACGGCAATATGCAACGCAATTGTTACCGTTTAAGCATTTGCACCCTATCATGTTTTTTTCTGTAGAGGTTCGACAGTAGATTTATATCCACATATTGATTGAGGAATAGTCTTAGTTTAGTATCTTGTTTAAGTGTAATTCAGCTTAATATAGTCATTATAAATATTTACTATTAAAACTATTTATTATTTACCAATGAAATAGTTACAACTTAGTCAAGGAAAATAAATTATGTCAAACAATAATACAAAAAATGAAAATAAATCTTCTGATAATAAAGCCGTAACTGGCGTAGAAGTCGTCAAGGACGATACCGTAGTATTTGAAGACGGCGACTTTGAAGAGTATAACGACAAGCACGATTATGAAGAAGCGACAAACGACAGCTCTACTAAAGAGAGCTCAGATCAGCAGAGCAAATCAGACGAGGATAAGGCCGCTAAAGAGAAGCACCAAGGCCAATCTAGCAGTAATAAAGACACTGATCAAGAGCAGAAGTCGGCTAAAAAAGCCAAGTCAGATGAAGATAATAAAAAAGATAAATCAGACGAATCAGACGAATCAGACAAAGAAAAGTCAGATAATAAAAAATCAGATAAACAAACTAAGTCTGATAAAAAAGATAAAGCTAGTAAAAAGGACAACACTGAGCAAGAGGACAAATCTGGCATCACTATGGCAGGTATCTATCAGTGGGCATCAAAGCTAAAAGACGACTTTAAGTCTGACGCTAGTGGCATGACTCAAGAGGTATCTGAAAAGGCTACTGCTATGATGCTAAGCCGCCTTATCGATGCGGTAGATATGGAATTAGCAGCGTTTGACAAGAGCCTAGAAGTCGCAAAAAATCTAGTCGCTACAGCGGAAGAGAAGCGCAAAGAGATCGCTGCTAAAAAACAGAAGTATCAGGGTATGATTGATAAGTTAGACCAAGAGTAATTGTTCTAGCTTATCTAAATTAAGCTAGTTTACGTAGCTATTGATCCACTGCTGAGCTTCTAGAATAGGCGTTTGGTAGTGGGTTTTTTATTGGCTGAGGTTTTAATTGGCAAAAACGGACCAGCCTGTTTTTTCTACTAGTAACTGCAAAGCTTTCGTTCCTAGCTTTGAGTTTCCTACTGGGTTGAGCCCTGGTGACCAAACTGCAATTGAGCCTTTGCCTGGCGCTATGGTCAAAATACCGCCGCCCACCCCGCTTTTACCAGGCAGGCCAACCCGATAAGCAAACTCACCAGAGCCATCATAGTGACCGCACATCATCATCAAAGAGTTGATACGACGCGACTGCTGCGGTTTGATGACCTTTACCCCAGTGGCTTGATTGATACCGTTAGAGACCAAAAACAGACCCGCGCGAGCCAACTGCTCACAGCTCATCGCTACTGAACACTGATGAAAGTAGATATCTAATATCTCATCTACTTCATGCTCTAGGTTGCCAAAGGATTTCATAAAGTGGGCTAGCGCCGCGTTTCGATCTCTATGCTGCATCTCAGACGCTGCAACTTTGTGATCAAAACCAATCGAATCATCGTCTGATACAGAGCGTACAAATTGCAGAATCTCAGTCATTACGTTTTTTGGCTGACGCCCCATCATAATCGCATCGACTACCGCAATCGCTCCAGCATTAATCAGGGGATTACGCGGCCGCCCCGCTTCATACTCAAGTATAGTAATAGAATTAAACGGATCGCCTGATGGCTCACGGCCTACGTGTGTCCAAAGCTCGCTGCCCAATTTATTAAGGCCAATAGTTAGAGTGAACACTTTAGAGATGCTTTGTATTGAAAATAGCGTACTGGCGTCTCCTGCGGCATAGACTTGCCCATCAGGAGTGGCGACCGCGATACCGAACTGACTAGGATCGACGTAAGCGAGCTGCGGAATATAATCCGCCACTTTTCCGCGCTCAGTCTCGATAGCCATTTGCGCGGCAATATCATCTAAAATCTGTTGCATCATGAGGGTATAACCGTCTTCTTATGGAGTTATTAAGTGCTATTGATATTAACTCAATAAAAAATAGCGTGGAGAAAATTATATTTTGCTCAACAATGAATTGCTAGCTTTTACCATCTCCATCAAAACAAGCGTTGAATTTCCTATATAATATCAGCTACTTTACTATTGATAACCCCTTTACTTTGTACTTTTTTTAATAAACGGTGCTTTATGTTTAACGCCTCCTCAACTCGTCTAAATAAATACATCAGCGAAAGCGGCATTTGCTCTAGGCGAGACGCCGATCGCTTTATTGAACAAGGTAATGTCTACGTCAATGGCAAACGTGCGACAGTCGGCGAGCAAGTGGTTGCTGGAGATACCGTAAAAGTTAATGGTCAGCTTATTGAGCCGCGTGAGCCCGATGATTTTGTTTTTATTGCCCTCAATAAGCCAGTAGGTATCGTCAGTACTACTGAAGCTGCAGAGAAAAATAACATCGTCGATTTTGTTAGACACAGCTTACGCATTTTTCCGATTGGCCGTTTAGATAAAGACTCTCAAGGTCTGATTTTTTTGACCAATAATGGCGATCTGGTTAATAAAGTATTACGTGCTGGCAATAACCATGAAAAAGAGTATTTGGTAACGGTAAATAAACCGATCACCGATAGTTTTATTGAAGGTCTAGCCGGCGGCGTACCTATTTTGGGCAAAATGACCAAAAAATGCCCAGTGACTAAGGTCGCGCCTACTGTCTTTACCATCACCTTAGTACAAGGTTTAAACCGTCAAATTCGGCGTATGTGTGAGCACTTCGGCTATGAAGTGGTAAAGCTTGAGCGTACTCGGATTATGAATGTCAATCTTAAAGGCCTTGCTGTTGGCGACTGGCGCGATTTGACTCAAAAAGAGTTATCAGTTTTGCTAAAATCTATTGAGGACTCTTCTTCAAAAGACAGCTCGCCTGCAAAAAAATCTAATAATAAATCAAGAAAAGGCTCTCGCCCGGGCCATGCTACAAAATCGACGGATGCAGCGAAAGCAAAGGCTAAGCACTCCAAAGACGGTACTAGCAAACCAGCAAACTCTAAAGGTAAAAGCAGACGTCCTTTTGCTGATGGTAAGAAGTCTGGAGGCAAAAGCAGACCTACTACAAATGGTAAGCGTCCATCAAAATCTCGCGGTTCTAAGCGCTAAACAGCGTCTTAGCTTGAAGTGCAGTAGTGTTAGCTCGGAGTAGTCGTAGCTTGAAATCGCAAGCTTTATCTAACCAAGTTTTTTTGAGCTAGATATGTTTTTCTGCCATTCTGATAGCCAACTTTAACAAATCATCAGAGGACATCTTTCTTAGAGGTTTATCTGTCTCGTTTTTTAGTATCGCTGGTCGCACTGTAGCTTGCTGAGTCGGCAAGTTATGCTTTTTAGAGTTATTGATATACTTTTGCATTAGCTCACGTATAACTAATGACTTTGTATAGCCGTTTTGTTCTACAGCTTTTTTGAATTCGTCTGCTAACTTTTGATCGCAGCGGATATGGATGGAGGCTTGTTTAGCTTTATTCATAAGTATTTAAACTCCCCGTCTAAAACTCAAAGGTTTGAGTTTGAGCATAATCATTAACTTTTAGATTACCACTTTCTTTACTGTAGCAGTTGTCGCCCATTTTGCAACACACTATTTATAGGCTTAAATTATTAGTTTTATAGCTGCATAAAAAAACCGCTTTGAGTGCTATTAACAGCTCAAAGCGGTTTTTTTGTTTGTACTAAGTTACGAGAACTACAAGGATTTATTCAGCAGTGGTCGCCTGCTCAACACCTTTCATAGTTAGCTTAATACGGCCACGGTTATCCACATCTTGTACGAGTACATTGACCGTTTGACCTTCAGATAGATAATCAGAGACATTCTCGACGCGCTCTTCTGCAATTTGTGAGATATGCACTAAGCCATCGGTATTTGGCAAGACGTTTACAAACGCCCCAAAGTCAACGATACGCGCAACCGTTCCTTCATAAGTTTTGCCCACTTCAACTTCTGCGGTTAGCGCTTCGATTCTGCCGATAGCCGCTTTAGTCGCCGCTTTATTCTCACCAAAGATACGAATAGTGCCCGCGTCATCGATATCGATAACTGCGCCAGTCTCTTCGGTTAGCTGACGGATCATCGCGCCGCCTTTACCGATCACGTCACGGATTTTGTCAGGGTTGATCTCGATGACCGCGTAGTTTGGCGCGTGTGCGTTGATCTCAGTACGGCTCTCTGGCAATACTTTGTTCATTGCGTCCAAGATATGTATACGACCCGCATGAGCTTGCTTGAGCGCTTGCTCCATAATGTCAGGGGTGATACCTTCGATTTTGATATCCATTTGCAGCGCGGTGATACCGTCTTTAGAACCAGCGACTTTAAAGTCCATATCGCCGAGATGATCTTCATCACCTAAGATGTCTGATAGTACCGCAAAGCGTTCGCCTTCTTTAACTAGACCCATGGCAATACCAGCGACTGGCGCTTTTAGCGGGACACCAGCATCCATCAATGCAAGACTTGCACCGCAAACTGAGGCCATAGACGATGAACCGTTTGACTCTGTGATCTCAGAGACCACACGGATAACATATGGGAAGCGTTCGCTATCTGGCAGCATGGCTTGTACACCACGGCGTGCAAGACGACCATGACCGATCTCGCGGCGTTTTGGAATGCCTTCACGGCCGGTCTCACCGACTGAGAAATGCGGGAAGTTGTAATGCAGCATAAAATGATCACGAATCGTACCCGCTAAGGAGTCAATCATATTAACATCGCGAGTATTACCTAAAGTGGTAGTGACTAAAGCTTGGGTCTCACCGCGGGTAAATAATGCTGAACCATGCGTATACGGTAGTATGCCAACTTGTACGTCTAGCGCGCGTACTGTCTCAAGATCACGGCCATCGATACGCGGTTTACCTGATAAAATATTATCACGCACGGTACGGTATTTAAGCTCGTTGTAGATGTCTTTTAGCTCAGAGACTTTACTATGGTAGTCTTCAGCTTCTGTATCACCTGCTAATGCTTCGATAGCGGCGTCTTTGATTTCATCAAGCTTAGTATAACGATCTTGCTTGTCAGTGATAGTATAAGCATCAGCGACTTGCGCGCCGAATTGCTCTTTCATAGCTTTTTCTAGCGACTCGTCTGCTTTTGGCGCTTCGAATTGCTGCTTAGCCGTACCGACTTCCTCAGCAAGAGAGGCGATGTTATCGATGACGATTTGTTGTTGCTCATGACCATAAAGAACGGCACCTAACATCTGATCTTCTGAAAGCTCAGCGGCTTCTGATTCAACCATCAATACCGCAGATTTAGTACCGGCAACTACTAGATCAAGATCGCTGTCTTTGAGCTGCTCAATAGTTGGGTTCAAGACATATTCGCCATTGATAAAACCAACACGCGCCGCTGCCACCGGACCATTAAATGGCGCATCAGAGATAGCTAGCGCGGCTGAGGCACCGATTAGCGCTGCGATATCAGCATGTTGCGTTTTGTCTGAAGAGACTACGGTTGCCGTGATTTGAATCTCGTTAACATAGCCTTCTGGGAATAACGGACGAATAGGACGGTCAATTAGGCGTGAGGTTAAGGTTTCAAACTCACTAGCACGGCCTTCGCGTTTGCCATAAGCGCCTGGAATCTTACCAGCGGCGTACATTTTTTCTTGATAGTTTACCGTTAATGGGAAGAAGTTCTGACCTTCTTTCGCCTCAGACTTAACAACAGCGGCAACTAGCACAGAAACGCCGCCCATGTGTACCATGATTGAGTTGGCTTGACGAGCGACTCGGCCAGTCTCTAAGACGACTTGCTGATCGCCGTACTGGAACTCGCGGGTAATCGTATTAAACATTGACATATAAGTTTTTCCTAATAATTTTTAATAAATGACGACACCAGTAATCGCTATAACTATAAATATATCTATAAAAAAGTAGCTATAAAATTATCGATTATCGCTCATTAAGATGTTAACTAAATAATTTGGCGTATGAGGCTCCTAACTAGATGATGACAATGATCATCATAGTTTGCCACCCTACTTAAAGTTACTGCTTTGCAAGCTAGTACGCTTACTAAAATGACTTTATTACTTTTGCTTCTATGCAAATTTTATAATGCTAATGACCCCTATAACGCTACGATATTTATAGGATTTAAGAGCAACGACGCGTAACCTTCATAGCATTTTTAAACTTAAAACACTGAGCCATTTTACAGGGATTTTTAGCCCTTGACCAATTAAATGCAAAACCTATAACGGCAGCCATAAAAAAAACGGTGTGAAACTATTCCACACCGTTTTTGTACTACCTGACTATTGGCTTATCAAGCCTATATAGCATATCGATATAAACTAAATTAACGACGTAGGCCTAACTGGCTGATCAAAGTAGAATAACGACCAAGATCTTTACCTTTTAGGTAATCAAGCAATTTACGACGAGTATTAACCATACGGATTAGACCGCGGCGGCTATGGTGATCGCCTTTGTGCTCTTTGAAATGGTTTTGTAAATCATTGATACGAGCGCTCAATAGAGCAACTTGTACTTCTGGTGAACCAGTGTCATTTTCGCCACGTTGGTATTGAGCGATGATTTGTTCGCGATCGGTATTGGTTAGCATAATTCTCTCCAGCAATGCTAAAAGTAATATAAATTAGGCAATAAAGCTGCTTAACCATAAAACATTAGGATAAATAAAATAGCTTATTAATCATTCAGGGCAACCCTGCATTACTAGAGAGGTCCTATTGATTAATAAACTCAGTTTGTTAGTTCAGTACACGATTCTTATAGTCATAAAATCATAAGTAAACGCCTAGCAAAACTTGGCGCTAGTATAACAAAAAACTGTCCAACTAACAGCAATTATTCGCCGTAATTGGAACAGTTTATCTCTAAAAGTTAGCTTTTAAAGCTAGCTATTTATCGTTTAGATCTTCATCTTTGACAGTTCCGCCTAAAGCATCATTGTCTAAAGGAGCAGTAGTTGCCTCAGCTAAGCTATCAGGCGTCACATCTTCGCTCGGATTAATATCATTAGCTAATGCTTCAATCTTTTCTTCTTCTTTGTCCATTTTTTTAGCAGACTTATCCATAAGGTCTCCTTATTAAGAATATTATCTTTAGCGGCTAAATATGTTGCTTATAAGACAAGCATTACTTGTCTTTTTTAGCTTCTTTTAAGTTACCAGCGAGACGATCTGCAGCTTGCTCGCTATCTTCAGTATGGTTATCTTCAGTTTGACTTTTTAGGGCCGCTTCTGCCGATTCTGAACGTTGCTGCTCAAGCTTAGTATCATTTGGATTAGGCTGTGTCATAGTATTTTCCTTTTTGTTTTAGTAATTGTTATTTTTAAAATTAATAAATCATTTATCTATTAATTAGATAGTGCTTTGTCAATGGCATCAACAAAATTGTCGATATCATCAGGGTTACGCGAAGTAATTAGGTTGCCATCAACTTGTACTGTCTTGTCCACATAAGTAGCTCCTGCATTTTCTAAATCGGTTTGCAGCGAGTGATAAGCCGTAAGTGTTTTTCCTTTAGCTATGCCAGTATTGATAAGCGCCCAAGGCGCATGACAAATAACCGCTAATGTCTTGTCAGCGTCATTGACAGCTTTAATAATTTTATGTGCATCGGTATTACCACGAATGGTATCGGCATTGACTGTACCACCGGGTAGTACTAGCGCATCATAATCTTCAATATTAGCTTCTTTAGCAAATATATCAGCATTGAAGGTATCGCTTTTATTAACATCTTGCTGCCTAGCTTGTACTTGCTTTTCGTCATTGGTGGTTATTAAGACTGTCTTATACCCTTTATCTTCAAGCTTGTTTTTGACTTCTTCGTACTCTGCCTGTTCAAAATTATTGTGTAATAAAAATGCGATAGTTTTCATTGGCACCTCTTATTATCAGTAGATATTTATTTTCGATGATCTAACTTCAAAATAAGTTATTTTATAATTATTGTTTTTATTGTTATTTTAATTATTGATCCTTTATTTCCATTTTTGATTATATTTATTTTTATGAATTATTATTTTTATTATCGAGTCATAATCTTTCTTGACTAATACTTGCGTAAGCTTTACTTAGCTCACTCAATTACTGTATAAAAAAAGCAAGCATCGTTATAGTTGATACCTGCAATGAAATGTATGAGTATGTGATTAATGTAATTCGCTGGTAACTGCGTATCAGGACGAAAGTAATATCGTTTTTTTGGGTTGCAAGCGTCCATTAAGACTGATTGTCCCTAAACCTATAAAGTTACTTTGCTCATTGACTAGTCTGACATCTACTGGTAGCTCATAATCTGGAGTGGGATCATCGACACTTTTAGATAAGTTATTAGCGATATAGTGTTGCAAAGACTCATCTATTTGCTCTATAACGTTTAAGCGCTGACCTAAACGCAAACGCTCGCATTGTTCAGCCGAAAGCATTAGTTCAGCATCGATATCTATACAAGCATCTACCGCTAATAACTGCTCAAAGCGCTGCTCTAATGACAAACTCTCTAAATGAGCGATATCGATAGCATTATCAATAGTGAACTTACCAACTTGTACGCGGCGTAGCGCTGTTAGATGCCCTAACGTATCTAATGCTTTGGCAATATCTTCACCCAATACTCGCACATAGGTGCCTTTACTACAGGTTACGCTCAGCTCAATGGTATCAGTAGCTACTTTACTCAAAGTCAGCGCCTTTATGACTATATCACGGGCTGGACGCTCAATCTCGATGCCAGCGCGAGCATATTCGTAGAGTTTTTTGCCGTCTTTTTTCAGCGCGGAATACATCGGCGGAATTTGCTTTTGTGCGCCCACAAACTGCTCAGCAATACTGGCTAGGAGGACATTATCAAAATCAGCAATAGGCGCTTGGGCGATAACTTGACCTTCAGCATCACCAGTATCGGTTTGTTGACCAAGGGATATCAGCGCTTGATAAGACTTGTCCGCATCGAGCTGATAATGACTAAACTTCGTCGCTTCCCCAAGACAAATAGGTAGCAAACCAGTGGCCATCGGATCAAGTGTTCCGGTATGACCTGCTTTTTTGCTGTCATGTATAGGCGACTGAAATAAGTACTTTACCTTAGAGACCACTTGCTGCGAGGTCATACCTTGCGGTTTATCAACTAACAGCACACCGGAGACTTTTTGTTTGGTCGCTGCCTTTTTATTAGTCATTTTCTTGGCTTTTAATGTTGTCAATGTTATCAAGATCGTCTTCGTTTTGTTCAGTCTTGGTGACGGCTTGATTGATCAGATCCATCATGTAATTGCCGCGAGCGGTCACTTCATCATAATGAAAGCGCAGGCGCGGGGTGGTACGCGTTTTGAGACTATGGCTTAGCTCAGTGCGCAAAAACCCAGCAGCTTTATTAAGCACTTTGATGCTCTCTTCATGATTGGTCTTGGTCATCGTGTCATTGAGCTCAGGCTCCATGATAGTGACATAGATATCAGCGTAGCCCAAGTCAGAGCTGACTTTGACGCTGGAGATAGTGACAAAGCCAGTCAAGCGTGGATCGTTTACTTCGTCACGAATGAGTACCGCAAGCTCACGTTGAATCTGATCGGATAGGCGTTGTAGACGTTGATTCATAATACTTTCCTAATTTTAAATTTTATGGTTATTTTCTATATTTTGATATATCTATCAATAAATGCAGTAAAAAAGGCCTAGCAGGATGAACCTGTTAGGCCTAGTAACTGCTTATGAATGCTCTAACTCAAACAACTTGGACTGTCATTTAAACTAAAGATAGCTAGTAGCTTAGATTGTGCGCTCGAATTCTTGAATCTCGAAGACTTCAATCTTATCGCCTGCTTCTACGTCATAACCGCGAACCGCAAGGCCACATTCCATACCAGTACGCACTTCATTGACGTCTTCTTTGTAGCGGCGCAGTGATTGCAACTGTCCGGTAAAGATAACTTGGTCGTCACGTAAGACACGGATTGGCTTGTTACGATAAATCGTGCCTTCAACCACCATACAACCAGCAGCAGCACCAAACTTACTAGAGCGGAATACTTCGCGTACCTCAGCAACACCCAAGATCTTCTCACGATGCTCCGGTGCTAATAGCCCACTCATCGCCGCTTTGACATCATCGATCAGACCATAGATGACGCTGTAATAACGAATGTCCATGTTAGCAGCATCCGCTTTACGGCGGGCAGTAGCATCGGCACGGACGTTGAAGCCTAATAATACCGCTTCGCTTGATTCAGCAAGGGTCACATCAGACTCTGAGATTGGACCGACGCCTGAGCTGATGACTCTGACTTTAACTTCATCAGTAGATAAGTCATTTAATGCCGATAATAACGCTTCGAGCGAACCACGAACGTCTGTTTTTAAGACAATGTTTAAGAAGGACACATCGCCCTGTCCCATTTGCTCAAACATGCTCTCTAGGCGCATCTTATTCTGACGCTCAAGTTGCTGTTCACGTTCACGGTTGGCTCTAAAATCAGCGACTTCACGAGCTTTTTTCTCGTCACTTACAACTAAGAACTCGCTACCAGCAGCTGGCGTATCTGGCAGGCCTAAGATCTCAACTGGAATCGATGGACCGGCTGACTTCACACGCTGACCGTTTTCATCAGTGATAGCACGAACTTTACCGTAGTATTCGCCCGCTAGCACTAAGTCGCCTTGTTTTAGCGTACCTTTTTTGACTAGTACACTAACAACTGGGCCGCGGCCTTTTTCAAGCTTCGACTCAATGACTACCCCTTGAGCGGCACCATCTAATGGCGCTTCTAACTCCATCAGCTCAGCAGTCAAGCTAATATATTCTAATAGCTCGTCAATACCTTCGCCAGTTTTAGCTGAGATACGTGCCATCGGGGTATCGCCGCCCCACTCTTCTGAAACCACCTCTTTAGTGGTCAGCTCATTCAATACTCTATCAGGATCGGCGCTTGGCTTATCCATTTTGTTGATAGCAACAATCAAAGGCGTACCGGCAGCGCGAGCATGATCGATAGCTTCTGCAGTTTGCGGCATCATACCATCATCAGCGGCGACAACTAATACCACGATATCAGTCGCTTGCGCGCCACGTGAACGCATGGCACTAAAGGCGGCGTGACCTGGAGTATCAAGGAAAGTAATCACTCCGCGCTCAGTCTTCACATGATAGGCACCGATATGCTGAGTGATACCACCCGCCTCGCCAGTAGCGACTTTGGTTTCGCGAATTTTATCAAGTAATGAGGTCTTACCATGATCGACGTGACCCATGATAGTGACAACCGGTGGACGCGCCTGTACGTTACTACTACGCTCATCAACCGCATCATGTAGATCATCTTCAACTTTAGTATCACTGACTAGCACAGGGTTGTGACCCATCTCTTCAACGATAAGACTAGCGGTTGCTTGATCAATAGTGTCAGACTCTGACGCCATCTCACCCATTTTCATAAGTAACTTGGTCACTTCACGAGCTTTGACCGCCATACGCTGAGCCAAATCGGCTACAGCGATTTGCTCACCAATCTCGACATCATAAATGATTTTTTCAACAGGCTTTTCAAACTTATGCTGACCGGCCTGTGCTGAGCGTAAACCGTTTTTGCGGTTTTTGATCTCACGCTCTTCTTGGTTTTTGCGGCGACGACCACGAGCGCCAGTACTATTAGCACCGCGTTTGATCTCGCGACGCTCTTTTTCAAACGATTCCTCTAGCGCGTCTCCGACTAGGCCTTCGGCTAATGGCTCATCTTTACGAACTTCAGCGACAGGCTCACGATCGGTATATTTACCTGCCATTTTGCGCATCTGCTCAAGCGTACGTTTCTGCGCTTCTTCTGCTTGCTTACGGCGAGTTTCAGCCTCGATCTCACGTAGACGAGCCTCCTCAATCTCGCGAGCAACGCGTGCTTTACGCTCAGCCGCGCTCTCCACTTTTGGCTTAGTAGCAGCGACTTTCTTTTTCTCTTTTTCTTTTTCTTTGGGCTTAACTTCAACAGCTGCTTTACCGCCTTTTTTGACGACTACTGAGGCTGCTACGTCTTCGTTTTTACCGCTTGAGCTTTTGTTGGAGCCTAAGCTTGCACGCATAGCAGCTAGTGTGGCCGCTTGACGCTCTTCAGCTTTTTTCTTAGCCGCTTCGCGCTCTTCAGCTTCTTTAGCGGCTCGAGCTTGCGCCTCGATCATCGCTTGTTCACGTGCGGCTAACTCTTCGGCCATCTTTTGTGGATCAGGCTTCTCGAATACTTTTTTCTTACGCACTTCAACATTGACGCTCTTAGATTTACCTGAAGAGCCAGTCACGCGAGCAGTACTAGTCGTTTTAGATTTTAAACTAATACGGCGTTTTTCTTGCTGACCATGACTTTGTTTTAAGTATGCCACCAACTTCTCTTGCTCAAGTTCGGTGACTGAGTCATCCTCCCCGCGAGCAGGTAGCCCAGCATCCTGCAATTGCTGCTGTACAGCACTAGCGGTTTTGCCTACCATTTCTGCCAGTTCTTTGACGGTCTTATCTGCCATTGATTATCACCTACTGTCTATTATTTGCTATATGTTCAATTCAGTTGTTGGCTACAAATGATTGCGCTTAGGCTGGTTTTGGTTTTTATATCATAGCCAGCCTTTAATTATCGATAGCATACCACCAAAAGACAGCGATATGCTCCTAATACCTATTCATTGAACCAAGATTCCCGCGCTTTCATAATAAGCTTACCTGCGGTCTCAGCATCTAAACCTTCGATATCCTCTAGTTCAAACACCGCTTGTTCCGCTAGATCATCAAGGGTAATGATGTCTTTTTGCGCCATTTTATAAGCTAAGCTTACCGTCATACCTTCAAGATCTTGTAGTTCTTGACTAGGCTCTTTCATGTTTTGTTGTTTGACCAGCTCTTCTGCGATAACGACTTCTTTCGCCCGCTCTTGAATCATAT
Organism: Psychrobacter sp.; assembly: GCA_029267175.1. Taxonomy (GTDB): domain Bacteria; phylum Pseudomonadota; class Gammaproteobacteria; order Pseudomonadales; family Moraxellaceae; genus Psychrobacter. Next base: position 16,333 of record JARIDJ010000087.1, on the reverse strand, counting down.
CAATAGCTTCGTCATCTAAGCCTTCGATATCATAGAAAGTCTCGACTGGCACATAAGCGACTTCCTCAATACTAGTAAAACCAATATCAACTAAGGCTTGTGCTAGATCTTGATCCACCTCTAAACGATCATAAAACAGATCGATAAAGGCTTTGGTCTCATCCTGTTGACGTTTTTGATACTCTTCTTCTAGCATCATATTGAGCTTATAACCGGTCAGCTCTGACGCCAAACGTACGTTTTGACCTTGTGAGCCAATAGCACGTGCTAGCTGATCATTGGTGCTAAAGACGATATCGGCAGTCTTAGTATCTTCATCTAAGATGATACTGCTCACGTCAGCAGGCTCAAGTGCGCTGATAATAAACTGCGCAGGATCATCCGACCACACTACGACATCAATACGTTCGCTATCAAGCTCTTGCTGCACTGCTTGAATACGCGTACCACGCATACCAATACACGCACCAACCGGATCAATGCGGCTATCGTTAGTCTTTACCGCTATTTTAGCTCTAGTACCTGGCAGACGCGCCACGTTACGGATCTCAATAATCTCTTCGGCAATCTCCGGCACTTCTTTTTGCATCAATGCAGATAGCATCTCAGGGTGCGTACGCGATAATAATAACTGCGCGCCGCGATTATCACGATTGACGTGATATAAAATAGCATTGATACGCGACTTCACCCGTAGCTGCTCACGCGGCAACATCTGATCGCGTGATAAATAGCCTTCAGCATTGTCACCTAAGTCAATGATAAAGCCGTCACGAGTTTGTTTTTTGACTTCGCCATACATCATCTCGCCAATACGTGGCTCAAAAGCATCGGCTACTAGCGCGCGCTCCGCTTCACGGATCTTTTGGATGATAACTTGCTTAGCTTGCGTGGCTGCAATACGACCAAACTCAATCGATTCAATCTGCTCTTCTTTGATATCGCCGATAGACCACTCATCCGCATCAAGATCAGTAATAGCGAGCTGACAAGCAGGCATCTCATGATCTTCATCAGCAACCACTGTCCAATAGCGATAAGTATCATAATCGCCCGTTTCGCGATTAATAGCTACTCGCACCGCGACTTCAGGCTGCTCGGTGTAGACTTTTTTCTTAGTTGACACCACTAAAGCGTCTTCAATAGCTTCAAAGATATCTTCAGGATTTAAGCCCTTTTCATTACTGACGGTTTCTACTACCGTTAAAATTTCACGACTCATGCTATACCTGTCCTATCATCTTGTAATTGGCTTAAATTTTATTATTGCGCTGTTAATGTCCAGCATTATTCATCTTCATAGATTAAATTGGCTTTGTCGATATTGCTTAGTGCAATCTCAAACTGCTCACCATCAGTGGCGGTCAATTGCAGTGAGCTATCAGTCATACTATCAAGCTTACCAGTGGCTTTACGGCGCTTTTTGTCACCCTGCCCGATAGCTTGTATCAGACGCAGACTAACCGTCTGACCTATATAATCACGCATCTGCTCATCTGAGAAAAAAGCACGATCAAAACCAGGTGACGATACCTCAAGGATATACTCGCCGGCAATAGGGTCGTGTACTTCTAGTACACCGCTGACCTGATGGTTTACTGCCGCGCAATCTTCGATAGTAACCTGCTTATCTTGTGCCTGCTCTTCGGGCAACGACTCAATATAAATCCGCAATAAAGAGCGGTTTCCTTGCGGCGCAAATTCAACGCCCCATAGCGCAACATTACAAGCCGCTACAGCCGGGGCAATGATATTGGTCAATTCTGCAACTTTGGTCGAAAGCTTCATAATTTATTTATAGTTTCCTGTTCACTTATCGATGGTAGCGCTGATAAAAACGAGCCAAAAAAGCTAATAGTAAAAAAGTGTAATATCAAGCTTTACTATCAATCGCTTTTTATAAAGAGACTTACACTTTAACAATAGTTATTTTTATCAGTACCTAGTGAATCATAATAGGGATTAAATAGTTATCTTCAAGGACAACTTAATAAAGAGTAAAGCAAAAGATAATCTTGCCTACGACTGATGGTAACGTGACAATGAATAATGATTTGTAGCAAGGTATAAGCAGTCATTTAAGCGATCATTCATAGTTAAACTATTCATTTAACTAAGTAGTTAACTAGCGCTTATTTGACTAAAATGATGAGCAACTACTATAAATAGTTTACTAATCCTAAGCTTTAGGTACAAAAAAACCCACAAACATAATGGTGGGTTAATCGACACTGATATCTCAATACTACAAAAATACTAGTGCAAAAATCAGTATTAAAAAGTGGTAGCGGGGGCTGGATTTGAACCAACGACCTTCGGGTTATGAGCCCGACGAGCTACCAGACTGCTCCACCCCGCAACAATTTAGAATGCATATTATAGGGACGTTTTATCGTCCTGTCAATCTTTATTTAAAACAAACTTTAAATCAAAATTGCTATAACTACATTACTGCCCTAACTTGACTTTAATTATTACTAAAACCAAATAGTATTAACGCTACTCATTATACCTGATATATAACTAAGATGTAGTTATATATCATTAAAACTTATCGTTAAAAATTGGTGCGATTGGGGGGACTTGAACCCCCACAGCTTGCGCCACCACCCCCTCAAGATGGCGTGTCTACCAATTCCACCACAATCGCTTGTTACTCAACTGTTTAGACCTTTATCTCAGTTAATATCATGCTTGAGGCTGCATCATAAAGATAACGGGTTATAAAAACAGGCAAGTATTGTAAAACTAACCCTTGCAAATAGCAAGGCCTGCTCATAAAAATAGCTACTGCTGCGGATTATCCGTCAATGGGCGCGGGTTTGCCGGTACAGATAATGATGAGGTATCTAAGCTAATCTGATCTTGAGCTTGTTCACGTGCATGCACCGCTAGGGCCATACTAGTAATAAAGAATATCACTGTTAGGACGGCGGTCGCACGAGTCAAAAAGTTCGCCGTGCCTGCCGCGCCAAATACCGTTCCAGAGGAACCGGCACCAAAAGAGGCGCCTGCATCTGCACCTTTGCCATGCTGTATCAAAATCAGGCCAATCATGGCAATGGCCACGATAATATGCAAGGCTAATATAAAAGTAAACATGCTGTCCTCTTTTGCCGCATAATGACGACTGATAAAATTACAAAAGCTATAAACCAAAACTATAAATAAGGCGCATTGTACACGATTACAAGGGCGCTGTTAAACCACTTATAAAACTAAAATACTAAGTTTTTTTGTAAGAGATAACAAAGTGATAGCCGTTATAGAGTCTTTTTTGCTTATCTTATAATCGCTACTACTCTTTAGCTAAAAGCTGTAGCAATGGCTAAAAAGCTCTCAGCTTTTAAAGAAGCACCGCCAACCAAAGCTCCATCTATAACAGGGCTTGCGGCAAAACTATCGGCATTATCGGCATTGACACTACCTCCATAAAGCACCGTTATCGCTGGCAGCTTTGATGCAAAGCTTGCTAGCTGCTCTTTGATATGCTTATGAGTGGCGCTGACCTCGCTCACAGTAGGTACTTTGCCCGTACCAATGGCCCAAACCGGCTCATAGGCGATAATGAGGTGCTTCGCTAAGGTATGGTCGAGATCCATAGATTTCGCTACAGGCTGCGCTAGTAGCTGTTTTACTACTTGCAACTGCTCATCGATAACCTTGATAGTGTCTCCCGCATCATACTGAGCTTGAGTTTCACCGATACAAAGAACCGCGCCAAGCTTTTGTTCTAGAGCACAGACTAGCTTTGCAAGTAAACTCTCATTAGATTCTTGATGATATTGACGGCGCTCAGAATGTCCTAAGATTGTCCAAGTGGCACCAGCATCTGCTACTTGCTGCGCTGAGCAGTCACCAGTATAAGCACCTACCGTAGCACTATGAGCGCTGATATCTTGCGCTGCGCACAGTATTGAGCTGTCTTGCAAACGGCTACTGACTGCCGATAGATGAATACAACTAGGGGCAAGCATTAATTGGCAAGTCTTTGCTTTATCATGGCTACTGTCAGTATTGCTATTATTGACGCTGCGCTCGTTAGTAGCCGTTACTATCTCGGTTACTAAAGTCTCAACTTCGCGTTTTGTTGCCGGATTTTGTTTCCAATTGCCAATTACCCAAGCTTGCATAACTCATCTACCTTGTGTCATCTATCATTGCCAGTACGGCTATGGTGCGCGCTAGTATAACAAATATTTGGCAACCGCTATAGTCTCGGTTAGCCGAACCTTAAACTGCACGCTACAGTGCTCGATTGACTGATAAAAATGACTTTATATGAGTTAGGTGTCCAAACAGTTCTGTTTTTTATAAAGTTTTTGCCTATAATTAGCCATAGCTTTTTTATGACTAATAGTTGATGATAAAAATCATTTATTAATAATGGTTTATCAATATAATATCCCTATAAACAATAAATATTTTCTTTAAAACTAGTCCAAAAGACAGCTTTTATGAATCGTTAGTTTTAACCGTTATTTAATACTTTAATTTTGTTTGGCATTACAGTGTCCAGGAGGCTTTATGTCTACCGCTATCAGCAAATTTGGTAGTCTAGCGCAGCAACTAATCAGTGCAGGGTTAGTTAGCGAAGCGAACATGCAAACGGCTCAAGCGGAGTCACAGCAGCAGCAAGTCGGACTGGTCTCTTATTTGGTAGAGCACAAAATGGCCGACGCCTATGAGCTTGCCAAATTACTATCGCAATCGTTTGGCGACCCTTTATTCGATCTAAATGCGCTAGAAGATGGCATAACTCCTAAAGATCTAGTCGATGAAAACATTGTCCGAAAGTTTAATGCCTTACCCATTTTTAAACGCGGCCAGCAGCTGTTTGTAGCGCTAAGCGATCCCACACGCATCGATGCTATGGATGCCATAGCCTTTAACTCACGGCTCTCTGTCGCCGCTATCATTGTCGAAGAGGATAAGCTCAAAAAACGTATCGATAAAATATATGCCGATACGATGCAAAGCTTTAGTGGTTTTGCTGATGGCGACCTAAATGTTGATTTTGAAGACGATAGTGAAGAGGACGGCGATACTCAACTGAGTACTAGCGTGGATGAAGCGCCAGTGGTCAAGTTTATCAATAAAATGCTAGTCGATGCTATTCGTATGGGAGCCTCTGATCTGCATTTTGAGCCTTATGAAAAAACCTACAGAGTACGCTTTCGGGTCGATGGCGTGATGCAAAAAATGGCAAATCCGCCTGTACAGTTGGCTAATAAAATAGCAGCTCGACTCAAAGTGATGTCACAAATGGACATCTCTGAGCGCCGTGTACCACAAGATGGACGTATTAAACTTAAAATATCTAAGAATAAAGCTATCGATTTTCGGGTAAACTCCCTGCCAACGCTATTTGGCGAAAAAATCGTCTTACGTATCTTAGACCCTTCCTCGGCGATGTTAGGGATTGAAGCGCTGGGCTATGAGCCGGATCAAAAAGAGATGTTTTTGGAAGCGCTAAATAAACCGCAAGGCATGTTATTAATCACCGGTCCTACCGGTTCTGGTAAAACAGTCTCACTATATACTGGGATTAACATTCTTAATACCGGCGAGACCAATATCTCAACCGCTGAAGATCCAGTGGAGATTAACTTAGAAGGCATCAATCAAGTCAACGTTAACCAAAAAGTTGGGCTGACATTTGCTAATGCGCTTAAGTCTTTTTTGCGTCAAGATCCTGATATTGTGATGGTCGGTGAGATTCGAGATTTAGAGACGGCTGAGATTGCGATCAAAGCGGCACAAACCGGCCATTTGGTACTCTCCACACTGCATACCAACTCTGCCCCTGAGACCTTGACACGCCTCAAAAACATGGGCGTGGCCTCATTCAATATCGCCACTTCGGTCAATTTAGTTATCGCTCAGCGCCTGGCCCGCCGCTTATGCCAAAACTGCAAAAAACCTATCGATATTCCGCGGCAAAGCTTACTTGAGATCGGCTTTACTAATAGCGATTTGGATAATCCAAACAACCTTATTTATGAGCCTGTCGGCTGTAATGAGTGCCGTGAAGGTTATAAAGGCCGAGTTGGTATTTATGAGGTGATGAAAGTCAATCAAGATATCTCGCGTATCATTATGGAAGATGGTAATGCTATTGATATCAAAGATGCCGCGCTCAAAAATGGCTTTCGTGATTTGCGCCGCTCCGGTATTATGAAAGTGTTACAAGGAGTGACTTCTATTCAAGAGATGCTGCGAGTTACCTCAGAATAATTCACAATTATCTTGTGGCGATTTAGTCAACGCCTGAGTGTATCTTTAGACATTAGCGAGTTAAAATAAAGCTCACTGTAGCTTGAGCGTTATAAGCTTAGCCCCATTAGATGAGTTTCTAGGAGAGACAAATGGCAAAAGTTAAAACAGATATGCTGCTAGACTTCGTCTATGATGGCGTCAATCGCCGCGGTCAAAAAGTAAAAGGCGAGACTACTAGTCGCAGCTTGGAGTTAGCAAAAGCGACTTTGCGCAAGCAAGGCATCGTGGTCAAAGGCATTAAGAAAAAGCCTAAAGCGTTATTTACTTTCAAAAAAGCCATTAAACCTATTGATATCGCTATATTCTCGCGTCAGCTAGCAACGATGATAAAAGCCGGTATCCCTTTGACCCAGTCCTTTGAGATTGTCGCAGACTCGCTTGATAATCCTAGTATGAAAGAGCTGGTGCTCTCTATAAAAGCGGATATCGAAGCGGGCGGAACTTTTGCAGGCGCTCTGCGTAAGCATCCGCGCTATTTTGACGATTTGTTTTGCTCCTTAGTAGAGTCAGGCGAGCAATCAGGAGCGCTTGAAACTATGCTTGAACGGGTGGCCACTTATAAAGAAAAGAGCGAGATACTGAAATCAAAAATTAAAAAAGCGATGAAATATCCGATCGCGGTTATTGTCGTAGCGGTGATTGTGACCATGATTTTGCTTATCAAAGTAGTACCGGTCTTCTCCGATCTGTTTAGCTCTTTTGGCGCAGAACTGCCTGCTTTTACGCAGCTGGTGGTTAGTATGTCGGAGTGGATGCAGTCGTGGTGGTTTATTTTGATTATCGTTATTGGTGCCGCTATTGTTTGGTTCTCTGAGGCGAAAAAAAGATCTAAAAAGTTCCGTGATTTTCTAGATCGTCTGACTTTGAAGTTGCCAATATTTGGTAATATCGCTTATCAAGCGATTATTGCTCGCTTCTCTCGTACTCTCTCGACCACTTTTGCCGCTGGGGTACCGCTAATTGATGCTTTGGATTCAACAGCTGGCGCCACCAATAATGTAGTGTTTTATAATGCCACGCAACAAATAAAAAACGATGTCTCAACCGGTCAACAGCTGCAGTTCTCCATGCGTTCAACCAATTTATTTCCTAGTATGGTTATTCAAATGGTCGGTATCGGTGAGGAATCTGGTAGTTTGGAGGAGATGCTCGATAAAGTCGCTACGCATTATGAGAGTGAAGTGGACAACGCTGTCGATGGCTTGACTAGCCTAATGGAGCCGTTAATTATGGCGGTGCTCGGCGTATTAGTGGGTGGCTTAGTCATTGCTATGTACCTGCCGATTTTCCAAATGGGTTCGGTGGTTGGTTAATAGACTACTATTTACTGCTAAACGTTTGATTTCACCATCTACAAGCTATTTGCTAAAGGCAAGCCATTAATGCAATTGATAGAAGTATTACAGAATAATATGAGCGTAGCGCTCGTGGTGTTTGGACTATTAGGTCTATGTGTAGGCAGTTTTTTGAATGTGGTGATCCACCGTGTACCGCTGATGATGTATCATGCTTGGCGGCAAGAATGTAGCGAGTTTATGGCGCAGCAAGCTGATATTAACCCTGAGCAGGCCGACCTTTTGACTCAAACAGTCGCTAAGGATACACCCATTACTTTGAGTCGTCCGGCTTCGCGTTGTCCGCACTGCGCTCATAAAATAAAGTGGTATGAGAATATACCATTAGTGAGCTGGCTGGTACTGCGAGGACGCTGCTCTGATTGCAAAGCGGCTATCGGTGTACGTTATCCTATCGTTGAGCTAATCACTGCCTTGCTATCGGCGTTAGTGATTTATCATTTTGGTGTCACTGCGCCTGGACTGTCCGCGTTAGTATTGGTCTGGACGCTTATTGCGCTAACCGGCATAGATTTTGATACGCAATTGCTACCTGATAGATTGACTTTTCCATTAGCAGGCCTAGGACTAGCGGTCAATTCGCAAAGCTGGTTTGTCAGCCCTATTGAGTCCATTTGGGGCTTATTGATAGGATTTTTGTCATTATGGATAGTGGTAAAGATATTTTATCTTATTACCAAAAAGCACGGTATGGGTCAGGGCGACTTTAAGCTACTAGCAGTACTTGGCGCTTGGCTTGGACCTGTGATGCTACCGTTAATTATTTTGTTATCGTCATTATTAGGCTCAATCGTTGGTATTATCTTGATGAAAAAACAAGGTGAAAGTAAACCTTTTGCCTTCGGTCCTTATATCGCTATCGCTGGGATTATTGCTTTATTATATGGGACAGATATCGTTAATTGGTATTTGAACATGTATGCCTGATGGTTTTAATTAGCAGATTTTAATTATTAGCTTTTAACTTTTATGGCTTCTTTTATTTTATTGACTAAATAAGTTACTCTTATGACTACAAATAATCGCTCTTCCTCGCAAGCTTATTACTTTGATTCCACCTTACGTCCACAAACTATGAACAATGGCAAAAGTAAAAAGTTAGTGGTAGGTTTGACTGGCGGCATAGGTAGCGGCAAATCGGCCACTAGTGCCTGGTTTGCTGAGCAAGGCATAGACATCATCGATGCCGATGTTATCGCCCATGAAGTGGTTGCTAAAGGTAGCGATACTTTGCGCCGTATACAAAGAAAGTTTGGCGATTGGGCTATTAATGAGCAAGGTGAGATGGATCGTGCAGCGATGAGAACGCATGTCTTTGCCAATCCTGAAGCACTTATTGAGCTAGAAGCTATCACTCATCCAGCGATAAGAGAGGCGGCCAAAGAACAGCTAGCGGCTAGCACTTCTGAGTATATTATTCTCTCAGCGCCACTGTTAATAGAGGCGGCAGAAGCGGGCCTAGCTAATCTATGTCAGCGTATTTTGGTGGTCGATGCTAGCGTAGAGACTCAACTTGAGCGAGCCAGCCTGCGTGATGATCAAAGTGCAGTAAAGATTAAGGCGATTATGGCTAATCAGTTAAGCCGTGAAGAACGTAATAGCCATGCTGATGATGTGGTGGTCAATGACAATGATTTAGCGGCGCTGCATCTGCAACTTAAGCCGCTACATCAAAATTATCTTAGTCTTGCTCAGCAGCTAAAGTTCGCTGCCGATTGATCTCATAGAGCGCCATACCGGTAGCTACGCTCACGTTTAGGCTTTGTAGGTTGCCCTGTGCGTTACCTAGCATCGGTATGTAAACGAGCTCATCACAGCTCTCAAGGGTCAATCGGCGCATGCCCTCGCCTTCAGATCCCATGATTAACGCCGTTTTGCCGGTCATATCAGCCTGATGTATTGGCTTTGCGTGAGCCTCTAAAGCGGTGCCAAAAACGAATACTCCTGCACTCTTGATCTGCGCTAACGTCCGCGCTAGATTAGTAACACTAATAATCGGCATCATCTCCGCTGCGCCCACTGAAACCTTAGCTACCGTTGGCGTTAGGCTTGCGGCATGATGCTTAGGACAGACTACTGCATCAACGCCCATCGCTACTGCCGTGCGCAAACAAGCGCCAAAATTATGGGCATCGGTAATCTGATCGAGCACCAACAATAAGCAGTTGTCTTGCGCCATGACTTTATCTAGCAGCCCTTCATCAGCAAAAGCTAACGGACGTGCCTGCATAACCACGCCTTGATGCTGCGGACTCCCACACAATTGAGTGAGCTTGTCTTTTTGGGTAGGCTGAATACTGACGCCATTGTCCTTTGCTGTAGCCATAATAGCTTGCACATGGCTATCACTTTCACGGCCCTGCTGCACAAATAAACTTAAAGCCTCTAAAGAACGATGCTCAAGTAAAGCATCAATGGCGTGAATACCATAAAAATAACTGGGTTTTGCCATAAATTGGCCTATTAATTAGCAAATGAATAAGGTCTAAGCAGGCTAACGTTTTAAGCGCTTAGCCTTCTAGATGGCAAATATATTGGACGATCTCTTCAGTACGCAAGTTAAAGCTGCTATTGCCTTCTACCACAAAAGATTGACCTGCGCGGTAGTAGCTAAAATCCTCATCACCATTGATCTTGACTTCACACTCGCCGCTGATAATTTCGATACGCTCAGAGGTGTTGGTACTAAAGTGATATTGTTCTACGCTGCTATCGCAAGGCAGGATAACCCCCAAGGTCTTATGCTGACCGCTTTCAAACATAATAGTGTGGCTCGAACAACGTCCATCATACGATATTGTGGCCTGAGCATTGACGGTCACATTGGTAAACTTTGCCGCTGGCATAGTGGCTTCCTTATCAAATAATTATTGCTAAACTAAAAAATAAGTGCTCCATTTAGAGCTTACTTCGATCTTTAAGAGTTATTACTATTTATTTTTACCTACTAAAACTGCCTATAAACTATTGTCCTAACCTTGCTACTTTTGCTGCATGAAAGCATCTTTTTAACAAAAGGTAGAGTGACAGAGTTTTGTGATTAGGTGAGATTATGCTACCACATTATATCTGCAAAGTTTGTTAAAGGGCGGATGAAATATTATTAATTGGCGTGAGGCTATCTCAAAGCTAGAGTTCTAGTAAAGGCTTAATTGATGGCTTGGTTAAATGTATTTTTTAACAGTAAAAGCTAATAATGGCGGCTATAGTGTTGTAAAATAACTAAATTCTGCTAGATAAGTTAATACTGATGATAGTTATCCTTTAGTAGTCTTTACTGCTAATTCTTAGCTACAAAACGATATTTATTCCTCTATCCTATCTAATATTCCCCTATAATAATCACTTGATGCTGCCAATTAGCTGGTTTTTTATGCCTTTGCGGTACGCCGCTCGCTATAATTTTTAGTCACCTATTGTCTGTTATGAGAGGCTTTGATGCTGTTATCATTAACCTTGTACCAATTTGCGCTAATCGCTGAGCATGAACTTAGTGTTGCCGAAGGTTTTAACGTAATCACTGGCGAGACCGGCGCTGGCAAGTCGCTATTGCTCGATGCGCTATCGCTGTGTATAGGTGAGCGCGCTGATAGTGCGATGGTGCGACATGGAGCCGCGCATGCTGATATTTATGCGCAGTTTGATGTCACTGATAATTCAGTCGTTGCCGATTGGTTTGCTAGTAATGAGCGCACTTTGGAGGAGCCTGAAGTGCTTATTCGCCGTCAGCTTAGCAATAGTGGCCGCTCAAAAGCTTGGCTCAATGGCGCGCCGGTCAGCCTAGCGGAGCTCAAAAGCTTGGGCGTGTTGCTGGTTAATATTCATAGCCAACATGCCCAGCAAGCGCTATTAAAACCACAGTTTGTAGTGCAGTGGCTAGATGAGATGGCGCAGATAACGCCTTTAGTCGCCCAAACTGCCACTCACTATCAGCAGTATCAACAGCTCAAGCGCCGCGCTGATGATATCGCTAGCCGCGCCGCTCAGCGCCAAGATCGTATGCAATTATTGCAAAGTCAATTAGCCGACATTGCGCCGCTACTTGCAGTCGACTATAACGAGATAGAAGCCGAGCATGAAGAGCTATCTAACATCGAAGCGCTAATGATCGAGGCCAGTCACGGTCTACACTTGCTTGATAACGACGGCGATGAGCCGGATGTCATGACCTTGCTTGGGCAAGCGATCAAGCTTTGTGATAATCAATTAGGCGTTAGCCAGACCTTTGAGCAAGCCTCAGAGCAGCTACATCTAGCGCAGCAACAAATCACCGAAGTTACCGCGATGCTGTCAGATTATGCCGAGCAGCAATTGCCTGATCCTGAGCGCTTGCAGACCCTCGATAACCTCATAAGCTTAGGCCACCGTCTGTCGCGTAAGCATGGCTTGCCTGCTAGTGACTTGGTTACGGAAGCTCATGACTGGCAGCAGCAGCTAGAGCAACTAGAGAATGAACCTTCTAGCGATGCTTTGGCAGCACAAATCGACGAGGCTTGGCAAGAGTATTTAACTTCTGCAAAAGCGCTGCATAAGGCTCGAGCCAAAGCTGCCCCTGCGATTTGTGCACAATTAGTCGCACAATTGCAGCCACTAGCGTTACCGAATGCGCGCTGCGAATTTGTCTTCACTAAAAAGCCCACAGAAGCTGCTTACAACGCGCAAGGCTACTACGATATCGAGCTGTTATTTAGCGCTAACGTTGGTATGCCGATGCAGCCTTTGCATAAGATTGCCTCAGGAGGTGAGCTGTCGCGTATGGCATTAGTGATGCAGGTTTTGCAAGCGATTAGTAGCGATAATAATGCCGCCAAGCCGATGCTAGTCTTCGATGAAGTCGATGTTGGTATCAGTGGCGGCACCGCGCAAGTGGTCGGTGAGCTGCTGCGCACCCTAGGGCAAACTCAGCAGCTACTGGCTATTACCCATCAAGCGCAAGTAGCGGCGCAGGCGCATCAACATATCTTGGTACAAAAGCATCATCATGAGCAAACGCAAAGCGAGCTTGTGATACTGACCGGTAGCGCACAAGTCGATGAGCTGGCGAGAATGTCAGGCGGCGTAACGATTACTGAGGTCACGCGTGACCATGCGCGTAGCTTACTCACCGATGTTAAGTAGCCGTTTACTTGACTAAAAACGCTTGTTGATTTTCGAGCTAAGAGTGCCATATAGTAGTATCTACCTTTTTATGTGGTCTTGGTACCTATGTCTACTGCTAATTTAACTCATCACTTCTTGATTGCCGCGCCAGAGCTGCCAGACCCAAGGTTTGAGCAGGCGCTGATTTATATTTGTCGCCATGACAAGCATGGCGCTCTAGGTCTTATGGTTAATCGCCCGTTAGAGAATGCGCGGGTCGGCAAACTATTGGAGGACTTAAATATTGAGGTCACTGACCCGCAAGTAATGGAAGATTTGGCACTTGAGGGCGGTCCTATGTATCCTGAGGTTGGCTTTGTATTGCATACCGGTCAACCGGAATGGGCATCTTCCTTTGCCATCTCAGAGAATGTCTGCATTACCACTAGTCAAGATGTGCTCAAACGTATCGCTGCAGGCCAAGGCGTTGGCCATTATCAGCTGTGCTTGGGTCATGCTAGCTGGGGTAAAAAACAGCTAGATCGTGAGCTTAGTAATGGCGACTGGCTAGTTTGTCCGGCAGATCTTACTATCTTGTTTGATACGCCATTCGATGAGCGTTGGCAGCTTGCCGCTGATAAAATAGGCGTTAATTTTGACTATTTAAGTAGTGATATTGGACATGCTTAATGGCCTAGATTGCGTCATTTAAATAATAGCTTTAACGAATATAGGAAGATGCTTTTTTATGGTAGATAGTACCTTGATTACTGATAATAAAGCGGTAGAGCTGCCTGTTAATGGTGCTGACGATAGTGGTGCGCTGGCAGCACTAGAGGTACAGCCAAAAGACCATCTTATTTTGGGCCTAGATTATGGGGTAAAAAAGATGGGGATGGCGCTAGGTAATAGTGTTACCGAAACGGCGCGTGCCTTTGATATTTTGGCAATGAACAATGGTCAGCCTGATTGGGATAACCTAATTGGCATTATAAAAACCTGGGGCGTCACTCAAGTTATCGTGGGTCTGCCACTGAATATGGACGGTAGCCGCTCGATGCTAAGCAGGCGCACGCATAAGTTCGCTCGCCGCTTAGCGCATAGGCTGATGGAGCAGCACATGCCAGTAGTAGTTAGGATGTGTGATGAGCGACTGACATCAGTAGCAGCACGCGAGATAGCTTGGGACAATGGCTGGATGGACAATGAGCGCGATGCTATCGATGATATCTCGGCCTGTATTTTATTATCAACTTACTTCTCTGATCCCAATAGCGCTATGGCAATTGATACTATCAAAGCGGATTAGCCAACCTTACTTTAATCTCTGTTAATTTTATACGGATAAATGACTGATCTTATGACCACTGCCCCGCACCAAGCAAGCCCTTATGGTATCCCTCCGCTAGCTATCGCCCGTATCAAAGGCGCGCAAAAGGCGAACAAGATCGCCATTTATATGATATTGGCGGCGTTAGTGGCTTTTGTGGTGTTTGGCACTATCGCTAGTATCAAAATCTTTCATGACAATCAGCTGCTTTATCGGCTGTTTTATAATTTGCCTTTTATTCTAATCGCGCTGACGATTCCGATTACTATTTATAATGCCTTTGTGATTTATCGCTATCGTCTCAGTCAGTCATCGATGGTCATTATGACTATTGGGGTGTCGAGCATTATTCTTATCGGCGGGCTATTATTTGCCGATACCGCTTGGTTAGGGTTGGCTTCTTGGCTTGGCGTGGCTTTTTTATTTAAAGTCAGCTTTAAGCGCTTTTTCGATTTTGTCGAGGCAGAAACAGCGAATGAAACCAGTAGCGATATAGAGACTACTAACAATGCAAAAGATTTTGAACAGACACCTCCTAATGCTTAATTTAAGCAGCGAAACCTTTTCTTTATTAATCATTCTTTCCATAACTATTTAACACTCATTTAATGACTATTTATAAAGCTACGACTATGACGACTTCTATAGCAGATACTCTAATCAACCATCATTTGGATACGCAAGGACTGATTTGTCCAGAGCCTGTCATGATGCTGCATCGTACTATTCGCCAAGCGGATAACGGTGAGATCATCGAAATACTGGCGACCGATCCGGCGACGACTCGCGATATTCCTAATTTTTGTCGCCATTTAGGTCATGAATTGGTTTATCAAGAAACTGTCGCTGAAAAGGTAGATCTGGCAGTAGATCTTGATGAGATTACTATTGACAGCGATGCCAATGAACCGTCTAGCGCAACGCTATATCGTTATTTGGTAAAGAAAAAAAGTGCCTGATGTTTAGTGCGTATTATTTAGTAATTAGTATTTAGCGTATTGTAAGGAAAGCCTCATTCATAAAATAAAGGTAGATGATGTGATAGCCATAGAAAAGCAGTATGTGCAGTGGTCTGAGAATAACGATTTACATCATGCTCGCTGGTTATCTGCAAGTGCTCATCTACCGCCTGCGCGTCTGGTGTTAGTCGATGATAAAACTACAGCGGATGAAGCTTATCGGCTGGCCTGCGCCGGTACTTCGATGCTCTATCGTGGCGATTTTCATAATGCGCGGCAACTATTGCAAGCTATTACTCGCCGTATTGAGCGCACAGAACAGCGTTCTGAAAAACGTAGATTAAGCAAAGCCGCCAGTCAGTCCATAGAGAAATCAAAAGATATTCCAAACCTGTTTCATCAGCAGCGCCAAACTACCGCTCAGCGCTCACGCCTGTTAAGCCGTTTGCTACTAGAGCTTGATGTTGATTATATTAGCCAACTGCGCCGTGCTCCTGAGTTTAATAAGGCTTGTATAGCCGCTTTTGGAGCGCTAGATAAAGAAGATAAGACGTGTGTGCTATCGTTCCGTGATTTGCAAGGGGCGTTAGGCGCAGCCGGATGGCGCGAGAAAGGCGTGCCGATTAAAGCTTTAGACTTATCGATATTTCCGCATTACGGCGTCTTTGCGCCCACCCGTCACGAGTATGTACAGCTGCTACTCGATGCGCCGCTACCAACCGTTCATGATATCGCTTATGATATCGGTACAGGTACCGGATTGCTGGCAATAGTTTTAGCGCAGCGCGGCATAAAACAAATTATCGCCACCGACTTAAATCCACGCGCGCTTACGTGTGCTGAAGATAACTTTGAGCGTTCAAAATTAGATAGTGTGCAGCTGCAGCAAGCCGATCTATTTCCTACTGACGCACCGTTAGCTAATTTGATTGTTTGTAATCCGCCTTGGCTACCTGCCAAACCAACCTCGCCGCTTGAATACTCCGTTTATGATGAACAAAGCAAGATGCTGCGTGGATTGCTGCAAGGCGTAAAACAGCACTTAGCTGAACGCGGAGAAGTTTGGTTAATTCTCTCGGATTTGGCTGAGCATTTGCAGCTGCGTACTTGTGATGAGTTATTAAGCTGGATTGAAGAGGCTGGCCTAAAAGTAAAATACCGTCTCGACACTGAGGCTAAGCACAGTCGTAGCCAAGATGAGACCGATCCGCTATATGCAGCGCGTAGTGCTGAGATTACTTCTTTGTGGTGTTTAACAGATGTTAACTCTTAAAGCAAAAAAGTACTTGTCGATAAGTTTTTGTAGGGTGTGCCCCGCGCACCGATTGCGA
>JARIDJ010000083.1 GCA_029267175.1 Psychrobacter sp. | reverse complement strand
ACTTTAAATCCATCGCACAGATCATAAAAAGCAATGGGGTCTTCGACATTATCTAGCAAGTTTCGTTTATTAAGCGCTACAAATAGAGCTAGCGAATAAGCGGCACAGTGGATAGATTTTTTTGGATTAAACTCAATATCGGTAAAAGCTTGATACTGCATAACCTCTTCATGCAGATGCGCATTTTGCTTTAGCGCGTTGACATACAGCCAATCATAAAACATTGTTAAAGGCGCTATATTCCACTCCATACCAAAGTCATTATAGCCAATCAGCTCGCCTGAAGTTTTTAAGCGCTCATCTTTTTTGGCTTGTCTGGGCGCGGCGGTTAACAAATCAGTAAACGGACCACCGTGCTCAAAAACTTTACTGGCTTGAAAGATGTTTTCAACGCTATACTGCCCGCCACTCTCTTCATCCGTTAACTGTAAGCTGAGTGGACTGAGCAAAAAGCTCAACTTGTTACCTGATTTACTAGATAGCTCTAAGACATTATTGAATCCATACTTTTTACGAATAACTTGATGCATATCATTGATGGTTTTTTTCTTTTGGCGACTGGCAAATCCTACATGGCGCTCGATGCTAATCATATCCGTTTTGACCAGATTGTCACTGTTGACTCTTGGCATAAATACCGGTCTTTGTTCTATAGCGTCTCTTCTTTGTTCCATAGTTTTCTGTCTTTAAGTTATGACGGTAGGTATTATATCAACAGTTTGCTGCAAATGGGCTTTGATATAAATCTCCTGTCTATTGGTATCTTTGATGCTGCTATATAGTCGCTAATAAATAATCAAATAATGCTTGAATGTAGAACATAAAACCTCACTCTAACCTGCAAAAACAATGACCTCATCTCCTTCTTGCCAAAGCGGATACTTAGTCATAGCTTGTACAAATAGCGGATGCTCTAGCCAATATTGTAGCCAGCGCTGCAAATTTGGATAAGGTAAGCTATAAAAAGTCTCGCGATCGACGTGAGCGAACTGACGCACAAAAGGCATAATGCCAATATCAGCAATACTTACCCTCTCTGCTAATAGGTAAGTGTTTTTCGTTAGCAGACTCTCTAAAGCTTGTAAAAACATCTCGCCCTGCTCTTTATACTCTGCCTGAGTCCTCTCTAGGTAGCGATCAGCGTATTTGTAGCGATCTAGCCAATATTTGAACTCATTGTCATTTTTATCAATCAGTGCACCAGCTTGCTCTAAAACCTTTTTATCAAGCAGCCCTTGTGGATCGTCGTGCCCAAGCGCCCACCTCATAATCTCACGACTCTCTTCAATAACTGTACCATCAGGCAGTTGCAAAACTGGTACCGTGCCTTTAGGACTAATCGCTAACATCTCTGGCGGCTTATTTTTTAAAATAATCTCGCGTAGCTCCACTTCTGTGTTAGCAAACAATAAACCAAGGCGAGCACGCATAGCATAAGGACAGCGACGAAACGAGTATAAACAAGGCAATGAAGAAGTTACGGTTTTGGTTTGCACATTATACTCCTGCTACTTCAGCACCAATGATTGCGGATAAATGATTAATCTTAAGATAAACCGTAGCTCCTTGCTCGCCAGCTTTTATTAAAGGAGCTACATCGATAGGCAGGCGTAGCCAACTTCTGCGCTTATAAACCTGATGCTCTTCTATCAGCTCACCTTCTAAGACTAGTATCTCAGCGCCACCACTAATAGGTGCAGTAAATAGTGGCTCATTAGCTTTCAAGCGCTGCAGCATAACCTGTTCGCTACTATCGGTAAATAAAGGACAAATCTCACGATTGTCTTTCACTTGCCAGCTTGACTTATCGTTAGTATCGATGGCCACATGACGCTGTTCATTAGCTCTCATTTGACGTAGCTTAACAAAGATAATCGCACCCTCATCACTATAAGGCTGATGTCCTGACTTGGGCGGATTACGTAAATACCAGCCTGCTGGATAATCAGTGTCGTCGGCTGAAAAGGTCCCGGACAATACTAATATCTCCTCGCCACCTGGATGATAATGATGCGGAAAGTGAGAATGAGGAGCATAGCGTACTAAACTAGTAGCCCGAGCTTTTTCTGCGCCAATACGATCGAGCATTATCCGCTCGACACCGCTTTGCGGAGAGGCAATCCACTGCTGCTGTTCTGGTAGTAGTGACACCCGTTGAGAAAAATCAGCATTGATCAGCATAAAGTCGTCCTAATTTTTAATTATTCTAAAGTTTAGCGCTTAATTTTTAGTGTTGAATTTTGGCGCTTGTTGTATCAACCGTTTTATCTAAGTAGCTTAGTCAATAGTCAATACTCCACCTTACCTCTAAGTGCTTTGGTTCTACCACGCTGAGTCTTTTCATCTACCCGTTTGCGTTTGGCATTTCGGCTTGGCTTAGTCGCTTTTCTAGTTTTATTGACGTAGCTGGCTTGTTTGATAAAGCTCTGTAAGCGCTCAATAGCATCAATTTTATTGCGCTCTTGGGTACGAAACTGCTGAGCCTTGAGTACAAACACTCCCTCTTTAGTTATTCGGCTATCTTTACTTGCCAATAGGCGTTGTTTTTGGGTTTCGCTAAGACTAGACGCCTTTATATCAAAGCGCAGATGAATAGCAGAAGCGACTTTGTTGACGTTTTGACCGCCAGCACCTTGAGCGCGTATGGCGCTGATGTCTACTTCATGGTCTTGGAGGCAAATGTTATTAGTAATAAATATCATAATTTTAATATTACAATTTTAATATCATAGTCTTAACTGGTTATCGTTTTCAGGTTAATGTATATTATTGATAATTAGATAATAATCATGATAGCGACAGCTTATAATAATACAATAGCCGACCATACTAGTTTTGTCTTAACCCTGTACTATAGTGGTGAGACTAAACAGTAAAAACCAAAAAACCGACATCAAGTCGGCTTTTTGTTAAATGACAGCTTATATCTATAACCTAACGGTTTTTACGCGGTAGTTTCTCTGGTAAGTAGCAGCGCAGATAAGCAATTGACGCCGTTCCTGCTTCTTGGACATAATGTTCAGTAATACTAGCGTGTTGACGATAAGATAAAGTAAATATAGCGTTAATGATGCTATAAGTGACTAATAAAATCTCTTTTATACTCTCAAAAGCTGGCATCTCATAACGCTCAGATAAGCGCTCATATACCAATTCAACGATCTGGTGATCGATATCTTCACCAAAGCTGTCTCCTTCAAAATCAGGAGTATTGGTATCATAGATAAGCTTAGCTTTTGTCTCATCATCATGAAAAATATTGACACAACGCTCAATCAGCGCTGTTAGATATCCCTGCCATCTATCATAATCTACCGTCTCAACGGTCGCTAATATCTCTAAAATATCAATGGCATTTAAAAAGCGTAATGCCAAAAATATCGCTTCAACATTAGGAAAAAAGTGATAAGCAGAAGCTCGTGGAATACCCGCTTCTTCACAGACCGCCGCCAATGTAATATCATTGATAGGCATTGTTTCACTAAGCTTTTTTGCACCCATCAATAATTTTTGACGGCGAGCACGGCCTTGTTGACTGGTAAACTTAAACTTATTAGGTACCAGTTTTTTTGCTAGCTCTGAATCCACTAGCACATCTTCGATTTTATCGTCTTTTTGTTCACTCATTACAGACCTCTTAATATTAATCCTATTTTTTATAATTTGCTTTCATTCGTTTATCAGCGCTAAATTAAGCGCTTAGTTGGTAGTATAATGATAAGCATTATTATCATAATAATCGCTACCATACGATGAGAGCGCATCATAAACACTTGGCTTTTCACAAGCAAGGGCTAGGTATGGGATAGAACCACAATGTATTGACTAATCCGACAAGGCACTAGCCGTAAAGTTTTATTTTCGCTCGTATAATACCATGATCAGTGACTCTGTCGGCAAAGTCCCATTTTAGATGATCATTAAAATAATCTACTCTCTCAACATGACCTAGTGCAAACTTACTTTCAGGCAAAAATTCTTCTGAGACAAATAATTGATCGATAACCTCTGGCATACCCTGATAAATATGGGTATAAGCCATATCTTTCATCCAACCATAACGAGCTTGAACTCGAGCAGCGTCAAATAACGACACATCGCGCATACTTTTATCATAATTTACCTCGCCTGTCTCTGTCATCAACTGAGTAGTCACGCTACCAGTGACATCATTCATATCTCCTAGCAATATCAAAGGCTCACGAGTATGATGCAGACGCTCAATAATAGCCATCCTAATCGAAGCGGCCTCGCTTGCTCGCATACACAAACTGCGAAGCTTGGCACGAACCCGGATATTAGGATCATCCATATCCTCTAGTAAATCGCCATTCTCATCTCGTAAGAAAAAAGCTCGTTTACTTTTTAGATGAGCGGTAATAATAGTAATCGGCTGCCCAAAAGCATCTACTTTGACTAATAGCGGCGGACGTTGAAATTTTTGATAAGCACCAATATCTGGTATATCAATGACCGCTGAGCTTTTGACATTCTCTAATAAAGTACTCTCTAGCGTTTCAAAGCGGCTAATAATACCGACAGCAGGAGTTCCTTGAGCGCCTTTGCCTTGAGTATAAGGGCTAGCTTTATCATTGCTAGCCAATGGGATAATCACATCACTGGCTTTAAACCCCAGCGAGACAGCTAAAGATTCAAGCGCTTCACTATCCCAAACTTCTTGCACTGCCATGATATCAGCATGGGACTTGGCAAGTAAATCACTTATACCCTGCAATTTATGCTCATAATCCTCATTAGAGTAAGCAGGAGCATTGTCATAATAAATACGATTAGGATTGGCAAAATTAAGTAAGTTGGCAGTAGCAATATAAAAGTGTTTGTTAGCCCCGTCATATTGGCTCATAAAAGACCTATTGTTTTTATTATGAAGTTATAAGAAGTATATTGTGTTGTCGCACTTAAAGCAGCGATAAATCCTAATCTTTGAGGGCTTAACATAGCATAACCATGCTATGACAATGTTAAACACTTGTACACCGATACTAACTATTATGTTGCTAATATTGCTAATATAAAATCTATATTGTACTCAGTTATTATCTATTGTACTTAGTTAGAATGGCACTAATTTATAACGGTACTAATTATTGTTTACTAAATAAGTATTACCTAAAAAAGGCTTCTAGAATAAATTCTAGAAGCCTTTTAATAGTAGTACAATCTATAGTTATAAGTGATATTATTATTGTTATCTAAATAACTAGTAGCTAAATATTAATAGCTAAATATTAATAGCTTAATAACTTAAAATTAGCTAACTCTATTCCATGCATCACGTGATGCTAAGCGCGCTTCTTCCCACTGCATACGCGACTCACCTTTTACCTCTTCCCAAGAACGCTTTAAGTCATTTTCATGATCTTCAAAGCGAGCGTCGGCAGGATAACGAGCACGATTAGCATATCCTACAGCGTAGGCTGGATGCAAATCACGATCAAAATCATAGCCATCTCTATAGTAGCTTGCATTGGCATGTTCAGCACGCCAGTAAGCTTCTTCATGAGTGGGGTTAATGGCTTCGGCTGAAGCATGACCAGCACCGCCGCCTACTACTGCACCAATAGCGCCGCCAATCAGAGTACCTAACGGGCCTGCCATAGAGCCAATGGCCGCTCCTGCTGCTGCGCCGCCTACTCCGCCAATACCTGTACCTACGGGATGCGAACCTGGCTCACCAGTGATCATATCAGCGTTAAGATCATCTTTGGTCTCTTTTGACATATGCTTGACTTCACTGCGGTCAATATTATCAGGATCATTAATGACTACTCTTCTATCGACCACTTCTTGATCGGCCATACGGCGAGCATTATCATCAATAATACGCTGCTTATCAGCAATCTCCATATTATCACTAGTGATGATGCGATCGTCAGCATCAATGACATTGCCATTCGCGTCTACTCTTGGTTCATTATTTATTATATTATCGCGATTATCATGGTTCATAATTAATTCCTTTAATGGATGAATTTATATGGCTTATATTTATAATATAAAGCTTAAGTATTTTTACTTTAGCTAAAAACAAACTTTGATGATATAAGTTGTTATTATTCAAAATTTATTTAGCCAGTGTCATTATTACCCTTACAGTATATGAATAACTAATAATGACTAGCTACAGCGGATATGTAAGCTATGTCATCTTCGATATTAGCTTACGTTACAAGATGTATTTTTATGGCGCAATTGCACAAATTAATAGTCTTTTAGGTATCTATGCCATAATTTTGATTTTACTATCGCACGACTCGAAAAGTGAACTTAAAGAGTTCATTTAAAGAATTAACTTAAAAAGCTACCCTAAAAAGATATTAGCGCTCTATTCACAGCCCCTTGCCACTTTTGCAAATGTTGATTACGCTTATCGGCACTCATAGTAGGCTCAAAGCAGCGATCAATCTCCCATGAGTCTTTCATAATCCTATTATCGTATAAGCCACTATTTAGACCCGCCAATATAGCCGCTCCTTTTGCGGTAATTTCGGTATCTTTGGGACGTAATACAGGTACGCCTAACAAGTCCGCTTGGAACTGCATCAATAAATCATTATTGGCTGCGCCGCCATCGACGCGTAATTCTGTAAGCGCTTGCGGGCTGTCTTTTTGCATAGCCACTAGCACATCGTAGGTTTGATAGGCGATGGCCTCCAGCGCTGCGCGAGCGATATGAGCTTTACTAGTACCGCGGCTCATGCCGGTGATGCTAGCACTGACATCTGAGCGCCAATAAGGAGCGCCTAAACCGGTGAAGGCTGGTAGTAACACCACCTCTTCGCTACTATCGACCTGCTGAGCCAAGCGCTCGATATCACTACTGTTTTTTATCATAGCCAAATTATCGCGCAGCCACTGCACGATAGCGCCTGCCATAAAGACACTACCTTCTAGGGCATAAGTGGTTTGTCTTTTGGAAGGTTGCAATATGCGTTTGCCAGATTGCACCAATTGTCCAAGAGAGGATTGATCGGTGCGGCTAGCACTAGCTCTACGCTGCCAAGCTATGGTAGTCAAAAGCTTTTGCTCACTTAGCCTTGGCGTTTGTCCTATATTCATCAGCATAAAACAGCCAGTACCATAAGTGTTTTTTGCCGTGCCAGCCTCAAGGCAGCCTTGACCAAACAAGGCGGCTTGTTGGTCTCCTAATACCGCTTGAATGGGGATTTGCTTGGCGAATAAACCTTTTTTGGTTTTACCAAAGTCGCCATCTGAGGGCAGAGCTTTAGGCAAGATAGTCATAGGAATATCAAAACGCGCGCAAAGCTCATCTGACCAAGCCAGCTTATTGATATCGTATAACAAGGTCCTTGAGGCATTGGTTACTTCTATGACATGCTCGCCGCCTGTCAGCTGATAAATAAGCCAGCTGTCAATCGTTCCAACGGCGATACCGTGATCGTCTGTAGCTTTTATACGCTCAGCAATCTTAGGGTTATCTTTGAGCAGCCAAGCGATTTTACTGGCACTAAAATAAGGGTCTAAGCGCAGACCTGTAGTGCTTCGTATCATTTCAGAGAGCGTTTGCTTCTTTTGATGATTATCTTTTTGATTCAGCAATGCTGGCTGCGTAGCCAATGATTCGCAGTAGCCTGCGGTACGTCTATCTTGCCAAATAATAGCGGGCGCAAGAGGCACGCCCGTACGTTTGTCCCAAATCACGATAGACTCGCGCTGATTGGTAATAGCGATACTGCTGACATCAGTGGCCAACAGACCAGCTTGATTGATCACATCGTGCGCGCAGCTGATCTGCGTCTGCCATATTTGCCTAGCGTCTTGTTCGACAAAACCTGCTTTAGGTGTTTTGAGCGTGGTAGGCTTTTGTACTATCTTGATAGGACGCGCCTTATCATCATACAAGATGGCTCGGCTGGAGGTCGTTCCTTGATCTAAAGCTAAAATATACCCTGCCATGTGCTACTCCTAGATTTTGTCTAACGGCTACTATCTAACGCATACTAATATAGCAAAAAGCCACAGACTATTAGTTAGATAACGTTTATCAGTTGTTGTTAGACTATTTTATCGATGCGATTATTCACAATAACGTTAAACTATAGTCCTAGTTGATTTACTATAGCTATAATCAAAGAATTTTGGTTAAAACTCAATACTGGTGCGTCAACCTTAGCAGGTCTATAATGCCGTAGTCGATTTTAAGCACCTCCTAGCACCCTAATTTTGATGAGTGGTTTACTCCTATTATGAAATTCGCTTTATTATCTCTGCCTACTATCATTATTGTGCCTTTATTAGGCAGTGCCGCAGGTCAGGCGCTAGCGGCTGAGTCTACAGTGACTACGCCAATCAGTGAGGCTTATAACGTTAATAATAATAGTGACGACAACGTTAATTATGATATAACCAGCGCTACTATAAACCGCTCTACTATAAACAGTACCGCTACCACAACGGCTAACCCTGCATTAACGACGCTAATTGATCCTACTACCCAAAAGCTTATCGATAATAGCTACGCTTTAGAGGTTTCTAGCTTTTTGAGTTTGGAGCAAGCGCAGCAAATATTATTACAAGTCTCGCCTAAGCTTGCTGCCAATCA
This sequence comes from Psychrobacter sp., assembly GCA_029267175.1. GTDB lineage: Bacteria > Pseudomonadota > Gammaproteobacteria > Pseudomonadales > Moraxellaceae > Psychrobacter. The sequence continues at coordinate 12,050 of JARIDJ010000083.1, read as the reverse complement.
AGCTGCCATCACTGCTAGTAGCTTACAAACCGATGCCTTAGCTACGGTCGATAATCCCTTTGTGTTTGCGCGAGTCTCAGCCAGCACCTACCATCTAGACGCTGATGTCGATTTGTCCTCGCTTAGAAATGGAGTGGTGAGTGAGGTTAATAATAGCGTCGATAATGTCATCCCCTCTATCCCAGCTATTCCAGATCTGCCAAACTTTGGGGAATTGGTAGGTGATCGTATTCCTGATTCTTATGATTTTAAGCGCTCAGGCTCTACTACCAGTGCTGGGCTCGGTGTCGCTTGGCCCATTTATACCGCTGGACGCACCAAAGCATTGACTGGCATCTCTAATGCGCGTACCCAAGAAGCAATAGCGGATGGTACTTTGGATAAAAACGAGCTTTATAACACTTTAATTGAGCGTTACTTTAATGCGCAGTTAGCCATTATCGCCGCTTACTTACGCGCTGATGCTTATGATACTTTGCAGCAAACCGACCATATGGCAAAGCGGCTCTTTGAAGAGGGCTTTATCTCGCGTGTCGATCGCTTGCAAGCTCAGTCGGCGCTAGCAGATGCCAAGAGCGAAGCGACTAATGCTAGTAATAGTGCTCGTCTAGCGATGATTGCTTTGCAGCGGCTACTGCGGACTGATTACCGCATCAAACCCACTACCCCGCTGTTCGTCTCTAGTAAACCCTTACCCGATGTCAGCTACTTTCAAGATCTAGCGCTCAATAACCATCCCGGCTTACAAAAGGTAGCCGCAAAGCGAGCGCAAGCACAGCAGTTACGCGCGCTTTCAGATACGGGTTATAAACCTACCGTACTGCTGTATGGCTATAGCCAAGTTGAAAACGACCCTAGCTGGATAGCTGGGGTTTCTGCGAGCTGGAAGCTGTGGGGCGGTCTTGATAAGACTGCGTCAATTGCCTCAAGCGAGGCTAGTATTCGTCAAGCGAATTTATCAGAGATTGAAGTCAGCGATAATTTGTTGCTACTAGTAGAAAAGAGTTGGTACGATGTCAATAATGCTCAAGCTCGTTATCAAGCGCTACAAAGCAATGTTGATTTAGCGCAAGAGGTATTACGGCTGCGGCGTCTTGGTTTACAAGAAGGCGTAAATACCACTATAGAGGTGGTGCAAGCGCAAACCCAAGCGCTAAAAGCGCGCACTGAACAAGCACAAGCGGCCAATGATTATGTACAGGCATTAGCGAGTTTGATGCTCAGCTGCGGTACTCCGCTAGCTTTTAACGCTTATGTTAATGCCGCTGATATAAGGCTACCGACGTTGTATAGTGAGTAGTGCATAACGCTAAAATTAATGAAAGTTTTTAATAGTATAGGGCTTGCTTAACAACATTCATCCCAGCTCGGTTGTATCTTTTTTATACTGGATTGACTATATTTGATTTCTCTACTATTAAATCCCCAACTAAGAATAATAATGCTATGAATATTGCCACCGCTAAAATTAAAAAATTACCGTCGCTGCTATTACGAACATGGGGCGAAGCCAATAACTCCAATATCTGGGCTCACTGTGCTAGTGTAGGGTTTTTTGGCTTTTTATCTATTTTTCCCGTAATGGCTGTATTTGTGCTGCTGTATGGGCTGGCCTTCTCGCCAGCTGAGATGCAAGAACAAATCTCACTGTTACGTCAGTATATACCGCCGTCAGTCTACGACGTTCTTGACTCTCGTTTAACACAGCTAGTCTCTAATACCGCCTCAGCTTTGACTTTTAGTTTATTACTCTCCTCGTTATTAGCGCTTTATGCAGGTTCTAAAGGCATCAAATCGTTAGTCATTCTTATCAATATCGCTTTTGGAATCAGTGAGCAGCGCAGCTTTATAGCAAATACTATTCGAGCCCTGACGCTAACTTTTGCCGCATTGGTAGTGTTAATCATAGCCATATCTTCCATCGCTATTGTGCCTCTAGTGGCGGCATATTTTCCATTCGAGCATATAGCGAAGACTATCGCGCTTTGGAGTAGGTGGCCTATACTGGCAGGCATAATATTTATCAGTTTTTTAGGCTTTTACCGTCTTGCGCCCAATCGTGACATTATCTCATTAAAAAAATTGATGCCAGGAGCCGCTTTAGCAACCGTTCTTTGGATTTTACTCTCTATCCTTTTTTCTATCTATGTACAAAACTTCAATAACTATAGTGCTGAGTTTGGAGCACTGTCAGCGGCAGTAGTTATTATGCTATGGCTGTATTATTCCGCCTTTATTGTAGCTTTTGGCGCGGTGTTTAATTTTGAGGTGTCCGAGGGCTCAAAAGCGGATGCTATTCGAGTCTATCCTGAAAATCCTTAGTTTTATAGCCTAGCTGACTAACCCTTATTGCTGATTAACCCTTTACTTAAAACTTTACTGCTCTAGGAATTACGCTGTCATGCCTGACCCTCATAATGAAGCTGGTGATTTGAATCACTCAGACCTTACTGATAATAAGCAAACTGCTACTGATACGGCTAACCTAGAGCAAACGACACCCGCCTACCCTCGCAATAAAGCGGCTGATAAGTCTGGCGTTATAAAAAAAGTCATTCTTGCACTAGTGATTATAGGCGTGCTAGCCCTTATCGCTTATGGACTCTACAAGAGTAATCAGGCAAGCGCGCCTACAAGCATTACTTTGCAAGGGCAGATGCAAATCCAGCAAACCTCTATTGCCGCAAAAGTACCAGGACGTATAGCACAAATCTTTGTCACAGAAGGCGATATGGTAGCAGTTGGGCAGCAGCTCATTGAGATGGATTCGCCGGAGATTAATGCTAAAATCAATCAAGCTCGCGCAGGCAAACAAGCCGCGCAGAGCCAATTAGACAAAGCTGAGAATGGTGCTCGCCCTCAAGAGATTGCACAGGCCAAAGCCGCATGGCAAGCTAATAAAGCAGCTTCAGACTTGGCGGCCAATACTTATCAGCGCGTCAATCGCTTGTATCAAGAAGGCTTAATGGCTCGGCAAAAGCGTGATGAAGCTTATGCGCAGTATCAAGCCACTCAAGATCAAACCGAAGCGGCGCGCTTGCAATACGAGCTGGCGATGGAAGGGGCTCGTTCTGAGGATAAATCAGCGGCGGCGGCGCAAGTGGCGCAAGTGGATGCCCAATTAGAAGAGGCTTTAGTTGCCAAAGAAGAGGCTAATCTAAAAAGCCCTATCACAGGTGTGGTCGATAATGTGATTGTCAACGCCGGCGAAGTGATTGGGCAAGGAGTACCATTATTAACCTTGGTTAATACTAACGATCAATGGGTGGTGTTAAACGTCACTGAGACTTATCTCAATCAATTCGCTATTGGCCAGCAGTTCACTGGTCTCATTCCGGCCCTATCTACCACTGAGCGACCTTACACTAAGTCGTTTACCGTTTATGCGACCTCAACTTTATCCAACTTTGCCACTTATCGTCCCACCAATAGCGATGATGGTTTTGATGTACGTACCTTTGAGATAAAGGCGCGACCCAGCTCCCCTGACGCGCGTATTCGCTCGGGTATGAGTGTCATTGTCACTATTGATCCGGCAGCCTCGCCAGTGCTAGCAAAGTCCTCAAGCCCGCAGCTGCAAGAGTAACCCATTATGCGTCTACTAGAGGCTTTTGTCCGCAGTGCCGCTTATGAGCGCCGGTTTTTATTACAGAACCGTTGGGATTTTGCGATGGTATTATGGATCCCTTTGCTAACGGTTTTGCTAGTTTGGTGGATATTTTCGCAAACGCAAATCACTGATCTTCCTATCGGTGTAATCGCAGAAGAGGATGGCCCAGTAACTAGCACTTTAGTGCGCTATCTAGATGCTCATCCTAATATTAATATAGCTGGCTTTTATGCTAATTCCGTTGATGCTGAGGCTGCTATTTTGCAGCGTGATATTTATGCAGTAGTAATTATTCCCGATAATTTTTCAACAAATATATTGTCCGGCAAGCCCTCACCAGTAGTACTACAAGTCAATGCTCAATATGGTACCCATTCTGGTATTATCCAAAATAGCGTGCAGGCAGTGACCGCTACGCTATCGGCTGGAGTTGAAATCCAGCGACTTATCAAACAAGGAGTAGCGCCCTCACAAGCGGCTATTGACTACTCTCCTATTAGTATTCAGCGTATTAGCCTGTTTAACGCTGCTACTAACTATCAGCAGTTTTTGGCCTCAACGGTTATCCCAGCGTTACTGCATATCTTAGCGATGGTCATCGGCGCGACGACTATCGGCCGTGAACTGCGTGATAAGCAGCTTGATAAATGGTACGGTTTTATCAATGGCAATCAATCCGACTATAGGCTGTCACAAGACCCGCCGATTAATCCATCAGCAGATGAATTACCGCCTACGAAGTCATCAGTAAGCGTTGCCGTATTACTAGTTGCGCTAATTGGTAAATATTTTTGGCCGATGCTAGCTTTTATTTTGTGGTCAGCGCTAGCGGTAGGTTTGGCCTCTTATCAACAAAACATTGATCTACAGTCATTGATGGCGGTATTTTTGGGCTTGATTTTGCTTATGATACTATCCTTTTGGCTAGGAGCTATCTTTACTTTGATCCCGCTATCACTGCGAATGGGTCTGTCTACCACTGGCTTTATCTCTGCTCCTTCTTACGCTTTTGCCGGTGTCACTTTTCCCTACATTGCTATCAGTGACAAGGCTAAGTACTGGGCGGATGCGCTACCATTGACTCATTACCTAAAGCTGCATATCGCTCAGCTACAAATGCAAGCGCCTTTAGCGCTATCCTCCCCTATTGTTTATGGGCTGATGCTAGCCACTATTATTGCCGCGCTGCTTAGCGCTTTATTGACCAGGCGAGCTCTTGCGCATCCTGAACGTTGGGGAGCACGCTAATGTCAGAGCCCTTATCAAAGTCTTTATCAAAGTCAAAGGCTGCTATTAAGCAAAACAAAGCTTCATTAAATAAACCGTCTTCATCAGCCTCTTTAGGTTTCTTAGCTAGTTTTGTGCAGACCCTAAAAGACATCTTTACCGATAAAGGGGTGGTTTTGATGTTGCTCATCGCTCCTGTCATTTACGGGTTTTTTTATCCGTGGCCCTACTCTTCTGAGGTGGTCAATCATGTGCCCGTAGGCATTATTGATTATGATAATAGCGATCTATCACGCACTATTATTCGTTACTCAAGCGCTAGTCCGCAGCTGGATACTTCGAGTTTTATCAATGAGCAAGCAGCAAAAGAGGCGCTTTGGGCCGATCAAATCGCAGGCTACTTAGTGATTCCTAGTGGCCTTGAGCAGCAAGTGCTCTCCGGTAAAGCCGCTAGCGTCAGCGTGCTTGGGAACGGCAGTTACTTTATTCTCAATAAAAATGTGCAATTAGGCTTTTTACAAGCGATCAGTACGGTATCGGCAGGTATTGAGGTCAAAAAAAATGTCGCCCAAGGCGCTTATCTACTAACGGCGGCCGCTAATACTCAAGCCATTCCTCTACAAATCAATCCTTTATACAATAAGGCAGAAGGCTACGGCGCTTATGTCGTGCCCGCGGTAGCTATTATTATCTTGCAGCAGACCTTATTGATGGCGACAGCGATGCTCATTGGCACTTGGTATGAGCAGCGCAATCATACAGCGAGTATAGGCGGCTGGTTTGGACGTATAACGGCGCTTAGTCTGCTAAGCTTTTTGGTGGGCTGTTTTTATTATGGCTGGGCGTTTGAATTACATCACTATCCGCGCGGCGCTAATATGCTAGGGAGTTTATTATTCTTAGCGCTGTTTTGTCCAACGGTTGCTACGCTTGGCTGCGTCTTAGGACTGTGGTTTCGTCAGCGTGAGCGCAGTATGCAGATTTTGATTTTTAGCTCCCTACCGATGTTTTTTGTGAGCGGTTATCCATGGCCTGCCGATCAATTACCGCAGCTATTGCAAGTGCTACGTTGGCTAGTGCCTACCACCCCAGCGATCAATACCTCGGTACAGCTTAATCAAATGGGTGCTAGCGTAGCGCAGGTAGCGACTGGTTTTTATGTATTAGCGGGGTTGTGGTTATTTTATTTTATATTGCTATTAGTTTTGCGTCGGCGCATGGCGCAAAAAAATAACGCTGTTTATTAATAATAGATTAAGCACAAAAAAAGCGCCTATAAAATATATAGACGCTTTTCTATCGTTATCCATTTATGCTATCGTTTAAAACACTCGATTCAAGCCATTTAACGCCGCTACTCGATATGCTTCTGCCATAGTAGGATAGTTAAAGGTAGTGTTAACAAAATACTCTAAAGTTGCGTTGCATTTCATTACCGCCTGTCCAATATGGATAATCTCTGAGGCGTGGTTACCATAGCAATGAATGCCTAAAATCTCCAAAGTCTCGCGGTGGAATAAGATCTTTAGTACCCCTGAGCGCTCACCGATGATTTGCGCGCGGGCTAGATGTTTAAAGAAAGCCTGACCGACCTCATAAGGCACCTGCTCATCGGTGAGCTCTTGCTCGGTCTTACCGATACTTGAAATCTCAGGAATAGTATAAATCCCTGTCGGTACGCTAGAGACGGGCTCCGCATCTTCATCACCCACCATAAAGGCAGCAGCACAGCGGCCTTGGTCATAGGCAGCTGACGCTAAGGAGGGCCAGCCAATCACATCACCGGCCGCATAGATATTAGCGACCTCAGTGCGATAGTTATCATCGACTTTTAGCTGACCACGGCTGTTAGCTTTTAGACCGATGGCTTCTAGATTTAGACCTTCGGTGTTTCCTGAGCGGCCATTAGACCAAAGAATAGCATCCGATTTTATTTTTTTGCCGCTCTTTAAATGCAAAATAATATGCTCATCATGAGTCTCTAAATGATCAATCTCTTCGTTGTTACGAATAAGTACGCCAAATTGTCTAAAGTCATGAGCTAGAGCATCACTGATCTCGCTATCAAGATAACTTAGCAGCTTACCTTGGTTGTTGATCAAATCCACTTTATAACCAAGACCGGTAAAGATAGAAGCATATTCGCAGCCAATCACACCGGCGCCATAAATAATAATCTTTCTGACCACATAATCCATCTGTAGTATTTTGTCCGAATCAAAAACACGCGGATGATCAAAATCTAAAATCTCCGGACGGTAAGGTCGACTACCCACAGTGATAATAGCCTTATTAAAGGTGACCGTCTCAAAGATATTTTCATCCGTTTCTACCCGCAAAGTATTGGCATCGACAAAGCTTGCCCAGCCTTGAATAACATCAATTCGGTTGCGCTCATAAAAACGCGTGTGCGTACTGACCTGACTGCGTATAACTTTTCTGGCGTTCGCCAGTACCTTATTTAACGGGACTTGCTGATACTCTAATGCTTTGGTAAACATAGGATCGCGGCGGAAGTTAATCAGGTTAAACACTGATTGACGCAAAGCCTTACTAGGAATAGTACCTACGTGAGTAGAGTTACCGCCCACCTGCTCACGAGGATCAATGACCGCTACCTTTTTGCCAGACTTAGTCAGCTTCATAGCAGCCGCCTCACCAGCAGGACCGGCTCCTAAGATGACAGCATCGTACTCAAAATCGTGCTTGTCGCTTTTGATACGCTGTGAATCTTTGGTAAAGCCTGATTTTACGTCAATACGCTTGTCATCAAGCGGGTTAACCAAGTCCGGATGGTGCATGATGTCTTCGGTCACTTGCTCATGCGTTTGCTCGATTTTTTCTTTTTTACTGATATCTTCGGTTTGGTCTGGAGCCGTAGTTGGCGCGCTGCCACTGTCCTTGTTCGATACCTCGGTGTTAGTATCTAGACCGGTATCATTGGTGTCGTCACCTTTACGCTTGCTTACCATCATAACCTCTTTGTTTATTGATTTAGGTGATTTTAATATCGATAATTTATGTTATATCGGCAAACCTGTATCACCAACAGGCTCACTTAACTAATTATTGTAAACTAACCTCATAGTGCGCGATGCTTTACTATAAAGGAGGCCCACCGTACTTGATGAGCGTCATTTTTGCAATATGCTGTATTAAGAATTAGGTATTACTATGTTTATGCTAGCATACTTAGCCAATACGACGTTTTAGACCTGTCATTTGCAATATGCGTGTCGCAATCTCTTCTACTGACATCTCAGAGACATCAAGGCTTGGGATACCTTGCGAGATATAGATACCTTGAATGGCGCGCTGCTCTTGTTGCACTTGCTGATAGCTAGAATAGCGGCTGCCAGCTCGGCGCTCTTGACGAATCTTCACTAAGCGATCGGTGTTAATCACTAGGCCAAATAGCTTATCTTTGTGCTCACGCAGCGCTTTTGGTAATTGATTATCATATAAGTCGTCTTCAGTCAGCGGATAGTTCGCTGCGCGAATACCAAATTGTAGTGCTAAGTACAACGAAGTCGGTGTCTTGCCAGAACGCGAGACGCCAATGAGAATAATATCGGCCATACTATAATGACGAGTACGCGCGCCATCATCATTATCTAAAGCGAAATGTACCGCATCAATACGCTCTTTATAGGTTTCTGAATCGACATTATCATGCGCGTGTCCTGAATGACCATCGGGCTCAACGCCAGTCTCCTCAGCGATACGGCCAATAAGACCCTCATACATATCCAAATTACAGCTTTGAGCTGAATTAATTTTTTCACGAATCTCAGGGCTGACGATGGTATCGAACACCAATGGCAATAGACCATCGCGCTGATAAGCCATGTTGATCTGTGCTACTGCATCTTCTGCGCGCTCTAAGCTGTCGACATAAGGTAAGACTCGCGTCTCAAAAGGCACCGAGGCAAACTGACTTAAAATAGAGCGGCCCAAAGTCTCAGCAGTAATCGCCGTACCATCAGAGATAAAAAAAGCACTTCTTATTGTTTGCGAATTGTCCAAGCTCATAGCATGACGGTTCTGAATAGTCGGCTTATTTTGTTCAGATGGATTATTGGAATACATAGCTTATAACCTCAATGCCCGGTGGAGTATTTATTATTATGGCGTAACCACATTTATAGCTAACATTATACTCATAATAGACCATGAATAGTAATCCAAGTTATAGCCAAAAGCTTACTATTGTCTTTATAAAACACTCCTGTTATCCAAGCTTATAACTTACGACCTATAAAAAAAGGTTTTAGCAATACTCCAGCCACATTTAGGCTACTGAGACTAGGTCAAATCCTCGTTACTCTACTCTCCAAATCCAAAAATAACGAGAAACTCTAAATTTTGTATCTTTTTCGAGAAATATCTCATTATCCTCTCGAAATTATCTAAATATAGCGTTATAATCCACCGTTATAATCCTTACTAAATAACCTTATTTTCTGGAGTTATCATGGCAACGCAATCAACAGCACTTGTAATCAATCTTGATCAGTTAGGAAAAGACGATATTGAGATGGTCGGTGGTAAGAATGCTTCACTTGGCGAGATGATCAGCCACTTATCAGATTTGGGTGTTAGCGTTCCTGGCGGCTTTGCCACAACCTCAAACGCTTTTTACCGCTTTTTGAATGAAACCGGTCTGCTTGATAAGATCAATAGCGAGCTGAAAACCTTAGATGTGAATGATGTTAATAAGCTTGCTGCTACCGGTAAAAAGATCCGTAACTGGATTGTTGAGCAAGAGCTGCCAAAGGATCTAGAAGCGGACGTGCGTCAATCATTTGAGCAGATGAGCGGCGGCGAAGATATCGCGGTTGCGGTGCGCTCTTCTGCGACTGCTGAGGATTTGCCTGATGCCTCCTTTGCTGGTCAACAAGAAACTTATCTAAATATTCGCGGTATCGATAACGTACTGATCGCGATTAAAGAAGTATTTGCCTCACTATATAATGACCGCGCTATCTCTTATCGCGTGCATAAAGGTTTTGAGCATGAAGGCGTAGCGCTATCAGCTGCTGTACAGCGTATGGTACGCTCAGAGACGGGCGCGGCGGGCGTTATGTTCACCTTAGACACCGAAAGCGGCTTTGATGAGGTGGTCTTTATTACCTCAAGCTATGGCCTTGGCGAGATGGTCGTACAAGGCGCGGTCAACCCTGACGAATTTTACCTATCAAAACGTCTACTAACTGCTGGCAAGCCTTCAGTTATCCGTCGTAACTTGGGTAGCAAACATAAAAAAATGATCTATGGTGAGGAAGGTAGCACCGCTAAGTCTGTCAAAGTGGTCGATGTCGAAAAACAAGATCGTATGCAGTTCTCTTTGACTACTGACGAGCTGACCTCCCTTGCCAAACAAGCGATGACTATCGAGAAGCATTATGGTCAAGCGATGGATATCGAGTGGGCAAAAGACGGTGATAGTGGTCAAATCTTCATCGTGCAAGCGCGCCCTGAAACCGTTAAAAGCCGTCAAGACAGCAATGTCATGGAGCGCTACATCATCAAAACTGGCGATGCCAAAGTATTATGTGAAGGTCGTTCAATCGGTCAGCGTATCGGCGCAGGTAAAGTGCGTATCGTTAGTAACCTAAATGAGATGGATAAAGTTGAAGATGGCGATGTGCTAGTGTCAGACATGACGGATCCGGATTGGGAGCCGGTTATGAAGCGCGCCTCCGCTATCATTACTAACCGCGGTGGTCGTACTTGTCACGCCGCTATTATCGCGCGTGAGCTTGGTGTGCCAGCAATCGTTGGTTGTGGTAATGCCACCGAGCTTTTGGTCGATGGTCAAGACGTCACTGTGTCTTGTGCTGAGGGTGATACGGGCTTTATCTACGAAGGTCAGCTTGATTTTGATATTCAAACCAACTCTATTGAGTCTATGCCGGAGCTGGCATTCAAAGTGATGATGAACGTCGGCAACCCTGATCGTGCTTTCTCATTTGCGCAAATGCCTAATGAAGGGATTGGCCTGGCCCGTCTTGAATTTATTATCAACCGTATGATCGGGGTGCATCCAAAAGCGCTGCTTAATATGAATAGCTTACCACGTGAGGTTTCACAAGCCATTCATGAGCGTATCGCAGGCTATGCTTCACCCGTTGACTTCTATGTTGATAAATTAGTAGAAGGTATCTCAACGCTAGCGGTTGCCTTTATGGATCAGCCCGTTATCGTACGCATGTCAGATTTTAAATCGAACGAATATGCCAACCTATTGGGCGGTAAATTATACGAGCCGTCTGAAGAAAACCCAATGCTTGGTTTCCGCGGCGCTAGTCGTTATGTCTCTGACAATTTCCGCGACTGCTTTGAGCTTGAGTGTAAAGCGCTTAAACGCGTCCGTGATGAGATGGGTCTAACTAACGTTGAGATTATGATTCCGTTCGTGCGTACCGTTGGTGAAGCGGCGCAAGTGATTGAGCTACTTGAGAAAAACGGTCTTAAGCGCGGCGAGAACGGCCTACGCGTCATCATGATGTGTGAGCTGCCAACTAACGCGCTACTTGCTGAAGAATTCTTAGAGCATTTCGATGGTTTCTCTATCGGCTCAAATGATTTGACTCAGTTAACGCTAGGTCTAGACCGTGATTCAGGTATTGTCTCGCATCTGTTTGATGAGCGTGATCCTGCGGTCAAAAAGCTACTATCTATGGCGATTCAAGCTTGTAACAAAGCTGGCAAGTACATTGGTATTTGTGGTCAAGGCCCATCAGATCATCCTGATTTAGCTTTTTGGCTGATGGAGCAAGGTATCAATTCCGTGTCGCTAAACCCTGATTCTGTGCTAGATACTTGGTTCTTCTTAGCTGGTGAAGAAGCAAAATAGTTGTCTATAAATAAATCATCATAAAAGGACGGTTATAACGATTCATTTTTGTGACTGTCTCAAAATAGATCATTGAAGTCATAGCTTTGATTGGTCTTACTATTAGGGTTTGTTTGCTGATTATCATTCGTTTTGATAAAACAGCGAGCAGACCCTAAGTCGTATTTGCTATTGGGCTCTATTTAGCTGATAGCTCTTGTGATAACGCTCTATAATAAACTATTAGAGTAGGCAAACTTGCAATAGCACTGCAGTGCTAGCGCCCTTGTTAAAAGCAATTTTGACCCAATAACATGACTTATAAAAACTAAAACTTATAATCAGCGGATAAAGATATAACTAACTATGCAAATT
>JARIDJ010000073.1 GCA_029267175.1 Psychrobacter sp. | reverse complement strand
TAGCTGTTCCCAGAGATTATCGGTCAATGCTTGTCTGGCCATCTTTCTTATATACCTCTTATTTTATAAAGTGTATGCTTTATTTTAGAAGATATATACTTGTTTGCCAATTAGGGACACGCCCTAAATCACGCTTAGATTAATTCGCTTTGATTTAACTCACTTTTTAGCTTTTTGGCCGCCTCAATGATTTGTTTTCTAGTGGCTTTGATAGCGCCATGATGCAGCGCGGTCTCTCGCATTTGCACAGTGATATCATAGTGCGGATAACTGGCGTTGCGATGAAACAAACGCTTATCCACTTCTATTAAAGCGGCAAACTCATGCAGCTCTTGTAGATTATCGGCAAGCATATGACACCATTTGTAGCTTCTAAACTCGATACTGACAAAATCGACATAAATGGCCATCGTTATGACTCCTTAATCAATGACAGCTGTCATCTGTAGCCTTTATGATTATAGATTACTCTCAAAATAAATAGCTCTAAAAAGCGGCAATTCAGCTTCTATTACTAAATAACCGCTTGGTTTGGTGCTGAGCGTTTATTTTAGGGCGGCCGTCACCTCAGCTAGTAACGGTGGTATATCATACTTATCGGTTATCACCTCTAGCATAATCAACTTATCGTCGGTCGTGACAGCCTTTTTGAGTGCTTCTTTAAGCTCGCCTGCCGTCTTTACTTTAAGAGACAAACAGTTGTCCTTATTACCCCCAAAGACTTGCGGCATCCGCTGCCAATCGCAGTTAGGAATATCATTATACCGCTCATTTTCCCCATGAATGGCGCGCTCAACCGTGTAGCCGCTATTGTTAATTAGCACTATGATAGGATTGGTGCGATGATGAATCATGATGGATAATTCTTGAATAGTGAGCAGTGCAGAACCATCACCGATCAGCAGCACACCGCGCTTATCTGTAGAAGCTAAACTTGCTCCTAAGTTTGCTGGCAAGGTATAGCCTATCGAGCCCCACATCGGCTGTCCATAGCAAGTCACCCCATCCGGTAATCTGACATCGCTTATGCCAAAATAGGAGGTTCCTTGATCCGCAAAAACGACATTATCCGCTTGTAGATGCTCTGCAATGATGTGCCATAAGTCCTTTTGTAAAATAGCCTCATTATCACCGCCTTGCTGCTCAAACTTAGCTACTGACTCACAAAATGGCTTGGGAATAATCTTAATCCCTGAAGTCATGACCTCATGCAAAGCTTGCAGCGAGTCTTTTAGCGCAATAGGAGCAAAGTTCTGTCCGCCGATGCTCGCCCGTTCATAATGCAAGTCAACGACTCTCTTATCATCAATATCTTGGCTAAAACCTGCAGTAGTGGTATCGGTAAACTGCACGCCCACTTTTATCAAACACTCGCAGTTCTCCACCGCATCTTTGACCACCGGACGTGAGGCATCGCCAGCATAAGTACCCGCCCAGCGCTCGCCTTGTTCATCAAGCAAAGTTTTGCCCCATGATAAGGTAGTATAAGGCACCTGAGTATCGGCAATTAAAGCTTTTAGCTCGTTTTGTAGACCTAAGCGATGTACCATCAAATCAGCTAACAACGTCGTAGTCTTATTCGGCAAAAACATGCTTAGTTGTTGCTTAAAAGCAGTAAGTGCAGCTTGGCTAGTGATATCCTCTTGGCTATCATTGAGCTTGGTCGTTGGCGGATAAATAGGTAATTTTGCTACATCAGGCGATAGCATTAAATAACCGGGACGATGCTTTTTGAGTACCATACGTATCACCCGATCAATCTCAGAGGCGGCATTTTCAGCGGTAATCTGCGCTCGGGCGACAGTGACAGGCTCGACCATTTTGATAAAATGATTAAAAGTACCATCTCCTAAGGAGTGATGCAGACGGCGCTTGTCATGCTGCTGCTGAATCGTTGGGGTACCCACAACTTGCAATACTGGCACATATTCAGCAAAGGAGCCTGCCGTGGCATTAATAGCTGACAGCTCCCCTACGCCAAAGGTCGTCACTAGAGCTGCAAAACCACGCTCACGAGCATAGCCATCAGCGGCATAACCAGCGTTGAGCTCATTGGTATTACCGATCCAGCGCAGTTTATCTGATTTTATAATGTTATCAAGAAATGATAAATTATAGTCGCCAGGTACTCCGAATACTTCGGTAGCACCGGTCTCGCTAATACGGTCAAATAGATAGTCAGCAATAGTATAAGCTTGGCTCATAGTGTTTATCCTTATAACTTTATGTAGGTATGGTGACTGATTAAGTCGTTATAAATTCATGTTCGTATCTCTTGCTAGTCAAATGCTAGTCAAAGGCTTTACAGAAATACTTTGGAATGCTTAATACAAAAATAAGTTATATCACAGGATAAGGGTTCGATAACATAGCGACTTTGCTAAATTTTATTTTCTTCGATACAAACTATTGACAGTATCAGAAAACTGCGTATAATGTGCTGTCATCAACTGGCGATACTATTATCAATTCATATCTTGAATACTATAGTTCAGCTACTGATAATTAGCGGGATTAGCTCAGTGGTAGAGCATAACCTTGCCAAGGTTGGGGTCGAGAGTTCGAATCTCTTATCCCGCTCCAAATACTTAAAAAGCCTCACTTCTCTTTATATGAGTAGTGAGGCTTTTTTTTGTTTATTTTTTGAGATTAGATTGTTTTTGTTAAATTTTGAATGAAGAAAAGCCAGACAAATATATGGCTTGGCTTTTTTGTGTGTCCCATTTATTAACAACAGCTCAAACCTTCTATGTCACTTTAGACTCTAATACTTACGTTCTATAAAGTACTTTAACCACATGCCAGCCAAATTTGGTTTTGACTAAGTGCGGCGTGAAGAGCTCGCTGTTGAAGCAAACTTTATCAAAAGCTGGCACCATAGCGTCTTTTTTAAACTCCCCTAAGTCTCCGCCTTTTTTAGCTGATGGGCAGGTGGAGTGTTTCTTAGCCAACACATCAAACTGAGCGCCTTTTTTCAGCTTAGCGATAATATCCTCCGCCAGCTCTTTGTCTTTGACCAAAATGTGTAATGCGCTAGCGCTGCGAGCCATAACATAAACCTTTTATAAAGTATTGATGATCGCGGCATTATATCACTACTTGTGAGTTTGAAAAAAATCCAGACAACTTAAGTAGTCTATATTTATTGACGGTGTGTAACGAAGGCTATATTTTGACTACTCAGAGTACGAATTATATTTAGTCTTCCCCATGGTATGTCGCGTCATCCATCCAAACGATAGGATCTTCACACAGATAGACTAAGTGATACCAGATATCACTACTGCGGGCAATTCGGTGATGACCGCGCTCAAAGTAATCCACCTCCCAACTTTCAGGTAGGTTGACCAGCGTACGTCTAGCAACAGCCACATCCAAGCATTCATCATCGACCTCAATCATGACCCGCACCATCTCCGTATTTGATGTAGGAAACGATAGCTTCATATCAGCTACCTCAGGTATGCGATCAGCTAAAACCTCACTAGGATAGATACAAGGCGCGATCAATAGCGCACGTAGATTATACTTATGGGCGAAGTGGTTGGCAAACCAAGCGCCAAGCGAATGTCCTGCCAAAACCACTCGCGGATACTCGCGCATTTTCTGTTGAATCAAGTTATCGTAAATTTCGAAAATCTCGATAAAGTTCTCTCGATAATTGACGGTTTGGCAGTGTTTAGGTTCACGGGTAATACAAGTGTACTTACTAGTCTCACAGCTCGAATCAAGACCGTGAAAGAACAGTAAAAATGTGTCACTATTTTCAATGGGAAACATCATAGTTCTCTACCTTATTTATTATTTTTATATTCTAACCACAGTCCATAGATGATCTCGGCAACCGCTTTAGGAACCTTAGTATATCCAGTACCAAACGATGAGTCATAGACCGCTGTCATCATCGCTAGCACTTGATCTACGCTATCGGCATCATTCTTAATTAATCGATTAGCGGTCTGCTCCGTCTCACTGCTGTACTCATCCCAAGTATAATTGTAATAACAACCCACCATGCCAAAGTCATAGCGATAGATCACATCGGTAATAGCCATCATAAGGCTCGCAGACGTGTGGTCATAGTGTTCAGACCACCCTTGGAATAACTGCTGACGTATGGGCAATACTGGCGGTAGGATAGGACGATCTTTGGGATTGTTTCGTTTTTCTGCGCTCACGACACGTGAGGGTTTACTGCCATCCTCCCATAGCAGAGGATAAGAGGATGGAAACAGGCCCTTTTCACACGTACTAAAGTGCCAAACACCCCACATCGCTTTGCTAGCACGACTCATGGTATAGACAATAATTTGGTTGAGATAATCACTATCATAAATAATATGCTGACGATCAATTCTCACGCCTTGATTGGGTAATACGTCGGTATAAGTAAAGGCCTTATCACGCTCACTTGGCTCTACAGCAATCACTATCTCATGGTTCTTTGAATCCCGCTTAATCAGCTCATAGGAAGCGACAAAACTTAATGTTTCATCACTATTATTCACAAAGTAAATATCATCTTCATAGTCATTAATAGACTCGTTATGCAAATAAAACAGCGGAATCTTTTGCTTAATCTCTACGTTATCTTGAATGGGTTTAGGCAGTTTTGATCCACCTGACCAGTGCATATCATCGATACGTTTTGGTTCAAAAGCACTCTTAATGTTTGCCATAAAGTTTTCCTAAATTTTTTATTTTTTGGATAGTAGCGTTTCTATTTTTTTGTTTTTATTCTCAAACCAAATTTAAGTCAGCCGAGTCTGTTCGCAGCTTTTTAGGCCACGTTATAAAACGATATATTTAATTTAAATATACTTTTTAGTAATTGAATAGTATTGTTGTTTTGACAAGAAGAAGTCTTTCACTGTCATTTTTATGACAGCTATCATTTAGTATTAGTTTAGGTTTGATTGATAAAAAGAATAATGATTCATAAAAGTCAGAGTTTTGGTATTTAACAGCCCTAACAGAGTTATAGGGTGAAGCGTTGCGCTTCGAGGGTTAACTCTATGTTGCCTTACTTCTTTCAAACTTAATCACTTCCTGACTGGGTAACTATAGTATAAATTCTTATAAAAATAAATGGACTAATTAGAGAATGCGACAACTGTTGTCGCTTATTATTACATCACTTAAGAATTATAAGTTTTAAGTGAGCCAATTTTGCTTTCTTATCGCTAAACTGGCTCAACTTTAACTTTCTAATAATATTAGCATTAACTGCTCTGAATACATACTAAGACTTAGATGTAAGATCAAATGAATTAATCAGTGCCATCTAAATTAGTCAAAACTCCTTTAGATCAATTAATTGACATTACAACTTACTTCTTGGCCTTTGTCATTGGTACTCCAGCCATAGCTGTTGATGAACTGACTCAACTTGTTTTTTTCAGGAGTGACGATAGACATCGTATAAGCTTGGGTTTGAAATGTACTTGTTACCACATAACTCTCAATCTGTGAGCTGGCTAAATATAAATTATTTTTGGCAGGAGATAGTGAGCTAATATTTTTTGGTAATTGATAAACTTGTTGAAAGTCTACTGAAGCTCCTGTTTCATAACTATAACCATCACCGTCATCACTAATCTCGCTAAAGGAGACGTTTTTAAAATTGCAGTTGCTATTAAGTGGCATAATTCCTTTTAGCTCATCTATTCTGACAAACTGTGTGTTTTGAGTATTACCTGCTCCCCATGTACGCGATTCTACCACCGCAACTTCGGGACGCTCTTTAGTACCATAAAAGGTGATCGTGGTTTGAGGATTTTCATCGCTTATGGTTTGGGTCAGGGTATAACGATTTTTGCTTTGGCTATCTGGCTCTAATTTCCCCACATTTGGCAAATCGGCGAAATTTTCCCAAGCCCATATAACGTTACGCATTTTTTCAACGGTAGGCAGCACAGGTCGTGTATCAAAACTTTCAGAAAAATTACTGGTATAATTCTCTGCTTCTAAAATCTCATCTTCTACGCTAACACCTTCATTGATCTGTTCAGTATCGTCAGTATCGCCTACACCCTCTGGACATTGGGTTTGGTTACCTTTTTTATCGATACAAATGGTACGGCCTTCTCTATCGCTAATGATAGCAATGCCATTATTAAAATCTATAAAGCCTTCACTATCATCCCAATATACTTTGAGAAACTGCATTGGAATTATAAGCTTGCCAGTCTTATCGATATAGCCATATTTATAATTGTCACTGTTCTCTTCATAGTTAAAGACGGCAGCAAGTCCATCCGAAAAGCCATTAACCGTTTCGTAAGCTAAGTTTATCGGAATGACTGGTTTATTATTAGTATCAACATAACCCCATTTACCGTCTTTTTTCACAGCGATTAGCGACTCACTTAAGTCGCCCATCTCATCATACATAAAGGGTATGATTACCTCATTCTGTTTGTTGATAAGGCCATATTTTCTATCGTAGTTTTCTGCATCATTTGTAGGACGAGCAGCGGTTGCAAATCCATTTTGAAAACTACCTAAGAATTCGTATTCAAAAGGAATAATAGTTTTTCCTGCTTTATCAATCGCACCACTTTTCCCGTCAAGGCTTACAACTGCTAAACCATCTGAGAAGCTGTTTGCCCAATCATACTTAGGCTCTATAACGAATTCACCTTTGGCATTAATAAAGCCGTACTTATCATTTTTACTTACCGCAGCTAAGCCTTCTGAGAAGTCATTGAAATCTAAATAATCTCCACCTTCTCCTGAGGGTATGCCATCAAACTCAAATGGAATAACCAATTGTCCGTCTTTATCGATATATCCTACTCTATTGCTGATGTTATTATCATATCCGTCATCACTTAAGCTGATTACGCCTGCCAGCCCATCTCTTAAGCAGCCTACTCTCTCGTAACCTTCTACCTTAGGTATAACGCACTTCTCTTTCTTTTTATCAGTCTCAGCTTCAGCAATACTGACTTCCTCCTTGTCACTAGCTGATGAAGTCGTCGCTTCAGTAGCATCTTTGTCACTACATCCTGACAACATAAAAAGGCTAAATATTAAGGGTAAATAGATGGGTTTCACTGCGACTATCCTTTATGAGGGTTTATTAATTCCGATCATAAGTTTAGCGTTAAAATTTCTGCAGTCAACTAAAATCCACTTGAGGTATTAAATAAAATTAATAAGTGAAATAGATCATAGACAGCGAACCTGATAATTGCGCTATCAATTTGTAACATTAGATATATAATGCTAACCCTAAGGCTATTATTTATCTTCTATGTTCAAGACGAAGCTTGAATACGGCAATGAAAAACTGGTAGCTAATACTGCGTTTACGCTTCAGCATAAATTGCCCTTAGTCGAAAATGATCAGGCTCATCAATAATACTTGCACTGTAATATATAAGCTCATTATCAATAGATAGTGAGTTTTCAACAGCTTCTGTTATATATGAAAGGGTATCTAGTGATGGGCTTTCAGCACTCTCTATTGTAACTAGCAACCCTTTAGTATTACGTGCCTCTACAAGTTGACTCACCAACTCATGCGTAGCTGATTTTATTAAATCTGAATCACACTTCCCTGTGGCGCTGGCTTGGATAAATTGAAACGTATAGTCACGCTCAAACAAACTTTTGATATCTACAACATCTATAGCGATAAGGCTACTTACAGCGTTTACATCAAGTAGTTTAACAACATCGTTCACTTCATCTGGCTAACATCTAACAACGCCTTCTACAATATCTAAGCGCTCAGATTCATTATCATCTGTTTGTAAGCCTACTAAAAAATAAGCTCCTATACTCTCTTTTAGCTCTAATAAAGCTTGCTCATCCCAACCGTCGCTGATGATAAAGCAGCCGATAGTAGAGGCGGGGTAAAAGTCCATTGTTAGTTTATACACAAACGCGCCAGGTCTATTATCTAAATGTGAATGGACAAGCTGGTACTTCATTGTTAATCCTTAGTTTTGACATTCAACTTGGCAAGTTTGCAACCAATTGATCAAACTACTAAACTTAAGCACACTAAATCTATTTCCTTCTATTAAAACCTCTAATTCATTAGCCTTAATACTATGCTCCTTCGGCGTATCACTATGTTCGTTAAGATAAATTAAATGCCAGTGATCCAGCTTTCTATTATCAAGCTCAATAGCATAATCTTGTAGCTGTTTAAACTGATCTGACGCATAAAGTTTATTTTCGATACAAATGCTATAGCTTTTGTCTTCAGCCTCACATTCTAGATAAATATCTATCCGCCGACGTGTCACTTGCACACATTGTCTCTTCGATTACTACCTTCGTTTGTTCAAGATACTCTATAAAAGAAAGCCATTTCGAATTTTCAGTAATATCCGGAAGGCAATGATAGATGAACAATCGTAAAAAACTTTCTGGTTGTCCATGACTGCCTTTCGGGTTTAGTAGACCGGCTAAGATACGGCTCAGTCCTAGCTCACAGTATTGATATAGTCGAAAGTATTAAACTTGAGCGTAAGTTGCCGGCTATAGAGGGATTGTTCAGTTTTAATAGCGTCTGTTTTTTTAGTAACTTCATTAAGCAGATTTTGTAGCTTTTCCATGATATACATTCCTTAATGATTGACGTTTATATTTTTATCGGTTTCTTCTTCATAAAGTGCTATCTATCGCTAACACTTTGCTTAAAAGACGTTGGTAAATATTTTGCAGTATATTTATCAAGCATCTACCAAAAGAACACCGTTTGCTCATTAATGATATCGATACTAAAGTCAGGTTTTATATAGAATCTTACGGTCTGACCACTGATGTTCTGGCCCCAAACAGGCGAGCGTATTAAAGCATTACTATGAAAAATATTGTTAAATACTTGATTAAGGCTAATGAGATCGTTCTCTAAATTCTTACGTTCATTGGAAAACTTATTAGGATCATCGCCATAAACTTTCATTAGTTCTGTCAGTGACGTCGCGTTGGCTTTATCACGCGGTAGAAATCGATAGAGCGCAAATAGGCGTTCTGACTTGTTGTAAGTTGCTATTGGGTGGTTAGGCATAACGAGCTCGCTCTATTGAAGAATGGGCAAATAGCTAATAAACAACGTGATTCTTATCGGTATCTAGTCAAACCGCACTATAATTGCTGTGCCATTATCATAAGCATTACCCTCTGAGTCATAGACTTGGTCTTTGAGAGAGATTAACCAATCTTGTAAATGAGTCTCTTCACTGACAAGCTGCCATTGATAACTCGGTACTAAATCATGAATACCGTCAGTGCAAATAACTAAACAATCACCTGATTTGATTTCGATGGTTCGCACCGTACTCTCAGGCGCTTCACTACTCAAGCCGCTTTCATCAGCATTTAGGGCAAAGCACTCAGTAATACTGTATAGGCTTCCTGCCATACCTTCACGGTTATAGTCTGCGAATTCCGCTTGCTTACCTTCAGCCCGTGCTTGCTCATCGATAAGCTCATTCAACAGATTGTGGTCGCGGGTTAGACATTGCCATTGGGAAGCTTCTTTGGGTAGCAGATAAACTCGGCTATCGCCCACATGAGTTATCGTTACCTTGATAGTGCCCTCACTACTCAACTCGCCAATAACCATTGCTAAGGTAGCCGCTGCACCATGGCGTTTCGCTGAGTGATTAGCTTGCTTAATCAAATAATGAATCTTATCTGAAGTCAGATTTTCCCTATCGTCCCATAACGATTTGATAGCTTTGACGATTGCCTTTGAGCAGTGTTGCGAGTAGTTAGAGCTAGCAACGCCATCCGATACTGCTAGGCAAAATGGTGATGCAACTGATGTGATTGCCATCACTCCTAAATCTTCTTGATACCAATGATCTAAAAAGAAAAAAGCGTCTTGCTGTAGGTTATTGCTAGCGTTGCCTTGGAAGGTAATCGCACAGGCTTGCGCTACTATTTTGCCAGTATTTGGCAAGCTGCTATTCAGGGGAAACGTCATGCCAACTCTCCTTTGTGTATTGATTATAGGGATAAGTTTAGCTGACGACCTAGTGATTTATTTTCTAGGTGAGAAATTATTCAAAACTTGATAGTAAAACCGAACATATATTTGCTATTATTCTCGATTATTTTTGAAAAACTAGAGGATAACTAGCATGTTGCGAACCAAACTATTAACGCTGTCAAAATGGTGAGAATCAAAAAGTAACGGCTATTACTATCGATAAAAAGGGTAAAGAGCTTAAGCGTAAGAATTATGATTACTTATCAGACGTACTTGAACAGAGCTATAACTAATTAGGCAATGAGTCGTAAAAATAATCTATTTATTTAAAACTAAAGTCAAAATAAATTTTTAAATTTGTTTCTTATTCAGCTGAAGACCAACGCTTTAGGGAACTTGACTAGAATTACCGTTCGTCAGATCGTCGGTTTTAGCGTTAAAACAACCGCTATAATTTCAAATGTAAACTAAGTTCAATCAGGATTTTAATTAAATTACGAGGAATATGACTCATGACCTTATCCCCTACCCGCTTGCTCCCTCTAGCCATTGCACTCAGTATCGGTGCTTATGCCCTACCGGCTCAAGCTTACGATGACTGTAAGCCACCCAAAACGAAATATGAAGATGTTTACTGTACTTCAGATGATAATTTGTTTGTCGCAAATGATAACTATGAGCTTCAAGCCTTGATAAACAAACAAGGCAAAGTAGTAGCCAACCTCAAAGGCTATGATGTCATCGATCAATGGGGTATAGACGATGGAGTTTTTGCCGTAATGAAAAACGGTAAAGTGGGCTACATGAATACTCAAGGTAAGCTGGTAGTACCAACTATTTACGATAGCATGCAAGATCCTGATGATAAATACGATGAGACTTGGGCCGAATCGCCATCACAAAATCGTATCGTGGTATCCAAAAATGGTAAGTTAGGTATTATTGATACCTCTAACAAGGTGATCATGCCTTTCACCAATAAATACAATTCTATTGAATCGTTTAGCGAAGGTATGGCTCCAGTAGTATCGAAGTCTTATAAGTGGGGCTTTATTGATACCGATGGTAAAGAAGTTATCGCTCCTCAATATGATGCTACCAATGGTCACTTAGGTGGTGTTTACGGTTTCTCGCAAGGCTTAGCTGGTATGAAAAAAGGAGATAAATGGGGTTATATCACTAAAACAGGTAAAGTCGCTATTCCCTTTGTCTACGATGAAATACGTCCCTTCAGCGAAGGTCTTGCTGGTGTATTAAAAGGTGGTAAATGGGGGTTTATTGATGGCGCGAACCAAACAGTAATTCCTTTTAAATACTCTGATAGTAATGTTGAACGTCTTGGCGTCAACTATTTAGGTGCTACTTATTTTATTTTTGAAGATAATGTCGCAGAAGTGGCTACGATTAATCAGAAAACGGTATGTATCAATAAAGCGGATAAAAAGGTGGCTTGTCGATAGATTGATTTCTCTTTATCAAGTGAAACCAGTATTTAAATTTACTGGTTTCATCTTACCAAATAACTAGATTTAAATATTATATGTGGAAGTTTAAATAATCATGATAATTTATCTACTTATAGTATACAGAAAAAGCCAGCTGACGCTCTCAAGTAATGAAAAGTTATTTCTCTGTTACCATCTATCAAACGCTTATAAGACAACGCTCTGAACTTTAGATAAATATAGAAACGCATCAAAATTATTAATATTTTTTGGGCGCTGGAAGCGTACAGCAATGTTGATCATAAGGCGATGGATTATATTAATAGTCTGATATTTAAGAGTTCAGTTATTCTGGTTTTTATAACCAATGCTTTTACACTAATCACTATATGTAGTAATATTAAAAACTGCTTTACATAAACCGAGACGCCAGCTCTTTCATAATCTCGTTAGTACCGCCATAGATCTTTTGTACTCGGGCATCAGCGTAGAGGCGCGCGATAGGATACTCCATCATATAACCGTAGCCGCCAAATAGTTGCACGCACTCATCCATGACAATACACTGCTTTTCGGTCACCCAATATTTGATTAGGGCAGCATGCTGCACGCTAAGCTCCTTTTTTAGTAACGACTCAATAGCGGCATCACATAGCGCGCTTGAGGCGATATAGTGACTATTGCACTCGGCTAATTTGAAGCGCGTATTTTGAAAGCTCCAGACCGGCGTGCCAAAAGCGGTGCGCTCTTTGGTATAATCAATGGTCAAATCTAGCGCTAACTTCATAGCGCCAACCCCTGCCAGTG
>JARIDJ010000072.1 GCA_029267175.1 Psychrobacter sp. | reverse complement strand
GCGGCGCTTATTGGTTTAATGGTTTTCATGAAGATGGCGTACGTAGTGCTCTGCGTGTTTGTCAGTCTTTAGGCGTTCAGATCGATATCAAAGATGAGGTGGATACTAGTCATTTGCCAAATAGCGAGGCTGCACATACACCTTTTGTCTATAAGGATTTGCCTGTTAAAGCCGATCAATCTGCCCGTAAACTAAAAAATCGCCAACTGCTAATCGCTGAGATCAATCAAGAATTGGTAGATTATATCGATACAGTAGCAGCCAAATCAGCTCCATCAACAACGGCTAAAAAAAAGCGCGGTCTATTTTCTAATGTTTTTCGCAGCAATAAATAGCTTTAAATCCACGGCCGCGAATAAAAGAGAGCTTAATGCCTAAAAGTGACCATTCGTCTAAGAGTCGATTTTCTCATCAGCTGTTTCATGGGACCACATGGCACAGTCGCCTATTACCGAGCGTGCATAAGTTTAGCTATCCTTATCGCTATTGGGGCATCAATATTAGTGCTCTAGCAGCAGGGCAAAGATTGCCTGAGGTGAGTGTATTTGCGCGACATAAACGCATGACAGCTTTACCCATTTTTTCAGCTAAACATAAAGCACTACAGCAGTTTTATGCCGATGATTATTTGCAAGGTTTGCCTTTAGATCAGACGAGTCAAGAAACAGCGGTTGATGCTGATGTCAAAGATATAGAGGGGTTGTTGCAGCGTCTAAATGCTGTCTTTAAAGATAAGACAGGCAGTAGGCCTAAAGGCGATATCATAGGCTTAGTGGTTTGTCGTAATGCCGGTTTGTATTTTAGTCCGGTGAATTTTTATCTAGGCTTTGATGATGAGCAAGTGCCCACCCATCTATTAGCTGAGGTCTCCAATACGCCGTGGGATAAGCGTCATTATTATGGGTTTTTATTACAAGGCGCGCAGACTGAGTTCTGTCATGATAAAGACTTTCATGTCTCGCCTTTTAATCCTATCGACCAGCTCTATCGCTGGCAGGTTGATGTAAAGTCTTCTTTTTTGCAGGACTCTATAACTGCTAATAATAAACAAGATACTTTTGATATTCGCATCGCTATCAATATCAGTGATAAGCGCGGTGAGGTGCTCAAGACAGGAATAAAGATGAGCGGTGAGCCGATGACTAAGCAGACGATACAGCAAAGCTTAAAGCAAAATCCACTAATGAACGTGACTTCGCTAAGCCGTATCTATTGGCACGCCTTTAAGCTTTATGCGCTCAAAAGGGTGCCTTATATTAGTTATGACCAAAAGCTTGCCGACAGTGAGCAGAGTGCTGATATCAACTAGGATAACGAAGCTAAAGATCCTTAAAGCTTAGCAACAAAATTGAAATCTCAACCCTAGTAGTAATCAAAGCGTATTTTAAATGGATAAATGCATAAAAGGATACCAAAACGATGTCAGTACGACCGACCCAGCGCAAGCCAATAACTCGATTAGAGAAGATAAATGCGCGTTTGAGCCAGACGCTTAATGACAGTGCTATTTTAAAGCCTGTAAATGATAGTGTAAGTTACCTAGCCAGAAAAGCGGTGTTCCAAGCTTTGAAACGGGTACAATTCGGCGGTATAACCATCATTGAGGCGTTTACTGATCAAGCTGTTGATACGCATAGTTTCGGTAGTAAATCACTAAATCTAAAAAGTAGCTCAGCGGTTGGTCGTCATGCTCTGCAGGTCACCTTAACCATTCATGATATCAGCGTTTATCGTCAGTTATTATTTGGCGGCTCGATTGCCTTGGCGGATAGCTACATCAATGGCGAGTGGGATACCGATGACTTAACTGGGTTGATACGTCTAGCCGCGCGCAATTTGGCGGTGCTCAATAAGTTAGAAAATCGTTTTGCGGCCATTAGTAAAACCTTTGAGAGGGCTAAGCATCAGCTGCGTAGTAATGATCAGTTAGGTTCCAAATCCAATATCTTGGCGCATTATGACTTGGGCAATGACATGTATCAGCGCTTTTTGGATGAGACGATGATGTATTCGTCAGCCGATTATAAAAACCCTGAAGCTACGCTTTATGAGGCGCAGCAGCATAAACTAGCGCTAATCTGTAAGCGCTTGCAGCTCACTGCTGAGGATAAAGTCATTGAGATCGGTACAGGCTGGGGCGGATTTGCTATTTATGCCGCTACTCATTATGGCTGTCATGTCACGACGACCACCATCTCTGACGCGCAATTCGATGAGGCACGGACACGTGTAGAGGCAGCTGGCTTGTCTGATAAAATCACGTTGCTCAAAGAGGATTATCGTGAATTAACAGGGCAATATGACAAGCTAGTTAGTATTGAGATGATTGAAGCGGTGGGTCATGAGTACTTACCGACTTTCTTTGCTAAGTGCAATGAGCTGCTTAAGCCGACAGGGCTGATGGTGCTACAAGCCATCACCTTTAATGATCAAAATTATCAGAGTTATATAGAGTCAGTGGATTTTATTCAGACCCATATCTTCCCCGGCGGTTGTCTATTATCCAATCAAGAGTTAAACAATCAGTTTACTCAGCAGACCGATATGGTCATCAAACAATTGCATGATTACGGCTTTGATTATGCGCATACGCTACGAGATTGGCGCTTAGCGTTTATGTCGCAGCGTGAGGAGATCAAAGCGCTTGGCTATGATGAGGCATTTATCAGATTATGGAGGTTTTATTTCTGTTACTGTGAAGGCGGATTTTTGGAGCGTACTATTGGTGTCGTGCAGCTGACGGCAGTCAAGCCAAATAATATAGATATTCTACATTTCTCTGACTCGCCTGCCGCTGAGGTACTAGACAAGTTTATTGGCAACACCATAGATCCGCGTAGTGCTCCTAGCATTGCTGCTGCCTTTGGTTAAAAAGGATAAATCTAAGATTAAAGCTTTCATAAAGTCTTTACAATTAAGTTACTTAAAGCTACAACGATTACTAAACCTAAATGCGTTATATTGAAGTACAGTTAAAGTATATTTAATCAATGTAGCAATCATCATAGTTGTTCTAAATATTTTTACTATTAAGTGATATCAAATCATAGGGGCTACTAAGAGATTACGTAAATAAAACAGGCTGAGCATGGAGGCAACTGTGATCCTTGTTTAGTTATTATAAAAGGATATTATTATGGGCTATACGTTTGTTTATTTGGTTGCCGTTGCCATGTTTTTAGGCGTTGATTTCGTCTGGCTGTCAACGATGAAAGGGCTATTTTATGAGGAGCGTATAGGTCATCTTTTAGCCGATGAACCCAATATGATGGCAGCTGCCGTGTTCTATATGTTCTATATCTTAGCGCTATGTATTATTGTTCTTTATCCGCAGATTAAAGCAAATGCCTCAATCGGTCATATTTTCTTATTGGGCGGATTACTGGGTCTAATGGCTTATGGTACTTACGACTTTACCAATCTAGCTTTATTTAAAGGCTATACACTTGATACCGCTTTGGTAGATTTTACTTGGGGCGGCTTTTTAACCGGTACAGTGAGTGCTGGTACGGCTTGGTTGGCATATCGTTTTCACTGGCTGGATAGAACGGCTTCAGCTTAAGTGTGCCAACTCAAATAACAGCGGCTTAACTTAGGTTAAGCCGTTTTTTTGTGTCTAATGGGTTTGCACTAGCTATCTACCTGCTGTATAAATGACAAATAAATCTCGTAATTATCTTCTCAATTCTTCTCTTAGCTATTTGCATTTAATATTCTCTTAACCATTAAGGACCATCATGCCGCAATACAACACTAGCTCTACTGCCAAAAGAGCGCCATTAAATCACGAATTATATATGTCAATATTGATGACCCCAGATATGGCAAACTTTATTGGCAACGTCCACGGTGGCGATTTATTAAAGATGCTCGATCAGGTGGCTTATGCTTGCGCCAGTCGTTATAGCGGTAGCTACGTGGTGACGCTGTCCGTAGATCAAGTGATGTTCCGCGAGCCTATTTATGTCGGTGAGCTCGTCACTTTTGCCGCTAGTGTCAATTATGTAGGCACGACTTCTATGGAGATTGGCATACGGGTTGAGGCCGAAGACGTCCGCGCGCGTACCATTCGCCATACCAATAGTTGTTATTTCACCATGGTGGCTATCGATGATAATGGTAAACCCACACCAATACCGCCGCTTGATATAAAAAACGATTTACAGCAGTGCCGCGCTGATGCTGCCCTTGAGCGCAAAAGTTTGCGTATGCAAGACTCCCAGCGTCCTAGCTGCAATATCAATAAGGAAGTAGGAGAGTTGACTCAAAATGCCACTAAAGCTTGAGTTAGCTTTTGCTGAGCCAAGCTTTGATTGCAGTAGATGATAAAAAAGTAGCTAGCAAAAGTTACTTATCATAAACGCATAAACTACTGTTAAATAACGGCGGTTAATTTATTCTGAGCTAGATATTTTTATTTCAGCTAAAAAGTCTTAGTGAGTTTTTATTAGCCGCGTTATTAAGTTTATTATGAGTTTAAAACCATCTATTGCCAATCCACAATTGCACTTGGGGAGTCCGGATGTCTCCAATAGCGTCCGAGGTGATAAACCCCCTAGTCTTAATCCCAAGGACAAAAAGCCCAGCTCAGTGATTACCGTTTTAATCGCTATTGGTGCAAACTTTCTCATTGCTATTGCCAAATCCGCTGCGGCCTTTATTACCGGTTCCGCCTCTATGGTAGCTGAAGCTGCGCACTCCTGGGCAGACACTGGTAATGGTATATTTTTATTAGTAGCCGAAAAAAAATCTATTAAACCTGCAGATGAGACTCATCCTTTAGGTTATGGCAAAGAGTCTTACGTTTGGTCGATGATAGCTGCTTTTGGCGTTTTTATGGCAGGCTCGATTGTCTCTATTTATACGGGTATTACCGAATGGAACGCGGCTGACACTGAGACCAATTACACTATCGCTTTTATTATTCTAGCCATTGCTTTTGTGCTCGAAGGGTTCTCACTCGTTCAAGCCTATTTGCAAAGTAAAAAGCAAGGAGAGGCGCTCAATGTCAGCGCTGTGGGCTACGTTATTAATACCTCAAACCCAACTTTACGCGGGGTGTTTTTTGAGGATTTAGCCGCAGTTATTGGACTAGTGATTGCCGCTGCTGCTATGGGAATGCATGTTTATACCGGTCAAGCCTTTTGGGATGCGCTAGGCTCTATTATCGTTGGTATATTATTAGGGATAGTGGCAATATTTTTGATCAGCCGCAATCGAGACTTTTTGGTCGGTTATAAAGTCTCAACCACCATGCATGATTATGTATTAAGCGAGCTGTTAAGCCATGCAGACATTGATAGTGTCTCCTACTTACATTTAGAATGGGTTGGACCCAAAAAGATATTTATGGTGGCGGCAGTAGATATCGCTGGCAATCAAAAAGAGGAGAGTGTTGCACAAAAGTTTGAAGCCATTGAAGGTCAGTTCCGTGCTAATGAGCTGTTTCAAGAAGCTATCTTGACTCTATCAGCGCCAAACGCCAAACCTTTAAAACTGATGGAAGCCAATAAAGATTGACCGCTAAAAAATAAAAATCTCTACAGTAGTTTTAGCTGCAATAAGCTTATCCAAAAAAAGGTCACCCGTTAAGGTGACCTTTTATTTACTAGTTTAAACTAGCTGTTTTTTAAGTAATTATTATTCAAGCAATTGTCTACTTAAGTCATACTACTCAAGTGACACTACAAAAAAACAGCTGTCAATCTCAAACTATTTCTTTGGCGCATTAGCACCGATAAACCAAGCGTCTTTATCCACAATACGGCTAACTTCAGTTAGTAGGTCTGCGGTATCTTCATCACCAGCATCGCCTGCGGTGTCAATAGCTTCGCGTAAGGTCTCAGCGATTTTTTTATAGCGATTAGTTAGCTCACGTACATGCTGGTCAACCTCTGAGATATCAGTAGGATAAGTCTCTAAAATAGAATCTTCCACCACACGCTTAGAGATACCATTGGCTTTACCACCAAGAATAACGATACGCTCTGCTACTGTATCAAAAGCTTCCGTCAAGCGCTCGTAAGTATCATCTAGCAGTTGATGTACACCAATAAAGCCCGTACCTTGTATATTCCAATGACACTGCTTAGTATCCATGCTCAGATCAATCAAGCTAGCTAGGTTAGAATTAAGTAGATCTACCATTTTTTTGGCAGTTTCGTCATTTATACCGCTTGCGTAACGTTCTCTCATAGTTTACTCCATTATTTTAGTTTTGAATAAATAGTTATTAATATATTTTTAAAAGAAACTTTGAAAACCTATCTTGATGGTTTGTTGCCAAATTTCATTATCAATAATAGCAGCTTAAAAAAGTTATTGAACCCCAAGGTTTAGGCTTTGTTGAGTGGTCGTGTAATGGCTTTGTTAAGCGTGAAAAGCTTTGTAATTTTAATAGCCAAAAGGAGTGATTCTGATAACTTTTACTTACCAAAAATCATTACTTTTATATGGCTATTACAAGCCTGCTGTATAGCTACTTCAGCATATAGTTGATTCACTTTAAAACAGATACAGTGCGGCTGGAATGAATTTTGCGCAGCCTCTGTCAGCGTAGACACAGCACGCAAGGAAAATTTATACCAGCTGCACGATTAATATTAGGGCGTGTCCCTAATTGGCAAACAAGTATATATCTTCTAAAATAAAGCATACACTTTATAAAATAAGAGGTATATAAGAAAGATGGCCAGACAAGCATTGACCGATAATCTCTGGGAACAGCTA
>JARIDJ010000052.1 GCA_029267175.1 Psychrobacter sp. | reverse complement strand
AATACGGGTGACCTCACCGTTCTCATTGTCATTATTATAACGACTAATATAAGTCAAACGCACAATGATATGCTCACCATGACGCATTTTTTGTTCATTTATTGCTGATAGGTCTGCGGCTTGCATTAAATACTCCAATTGACTAGAAAAAAAGGCTATGCTTAACAGTCAGATGATTAAATAAAAGCTCTTAAAGATAGATAGTTATTTTTTTTGAAAAGTCAGCCATACCATCTACTAGGGCACTGTTAGAAGTTTGTTGGATTTGTTGAACTAATGATAATAATTGTGCCGGATCATTGCATTGCTCTAGGCTCAGTAAGTAGCCCCAAGCTTCTTCGGGTAGGGCATTACTTTCGATATATGCAGCTAAATCTGATTTAGTGGACTCATAACTAGCTTGGGCTGTTTTGGAAACTGTTGTATTACCTATCGCACTGATGTCTGACTGTACACTATTAAAAGTTTTGTCAAATTCAGCTTCACTTGTCTCTTTGACAGTTTGAGATCTAAGCTCCATGCTCTCTTTTGTAGTCTGAGATGTATGTTGAGATTCATACTCACTACTCTCTTGACCAATGATTTCTATACAGCCAAGCTCCAAAAGCAGCTCAAACAAAGGAGCAACACCGCCAAATTCTACAAACATTTTGCCATTATCTAATGTGTCTAAGTAGTTTTGATAGGTTCTTTTTCCATCAATCATTATAAGTAACGTTCTAGCCTCGCGAGGCAGAATACCTAGAGTATGATACTTAACCTCTTTTCGACCTAAATCGCTTTTTTTAAAAACATCACTATATTTCATTGTTTTATCCAAAGCTTATATAAACATGATTACTACTATAACAAAGTGTTGATGAAATAAAACACTATACTTTGTTGGAATTAAGAGCGCGACAGTATTTATCTAAAGGTATTAACAACCCTCAGATAAATACTATTGGATTTTTAAATTTGGCTAATTATAACTTAAATTTTTTTAAACCCGCTAAATGACTGCACTATAATCCGATAGACAGTCGATATAACATGATAGGCGGTTTTATATATTGAAGTAAAGCCATCTTATGGTTGACTACAACTTTATACTTCATATAAAGCAAAAAAATTCTACCAATCATTAGTAGTAATTTTATTATTACTGACGATTGATAGAATTTTGAAGTTGATAGCTAAATAGTTGTTATTAGCTGTTTTACCACTAATAGCAGATTTGCTTAACAAATATGTTATTTATAAAACATTACTCATTAAATAAATGCTGATCCACTTTTTGACGGAATTTTTGTCCGGTTTTGAAAGTAACTACCCGCCTTGCCGTCACTGCAACTGGCTCCCCAGTTTTGGGATTACGGCCAGGACGACTGCTCTTATCTTTAAGCTCAAAATTGCCAAAACCTGAGAGCTTGACCTCTTTACCGTCAATTAAGCTTTCTGATAACTCATCAAAAAAATTCTCCACCAAACAGCGTCCTTCTTGGCGAGTTAGGTTTAGCTGATTCATTAGATGTTCGATCATATCAGACTTTGTTAGGGTACTCACAGTACAACTCCTGTTCTCTCTAGCAAAATTTCTTAAGTGCCAATTCTATCTATTGTCTATATATTGAATTAAGCAACAGTCACTGCCATAGGAAAAAATTGATTTATAACCCCTGATATTATAAAGGAATTTGTAATAAATTAATGATTTCTTATCATAAAATTCTTTAATAATAACCAGTTAGCCAACATATTTATTTTAGCTATCGCGCAATTGAGCGTTATGCTGCTTATTTAAGGCGCTAACTACTCTATCGGTAGTAGCCTTAACGACTTCATCCGATAAGGTTTGGGACGCATCTTGCCATACTAGAGCAAAGGCTAATGAGCGCTGACCCTCAGGAACATTATCGCCTTGATAAACATCAAACAGCCACAAGTCAGTCAATAGCTCGCCTGCGGCGCTACGGATAGTGGCTTGTAGGGTTTGTAGGCTAATCTCACTGTCAACTAAAATGGCGATATCACGGCGTACTTGCGGGAATTTACTTGGCGTAATGATTGCCTGTTGGGCGCGAGCTAGCTCTAGTAGCGGCGCTAATGATAGCTGAGCAACCCAAGTCGCTGGCAGATCTAGCTGCTTGGCGGTATTAGGATGCAGCTGACCAAGCCAGCCGGCATACTGATCATCTATATAGAGCTTAGCGCTTTGACCGGGATGCAAAAAGTCAAGCTCACTGCGCTCATAACGTATACGCGCGCCTTCGATTAAAGCGGGTAGCAATTGCTCAACGTCGTGCTTGAGATCATAAAAGTCCATAGCACGGTTTTGATAAGCTTGCTCATCCCAAATATTGCCAACAGCCACCAGCGCAATACTAGGCGTCTGTACCAGCTCGCTAATGCTATGACCGACAAAGCTTAGACCGGTCTCAAAAAAGCGCACGCGCGACTGCTGGCGATTAAGATTGTACTGCACACAAGGCAATAAGCTTGATAGCAGAGTACGGCGCATCACTGCCAGATCACTCGATATTGGATTGGCAAGCGCTAGCACTTCGCCCAATGCTTCATCATTAAGCAAAGCTTCTAACTTGGCATCACTAAAGCTAAAGCTAATCGCTTCCATATAGCCGATATCGACTAAAGCTAGCTTCATCTCGTGCGTCAAATCAGCAGTATCATCATATTCCATGCTCACTTGTAGGTGCGGCAAGGTGCTTGGGATATTATCATAACCGTAGATACGTGCAATCTCTTCAATCAAATCCTCAGCTATGCTCATATCAAAGCGATAGGAGGGTGGCGTACAGCTGAGTACTTCACCTTGCTGCTCTACAAGAAAGCCAAGATCAGTCAAAATACGAGTCATGACCTCAGGCTCAATATCTATACCTATCACCTCGCCTACTTTGGCTATCGGCAGAGCAATCGGCGCACGTGCTGGCAACTGTTGGACGTTTTCAACAGCAACGATTGCTCCTGCTTTACCGCCAGTAATTTCGGTTATCAGCTTACGCGCTCGTGCTAAAGCAAGAGCGGGTAATTCAAAATCAACGCCGCGCTCAAAACGCTGTGAGGCATCAGTATGTAGACCAAAGCGGCGCGCACGACCTGCGATAGCTAGCGGACTAAAAAAAGCACTCTCCAGCAAGATATTAGTGGTGGTTTCAGTGACACTACTGCGTTTACCGCCCATGATACCAGCAAGAGCCAAGACACCTTCATTATCAGCAATAACCAGCTCATCACCGACTAAAGTTAAAGTCTGATCGTTGAGTAAAGTAATATTCTCTTGCGGCTTAGCTAAGCGAACTTGAATATTCCCTTTGATCGTATCGGCATCAAAAGCGTGTAGCGGCTGACCGAGCTCCATCAGCACATAGTTAGTGACATCAACCAAAAAATTATGACTGCGTAATCCTGATTGAATCAATGCATCCACTAGCCATTTTGGTGTATCGATACTACGATCAATAGCACTGATAGCTTGCAATAAATAACGCGGGCACTGCTCTACTGCTGTCACCTTAACGTCAGGCGTGTTAACATTGCTATCTGCTATAAAGTCTAAATCAATCTTAGGCTCCTGCACTGCAAGCTCATTAATCACCGCTATTTCACGCGCGATTCCGCGTACACTAAAGCAGTCGCCGCGATTAGGCGTGATAGAGATATCAAGTATTTGATTATCCAGCCCCAAGTACTCACGGATATCGACACCGATAGGCGCATCCTCCGCTAATTCAAGCAGACCATCAATACTATCGACTAGATCAATCTCGGGGGCGCCGCAAAGCATACCGTTAGACTCAATACCGCGTAGCTTGCTTTTTTTGATCTTAAAGCCGGCTCCTTTATCACCAGCGTCCTCACTTGGCAACACAGCACCAACGGTCGCCACTGGCGCTTTCATACCGACGCGGACATTAGGCGCGCCGCAGACAATTTGTATCGGCTCATCATTACCAATATTGACTTGCGTGACACGTAGTTTATCGGCGTCAGGATGCGGCTCAACACTGACTACCTCGCCAACCACCACACCAGTAAACGGACGCGCGACCGCAAATTGATCATCAATCTCAAGCCCTACCATCGTCAGCTGCTCGGCCAATTGTTCACTAGTGTTGGTAGGGTTCACCCATTGACGTAACCATTGTTCGCTAATTTTCATAAATATCTCGGATCTGAATTTTATAATAAAGAGTTTGCAGTAAAAGCGCGTATCAAAAGCTAAAGTCTTAAAAATAAGCGAATGACGGATAGCCCTTTCGCTTAAAGCGGTTTAGCTAAATTGCTGCAAAAAGCGTACGTCGTTTTGAAAAAACAGACGCAAGTCATCGATACCGTAGTACAGCATAGCAAAACGCTCGATACCCATGCCAAAAGCAAAGCCGGTATATTTATCGCTATCAATACCGCAATTGGTTAATACTTGCGGATGTACCATACCGCAGCCCATCACCTCAAGCCACTTGCCATTATCATCCAAGATATCGACTTCGGCTGAGGGCTCGGTGAAAGGGAAGAATGAGGGACGAAAGCGTACGGTTAGCTGTTTGCCAAAAAACGCTTCTAAGAACTCACTAATCAAGCCTTTTAGCTCAGCAAAGGTGCTAGACTCAGTAACCATTAACCCTTCTAACTGATGAAACATCGGCGAATGGGTCTGATCTGAGTCATTGCGATAAACACGGCCTGGACAAATAATACGTATCGGTGGCGCGCTTTGTTCCATGGTGCGAATTTGTACTGGGCTGGTATGGGTACGCAATAGATAATGCGCATCAAAATAAAAAGTATCATGCATGGCGCGCGCTGGATGGTGCGAGGGAATATTTAGCGCCTCAAAGTTATAATAGTCGCTCTCAACCTCAGGGCCGGTCGCCACGTTGAAACCTGCTTGCACAAAGAACTGCTGCATTCGCTGAGTAATCATAGTGACCGGATGCAAGTGACCTTTTTGCGCGCCGCGAGCCGGCAAAGTGATATCGATACTCTCTTTTGCCAGCTTAGCATTTAATGCGGCAACCTCTAGCTGCTGCTGCTGCTCGGTTAACGCCTCTTGAATGCTGCTACGAACCCCGTGCAACCAGCCGCCATACCTTTTTTTATCATCAGCAGCAAGCTTACCCATTTGCTTCGACCAATTGGTAAGTGCGCTTTTTTTACCGGTGAGCTGTACGCGTAGCTCTTGTAACTGCGCTACGGTAGGCACTTGGGCAATTAAGACAGTAGCCGCATTAGTGAAATCATTGAGCTGAGCTTCATTGAGCTCATTTAACTGCGAAGATAGGGTCGGTAGCGCCGACAAATCGGTGGCAACAGGGGTAGTCATAAGACGCATCATTCCTGAGATAAACAAAATATAGAGAGTAAGGGTTTGAACCCTTATACATAAAAGCATGAACAACCTATAAAAAAAGCCACCGACTAGCGGTAGCTTTTATTTATATCGACCTGATAATGCCTATTAGTTTACTGCTAGCTACTCAATTATTGAGCAGCTAGAGCAAGACTAATACTTAGGCCAATTCAGCTTTCGCTTTTTCGACCAATACACTAAAAGTCGCCGCATCGTGCATAGCGATATCCGCTAGAACGCGGCGATCGATATCGATGTTCGCTTTTTTCATGCCGTTGATAAAGCGGCTGTAGCTCAAACCGTTTAAGCGTGCGCCAGCATTGATACGGGCAATCCACAGACGACGGAAAGAACGTTTTTTGTTACGGCGGTCACGATAAGCGTATTGACCCGCTTTGGTAACTGCCTGTACTGCTACACGATAAACACGTGAACGGGCACCGTAGTAGCCTTTTGCACGTTTTAAGATTTTTTTGTGACGGCGATTTGCCTGTACACCACGTTTTACACGGGCCATAATTTACTCCAAGATTTTTAGATATAGTAAGCGCTATTGAACGGCAAAGATCGATTAGATGTATGGGCACATACGACGAACTGCTGCTTCGTCAGACTTGTCCACCATCTTAAGACCACGCAGTTGGCGAATACGCTTAGCTGATTTCTTGGTCAAAATATGGCTCTTGAAGGCTTGCTTGCGCTTGAAGCCATTCGCGGTTTTTTTGAAGCGTT
The DNA here is from genome assembly GCA_029267175.1 of Psychrobacter sp. Classification (GTDB taxonomy): domain Bacteria; phylum Pseudomonadota; class Gammaproteobacteria; order Pseudomonadales; family Moraxellaceae; genus Psychrobacter. The sequence continues at coordinate 77 of JARIDJ010000052.1, read as the reverse complement.
TTGCGGCGCCGCTTCTGGTTTTCATCTTAACTTTCATGATGACTTGCCTCTTTGTCTTTGATAGAACCTGGTCGTCA
>JARIDJ010000036.1 GCA_029267175.1 Psychrobacter sp. | reverse complement strand
ATATTAGTATAGCCTGCCGCATCTAACACTTTTAGCGCGTTCTCATGCAGACCTTCTAATAATAAAAAGCGGATCTTATCTTTTTGTAGTGATAATGCCATATCAAACCTATCCTATAATTTTGGTAAATGGTTTTTTTATTACTATTAAGATGTCGGTAGCTTATCTATCAGCAACTGGTTAAAACACCCGTTAACAGTACATAAAATCGTCTAACAAGTGACTTATAATGAATAAAAAATAATGCGCTTATATTACACAAAATTGCTCGATTATGTTAGGAAATAAGAGCAATAAATAGTTGTTATTTTAATTAGTGATATTCTATTAAGTATTAGCATCTACTTAGAGATAAGGTTGTGATGTGCTAATATTGACCTTATCTAAAGGTATGAATCGCTACTTTAAGCAAATCATCACTCCCCTCTGTTGCCAATCCTAAATAGCCGAGACTATTATGACTGAATCTCTCATCGAAAACCAACCTGATACTATTGCTAATAAGGCGGCTCATGCAGTTGCTCATGAGCTTACGCATGCTGCTAAGCAAGCGGATGTTAATGAACCAAGCTCAAATCGACCTGCCACTGAGGCAACTACGGCTAGCGTACAAGCTATTTTGGCGACGCTAAGGACGACTCATCAGTTTGAGGAGAGTCAAATCAAAACCGATAGCGAGAGCTTAGAGCACTGGGGCAAAGATTGGACCAAGCATTTCGCCCCTGCCGCTGCAGCTATTGTGTTTCCAAAAACCACTGAGCAAGTACAAGCTATCGTACTATTGGCTAATGAGTATAACGTGGTATTGACGCCAAGTGGTGGTCGCACCGGTCTATCTGCTGGCGCAGTAGCGGCCAATGGTGAGATTGTGGTGAGCATGGATAAGATGAATAAAATCGGCACATTTTATCTTGCGGATCGTATGGTTGAGATTGAAGCAGGAGTCGTCACCGAGCAATTGCAGCAGTTTGCTGAGTCCAAAGATTTATATTATCCGGTTGATTTTGCCTCGGCAGGCTCTAGCCAAATCGGCGGCAATATCGGCACTAACGCGGGCGGTATCAAGGTCATACGTTACGGCATGACCCGTCAGTGGATTATGGGTTTGACTGTGGTGACAGGTAAAGGCGATATTTTGCAGCTGAACCGCGGCATGGTCAAAAACGCTACCGGCTATGATCTACGCCAGTTGTTTATCGGTAGTGAAGGCACTTTGGGGTTAGTCACTCACGCTCAGATCAAGCTGGACCGCTTGCCGCAAGATCTTAATGTGATGGTGCTTGGCATGGATAGCTTCAATGACGTGATGAATGTATTATCGGCTTTTCAAGCCAAGATCGATCTAACCGCCTTTGAGTTTTTTGATGAGGTGGCGATTGATAAGCTGATGGCGCATGGGCAAGTACAAGAGCCATTTGAGTCGCGTACTAAGTTCTATACCCTACTTGAGTTTGAAGCGCCTTATGAGCCCATCATGGACAAAGCCATGGCCATCTTTGAGGAGTGCATGACTGAGGGCTGGGTGGTCGATGGAGTGATGAGTCAAAACCTCACACAAGCGGCAGAGCTATGGAAGCTGCGTGAGTATATCTCTGAGACTATCTCGGTATTTACGCCTTATAAGAACGATGTCTCAGTATTGATCAGCTACGTGCCTGACTTTATTGCAGAGATTGATGCGATTGTTAGCAGCAATTATCCTGACTTTGAGGTCTGCTGGTTTGGTCATATTGGCGATGGTAATTTGCATCTAAATATCTTAAAGCCTGAAAGCATGAGCAAGGATGATTTCTTTAGCGAGTGTCAAATCGTCAATAAATACGTGTTTGAAACCGTACAAAAATATGGCGGCTCTGTGTCCGCTGAGCATGGCGTGGGTATGACCAAAAAGCCTTATTTAGAATATAGCCGTAGTCCGCTTGAGATTGACTATTTAAAACAAGTCAAAAAAGTATTTGACCCTAATAATATTATGAATCGTGGTAAGATTTTTGATATGTAATTCTTTTTGACTTAACAATAAATAAAGACGCTAAACTGTGAAGTCTAGCGTCGTTTTTATACCATATATTATTTCTAAGGGTTACTAATAGCGTCTTTATTTATAGCGTAGCTCTAATAATTTAAAAGCAATAAACCGATCACTAGCAATACCGCTAACACTGCTTGCACCAGCAAAAAAGCCTGATGCGGTGCAGCAACGTGCTTGAGCATATTACCCAAAGCGTTATAAGTGATTCCAGCAGCATTGATATGGGGCGGTGTCTCAAAGTTTTTGATGATTGCTAAGAAATGCTCCGTACGCTCAATACTCCAGCCATGCGGCGCAAAAGGCAGAAAAGGCGATAATTGCACTGCCTGCTGCTTGGTAGCTGGTGACCAGAGCCAGCGCTCCAAAAACAACAAACGCATGCGCCAATCACAAAAAATGCGCTGATCGATAGCTTTTATTAGCAAAATCCTAACATTCTTATGACGTTCATCACTAAATATACGCTGCTGCAAGGCTAACACCTTTGACTTCTCACCCTCTAAGCATTGCAAAAAATGACTATTGCCATAACATAAAGTACCGGTGATACCTTGTTGCTCATTATAATGACGTGCATGAGCCTCCACTTTATCAAATATAGAAGCTTGCAAGCGCGAGCTAAGCGTTAAACTACTTACATAAACCAAGCGTACCAACGTGGTGTCTGCAACGTCATCCAAATAGTTAACCGTATCGGCATGGTTTAGGGGTAAGCTCATACGCAATCCTAGTGCTCGTTTACACTGCTAACGAACGAAAATAATAAAGGTAAATCGTTATCAGTACCGAACTATAATCGGTAGCCATCTTTTTTGAATTTACGATAATAAAGTTGATAACTCAAGATAGTAAAGCTTAATGCATGTACTGGATGACTACTTATTGTCTTTTAGGTATTGTTTTTTAGGTGATGCTTAGCTTTATAAATGACCATAACGATACCGAATAATACCGGTCGTCACTAGTAACTTCACATTGAGATGGTATGATGACAAACACAAATTTTGTATCCGTAAGATAGACGGTATATGAGCTAATAGTTTGCAAGTAATTGTTATCGTTAATTATTGTAGCACCAGTATTGCAGATTTAATACCGTTTTTTATAATAATCAAAACCCTTAAAAAAAATAGTTATGTTTTATCCTAGCCAAGCTACTCATTACTAGAGACTCTAAATGGTAAGGGTAGACCCTGCTTTTTGAATGATTGGGTAGAGCTTGATGGCTGATAAAGCTAACATAGGAATATTATGAGTAAAATAGAAAAATTAGACGATTTTCACTTAACTATCGCTGAGATTAAGAAAAAAGACTATCCTCAAGTCAAAGCGCTTATGGATCGAGTCTATGCCAATTTGGGCGGCGCTTGGTCAAAGACTACTATTCACACTTTGATTGATGCCTTTCCTGAAGGGCAGATTGCTTTATTTGACCATGATCAATTGATAGGTATCGTCTTATCTGTCCGAGTTGATTATGCTAGATTCTCTAACCCGCATACTTATGATGACTTAATTGGTCTCAAAGAGATCATAAAAGACAATCCTGATGGCGATGCTATCTATGGTCTGGACGCGCTTATTGATCCTGATTATCGTGGTTACCGTCTAGGTCGCAGGCTTTATGACGCGCGTAAAGAGCTTTGTCGACAGCTAAATCTACGCGCTATTTTGGCCGGTGGTCGTATTCCCAATTATCACAATCACCAAGATTTGACGCCAGGCGAGTATATCGATGCGGTTGAGTCGCGTGAGATTCATGATTCAGCGCTGTCTTTTCAGTTATCCAATGGCTTTATCGTCAAGCGTATTTTGACCGGTTATTTACCCGATGATAAGCAGTCTAAAGGTTTTGCCACTTTGCTTGAGTGGGCTAATATCTATTATGAGCCGCAAGACTATAAGCCTAATACCCGTAAATCTGAGGTACGTATCGGCGGTATTCAGTGGCAAATGCGTGAAGTCGAGTCGCCTGAGGAGCTGCTGCAACAAGTCGAGTTCTTTGTCGATATTATGGCGGACTATAATTCTGACTTTGCCTGCTTGCCTGAGTTTTTTAATGCGCCGCTGATGGGACTGTGCGAATCTACCGATCAAAACGTCGCTATTCGTTTTTTGGCCGGTTATACCGAATGGTTCAAAAATGAGATCTCACATCTGGCTGTTAGTTATAACGTCAACGTCATCACCGGCTCAATGCCGCTGCTTGATGAGAACGATACCCTCTATAACGTCAGCTATCTGTGCCGCCGTGATGGTACCGTTGAGGAGCAGCGCAAAATTCATATCACTCCGCATGAGCGTAGCGCTTGGGTCATCGAAGGTGGCGATGAGGTCAAAGTCTTTGATACGGATGCTGGTCGTATTGGTATTTTGGTCTGTTATGATGTCGAGTTTCCGGAGCTTGCGCGATTAATGGCGCTCGATGATATGGATATCTTGTTTGTGCCGTTTTGGACCGATACTCAAAACGGTTATCTGCGGGTGCGTCACTGCGCGCAGGCTCGTGCTATCGAGAACGAGTGTTATGTGATGATTTGCGGCTCAGTGGGTAACCTGCCACAGGTTGAGAGCTTGGATATTCAGTACGCGCAGTCGTCTATCTTCTCCCCGTCCGACTTTGCCTTTCCGCATGATGCGATTATGGCAGAAACCACGGCTAATACTGAGATGGTGTTTTTCTCCGACTTAAACTTAGACAAGCTCATCCATGTGCGTAATGAGGGCTCTGTACATAACTTACTCGATCGCCGTGATGATTTATTTAGCTTAAAGTGGAAGCGCAAGTCCAAAGTGTCAGCTAGTAAACTAAGCGCAGAGGAGCGCCGTGAAAACTCTGGTAGCGTCCTGTTAGGCGATCCGCTACAAAGCCGCGCGCAAAAGTCTTAACCGCTCAATTAAAACTAAACTCTTTATAAAACGGCTGATCTTTCAGCCGTTTATTTTTATCTATAAAGGCTTATTACTACCCTTTTAAGCTTCGAGAAAACCTCATGAGTACTGATATAGAAAAGACAGCTATAAAAGTCAAAAAAACGCCTAAGCAAAAGCTTTGGTCACTTGTTAAAAGCATCTTATTTTATGGTCTAGTATTTATCATTATTTATACTGCCATTAATTGGTGGCGACAACCCATCATGCCAGCCAACCCTCAATTACAGCTGACCGATTATCAGGGACAAAGCTTAGATCTAGCAGCATTGAGTCGTGAGCAACCGACGCTAGTATATTTTTGGGGAACTTGGTGCCCGATTTGCACTTATACCTCACCGACTATTAATAAGTTAGCCGCTAACGACAATTATCCAGTGGTCACTATCGCTATCAAATCAGGCTCCGATCAAGCATTGCAAGACTATCTGCAGCAAAATAATTTTGATTTTATCACCGTAAATGACGAAGACGGAGCGATCTTTGCCGATTGGCAAGGACAAGTCACCCCCTCTTATGTGATCTTAGAAGATGGTGAGATGACACAGGGATTGACAGGTATTCAGCCGCTGTGGTCGCTAAAGCTTAGATTATGGCTGTCGTCAATGTTTTAAAATCAAGACTAGTCGCCAAGCAAACTATCCAACGCCTTATACTCATAATCTAAAGCCTCAGCAACTGCCTCATAAGTGATGTAACCTTGCGTCGCATTTACCCCTTTTGCAAGGGCAGTATCTTCATGACAGGCTTGCTTAATCCCTTTTTTAGCCAGTTTTTGAATATAGGGCAAAGTGACATTTGATAAAGCCATCGTTGCAGTTCGTGGCACTGCCCCTGGAATATTAGCTACTGCGTAATGGACGATGCCGTGCTTAATATAAGTGGGATCATCATGAGTGGTAATGCGATCAGTAGTCTCAAACACGCCGCCTTGATCGATTGCGATATCGATAATCACCCCGCCATCATCCATCGCCTCTATCATCTCCTCAGTGACAAGCTTAGGCGTTGCCGCACCCGGTATGAGTACCGCGCCTATCACTAAGTCACTAGCCTCAACGCTATTAGCAATGTTGACCTTGTTCGAGATTAGAGTCTGTACGTTATTACCAAACATCTCAGACAGCTCTTTGAGTCGTTTGGGATCTAAATCCAAAATAGTCACATCCGCTCGCAGGCCAATAGCAATTTTGGCCGCTTCTGTACCTGAGACGCCGCCACCAATGATAGTAACGCGTCCCTTTTGTACTCCGGGTACGCCACCAAGTAAAATCCCCTTACCGCCATAAAACTTCTGCAAAAACTGCGCGCCTATTTGCGTACTCATGCGGCCAGCAATCTCGCTCATCGGCGTCAGTAACGGTAAGGACTTATCGGCTAATTGCACCGTCTCATAGCCTATGGCGGTAACTTTATTATCGACTAAGACTTTAGCCAGATCCGGCTCATTAGCTAGGTGCAAATAGGTAAATAGCATTAAATCTTCGGTTAAGTATTTATACTCTTGCTGCTGAGGCTCTTTGACTTTTATAACCAATTCGGCGTCCCACGCTTTATCTGCACTATTAACGATGGTTGCGCCGGCTTCTTCATAGTCCTCATCGGTGAACTGCGAACCCATGCCCGCATCGCATTCGACATACACCTTATGACCGTCCTCAACTAGCACTGTGACAGCGTTTGGTGGCAGGCCAACGCGATTTTCATTATTTTTAATCTCTTTAGGGATACCTATTTTCATAATTATTCCTTTACTTTTAGTATGGTTTATTCAATATTTTATGCTTGAGATTTTATAGCGGGCAGCGTTAAAGAGTAAACGGTTATTAGGTACAGTTGTACACTGCTTGCTGTCATTACGCAACTAAAATGACACGCGCAGTACATGCCCCTTTTTACCCTAGTCGAA
>JARIDJ010000009.1 GCA_029267175.1 Psychrobacter sp. | reverse complement strand
ATGGGCTGGAAAGCGCAGCCTACGCGCACTATTAGCTTCAAAGACGTCAAAGTCCCTGCTGCCAATTTGATAGGAAAAGAGGGGCAAGGCTTTAGTATTGCGATGAAAGGCTTAGATGGCGGACGTATCAATATCGGTATTTGCGCTGTCGGTACTGCGCAATCTGCGCTTGAAACGGCTACTAGCTATGTCAAAGACAGAAGTCAATTTGGCAAGCCCATAGCAAGCTTTCAATCGGTACAATTTAAGCTTGCCGATATGCTTACGCAAACCATAGCCGCGCGGCAAATGCTTTATTTGGCGGCGAATAAAGTCGATAATAACGATCCGCAAGCCTCCACTTATTGCGCTATGGCCAAACGACTCTCTACTGATTTAAGCTTTGAGGTGGCCAATCAAGCGCTACAATTACATGGCGGCTATGGTTATCTGAACGACTATCCGCTTGAGCGTCATGTGAGAGATCTGCGGGTGCATCAGATATTAGAAGGCACCAATGAGATTATGCGGGTGATAGTCTCGCGGCAGATGCTGCAAGACGATGCCCTTAGCTCCTTACGTTAGGGTTTGTTTTAATACCTTTTATCTTTTAATTTATGTACTTTTAATAACCATGATAGGTTCTTTTTATGACCACCAAAACCAGCCCTGAAACTATTCCTTTTCCCAAAAAACAAGCAGCAGTGCTTTTTCACACTGAAGCGACCGAATGCGGTCATCAGCTTGGGATTATGACTCTAAATAGTCCAAAGTCGCTCAACGCCCTTAGCGTGGAGATGTGTCAGCTATTATCCAAGCAGCTTGAGCAGTGGCAAACTGATAGTCAGATAGTCGCCATTGTGCTTCGAGGGGCAGGGGACAAGGCTTTTTGTGCTGGCGGCGATATTCGTAAGCTCTATGACAGTATGTCAGAGTCAGCGCCACTACCCAATCCTTATGCCACTGAGTTTTTTGGTCATGAATACCGCTTGTATCGACAAATGCATTTTTATCCAAAGCCGCTCATTCTTTGGGGTGATGGCATTATTATGGGCGGCGGTATGGGACTGATGGCGGCTTGTAGTCATCGCATCGTTACGGAGCGTACCCGCTTTGCCATGCCGGAGATTACCATTGGCCTATTCCCTGATGCTTCTGGTAGCTGGTTTTTGCAGCGTATGCTAGCGAGTAGCGGTTTATTTTTGGGTCTAACGGGCGCGCAGTGTAACGGCAGCGATGCTTTATTAGCCAATCTAGCCGAATATAGTGCTAGTAGTGAGGATTACGACGCTATCATTGAGCGTTTAAAGAGCGCTAACTGGCGAGCTGAGATGGAGCAAGGCTTTGGCAGGTTGCCTAGCGTGACCAGTCGGGCCTTAGCCTCTCATTGGGTAGCAGAGCTGCCAGAGAGTAAGCTTGCCAAGTACTGGCAGCCGATTCAGCGAGTGATGAATAGTGGAGGTTTGGCAGATATCGATAGACTGCTACAAGACGATGAAGCATTAGCGCAAATTGATGCTGACTTTGCGGCAGATAGCTGGACGCAGCGAGCTATCGCCACTTATCGCCATGGTTGTCCGGTGACCGCTGCTTTGACCTATGCTTTATATCATAAAGTCAGCGCTTTATCGTTAGAGCAAGTGCTATATCTAGAAGCTAACGTTGCGGTACACTGCGCGGCCAATCCTGACTTTAAAGAAGGGGTGCGCGCGCTACTGATTGATAAAGATAAAAATCCAAAGTGGTCGCGTACGCTAGCTCAGTGCTTAGATATAGAAGGACAAGCCTATATTGAGTCGCATTTTGACAATCCTTACGCGCAAGGACAGCATCCTTTGCAAGATTGGCTAGGAGCGGACGCGTTAGGATCTCAGCACGTTAGATAGTTGAGCTCGCTGATAGGGCGCTTAACTCTATAGGATTATTGTGCTTTTGATTTACTATATACGCTTCAATGCTAGTATGAGTACCAGCACCACAGTAAGTATTGAGATAAGCAAAAGGTGATGAATTCATAGTTGACTGATAAACTATCAGCTAACTGATCAAGGAGAGATGTGATGAATATAACAGATAGTACAGCTGTGCAAAATAAAGCCTCAAAGCCGAATATCGCTTTTATTGGTCTAGGTCATATGGGCGCTCCTATGGCAGAGAACTTACTCAAAGCCGGTTACTCTTTGATGGTTTATGATATATCAGCAGCAGCCACCAAGCGCCTACAACAAGCGGGCGCTAATGTCGCGGCCAATCCAAAGATGGCCGTAGCCAATGCGCAAGTGGTTATCACTATGCTTCCTGCTGGCGAGCAGGTTCTCTCTATATATCTAGGCGAAGATGAGCAAGCAACAGATGGTTTACTAGCGAATTTACCCCAAGGCACACTAGTGATAGACAGTAGCACGATAGCGGCTTCTGATGCGCGAAAGGTAGCCAAAGAGGCTAATAAGCTAGGTATAGATTTTTTAGATGCACCAGTATCCGGTGGTACCGGCGGTGCGATAGCAGGTAGTTTGACTTTTATCGTTGGTGGTAGCTTAGAGGCTTTTACTAAAGCTCAGCCTATCCTTAAATCAATGGGCAAAAACATATTTCATGCAGGCGCTAATGGAGCTGGGCAAGTGGCGAAGATATGCAATAATATGCTGCTTGGCATTCTTATGACCGGTACCGCTGAAGCTATCAATCTAGGGGTCAAAAACGGCTTAGATGCCAAAGTGTTATCCGATATTATGCTACAAAGCTCAGGACGTAATTGGACGTTGGAGGTGTACAACCCTTATCCGCAAGTGATGGAAAATGTACCCTCTAGCCATCACTATAAAGGCGGCTTTATGAGCAAGCTTATGCAAAAAGATCTCAATCTTGCGCTACAAACCGCCAAAGAGATTCAGGTTGAGACGCCAATGGGACAAAGAGCGACTCAGTTGTATGATGAGCATGTAAAAGAAAATGACAATAAAGACTTCTCTAGCATTATGGCTATGTACGATAAGTCGGTGCTGAATTAAGCCTAATTATAACTACTTAATTTTATAAATATTCAATACGCTCTAGGCTTGTACTTCATCAAGCTCGTATAAAAGCGTCTGAATCTCTTGCGCTGCTATTCTCAGCTTTGGCACATGAGTCAATAGCTCCTCTAACGATACGCGAGTGGTAGGAGCATTGACAAAGAGGGAGGCGACATAACGCGATTTTCTATCGAGGATAGGAACAGAGACTGAAAAAGTTCCAGAAATAAATTCCTCGTTATCCACTCCAACGGCGGTTTCAGCGATAGCATCTAATTCTGCATTTAGCTTATCTATATCGGTAAGAGTGTTGTTGGTATATTTATCAAGGGACAGCTGTCGTAGCATTTTTGCCCGTTTTGGCGCTGATAATTGACTAAGATATAGCTTCCCTGTCGCCGTACACCACATAGGCGACTTTGAGCCAACAGGTAAGTAGATCTGTATTGGCAGCTTAGTCTGTACCCGATTGGTGTATAACATGCTCATCTGATAAGGCACAGCGATACCGCAGCTCTCCTTAGTATGCTTAACTAATTCTTGCAATATCAGTTGCCTCTCATCAAAGAACTGTCTTTGTTGCCAAAGCTCAATACTAAGATTGCGCACGCGCTTCCCTGGGATAATCCCGCCGCCTATATCGACCCCTACAAACCCTTCTTCTACCAAAGTCTGTATCAATCTATGAATGGTAGGCTTTGGAATATCAAGCTCTTGGGATAATTCCAAAGGAGATAGAGGTTTGACGGCATAGGATACCGCTTCAACGATCTCTAGGACACGAGTAATAGACGATACTTTAGGCATAAAATGAGCTCAATAATTGATATTTAAATACTAATTAGCGCGAGTAATGATAATTCACTAAGTAGCAGTTACTTGATAAATAACTAGTTACTCCTAGTAGTATAACGTTTTTACAAATTATATTTTGAAAATTGATTCAAGCTATCATGCCACATTATTGCAAAGCATCTTTATCACCAAGGGTCTTTACTACAAAGCGTCTTTAAAAAGATAGCTTTGATACATCATTTCACAAAAGACAACAAACAGTAGTGTTTGCCTATATAAGCTACACTGTTTTGAGAGCTGTATTAAGACTAGAATAGCTTTAGTCGGATGAAGGCTTTGCTACGCTAATAATTCTATTAGACATATTTAGTAACAATATTAAGCTTAATCACTGATTAGTATGGAAATGATTACAATAGCCATGCAATCTTTACATAATGGTAAACAAAAAGCGCCTCTTTAGGGATGACTTTTGAAGCCAAAATTGTTTTAATCTGCTCAACAAAATGATGGTTTAAAAACAACTCTAAATTATCATTAATAGTGGGCAAGCTACTCTACACTTTTAGGAGATTTATAATGAAACTTATCAAACTTACTGCGGTATCTGCTGCTATCTTGGCATCAACCGCTGCTATGGCTGCTGATCCAATCGTTGTTGTCGATAATAACGATGCTGTCGTCTATGAAACAGCGACACCAGCTTATCAGTATCAAAGCGATGCTGGTGTCATTCGCAACACCACAGGCGCAGTAGTTGGCGGTACTAAGACTTTCTTTGGTACAGTATTAAATCCAGCAGCTATCAGTGCTGAAGTGGGTTCACTAGGTTATGGTGCTAACATTGGTTGGGCACTAAATGACAAAACTGAACTGCAAGCAGGTTGGGCAGGCGGCGACGTAGCTGACTTATTCGGTGGTGATTTTGATGCTAAAGATATCAATTATGACGTTGACTCTGACTTTAGTAACCCGTACTTAGGCGTACAATTACGTCCAGCAGCGAACTGGTTCACTATGGGTGCTGGTATCATCGTTCCTGATAACGATATTGATGTACGTGCTAATGCTGAAGGCGATGGCTACTATAGTATCGATGGTAAAAGATATTATGCAGGTCAAGCACCTGGGGCTGTTGGAACAGGGGATATCGCTGGTGAGAACGTTGGTAACTTAGAAGGTTCTCTAGAACACCGCAACAAGTTAGCTCCTTACTTAACTGTTGGTTTCCGTCCTAACATCACTAATAACTTTGGTGTGTTTGGTGAAGTAGGTGCAGCTTACCTAGGTAAAGTAGACGCTACTATTAGTCGTACTGACAATAACCCTAACTCTGCTGCAAATATTGTAGCTGAAAGAGCGGAGCGTGATTTAGAAGATAAGAACTGGTTAGAGTGGTTGCCAATTGTTAAATTAGGTGCAACTTACCGCTTCTAATTTATAGAGACTATTTTCTATAAATAATGAATAAAAAAACGGTCTTCGGGCCGTTTTTTTGTGTCTTGTGTTTTGTATTTTAAACTAGCTAAAATAGCGATGGACCAAACTTATAAAGTAGCCTGCTAGCAGTAGGCTTTATCAAAAAACAACGACCGTTTGCTGCGCTTTAAGAATAGTCAGCTGGTGCTGAGAAAAAGATCTATCATTCAATTCAGTAAGTGAAATATTAAATAAGCGATTAGTTAGCATATCATTTGTAAGCAGCTGCTGCATAAGTGCCGGATAAGGCATTCCCAACCCAGCTGCTAGTTTGTTTTGATCAATCTTAATGAAGCTTTCTTTGATTTGCCAAAGTAGTTTGACCAGATAATCACGTTTAGCCATAGGTAGCAGCTCTAATATAGCAATCTCGCTAGGATGATAATAACGTTTAGCCACTTGCCACGCTACCTTATTAATCTCAACATCGATACCGATAGCTTGCTTATGACTGATAGCGACCGCTACTTTGTTAGCCGAGTGACTAAAGCAGACATAATGACCATGACGGCTAAGTCTATAAGGAAACTCCAACTCTTCTAAGGTATCTACGATAGCCAGCTCATCTAGTAGCTTTTGTAATAATAGCCGTACGCCCTGACGCTGATCTTGACGTTTTAGACTTTGAGCCGTTGGCGTATTTGTTTTTAATATCGGCAAAGCTCCTTCTAGAGTCGCCGTAGCGCAGTAGCTACCAGGATCAAGCTGAGTAAACTGAATATTATTAAGTGATAACATAAGTGATGATAGTAGTGTTAGTGATGGTTTATAAAGTAGATAAACGCAGTCTTAATTCTAAAAAACCCAATGATAATACTATCATTGGGTTTACTTTTTTACAGTAGGCGAGTTACTTTTAGCTTATAACTAATCTGCCATAAACCTTTTATGGCAAACGACGCTATTAGTAAGGCGCTATTAGTAAGACAGTTCTGCACGGCGATTTTGAGCGTAGGCTTCTTCGGTATTGCCCGCTACCGCAGGACGCTCTTCACCATAGCTGATCACTCGAATGTTATTTGTTGACACACCCTGCGCGGCTAAATAATCACGGGCAGCTTGGGCACGGCGCTCACCTAAAGCCATATTGTATTCACGGCTACCGCGCTCATCAGTGTGGCCGGCGATTAGCACTTCAGCCGTTGGGTTTGAGCTTAATAGGCTGGCATGCTGATTCAGTACGCTGGCCGACTGCGCAGTAATCTCACTGCTATCAAATGCAAAATAAACCACCGCTTGGATATTGTTAGCGGCATTGACTACGCCAACTTGATTATCGACAATAACTGCGCCAGTATAAGCGCCTTGACCACCAGGAATACCTAGTGGCGCTACTACCACCTCAGAAGTAGTGCGTTTGGTCGCACAACCGGTCGTTAAAGCGACGGCGCTAGAGAGGACAGCTAAAGCAGCAATCTTAGCAAAACGGCTACTAGAAGAGATATTTTTTGACATTTGAAGCTCCTAAAGTGTTGATTAAATTGTTATTTTAAATCACTTATAATAAACGTAGGGAATTGAGGTTTATCATAAAATCAATGTTACGTTGTGTAAGTAGCATTACTGTTAATAATACCAAGGTTTAGTAGCTATTACAGTACGTGTCTGATAATTTAATTTTAAAACCAAGCTATTTATAGTATTAACCAGTTATAGGGTTAACCGTTTTTGGCTATAGTCAAAATCGACTCTGATGAAATTAACTTTAATACTTACCAGCGATGTTTGTCCCAGTTTTCAGGATTGGCCCAGTATTTATTATTTAACCAATTAGGCAGGCGTTTATAATCATACAGATTAAATTGCCAAAGGGTTAGTCGTGGGTTTGCTACGGCTGCATCATCAGCCAAAGCTACCGCTGACTCTAAAGGGTGTTCGCTCATAATATCAAAGGGCGTAAAACCATAAGCTCTTAGGTTTATATCAGCGTTAACCGCAATCAGCAAATGAGCGGCATATAGGTCACGATAGCGCATGATAAGAGGAATAAAGGGCTGTAGCTGCTCCTCTTTAAGAGTAGGTAGCCAAAAGCAGCCCAGCTGGTAGCGTAGCCTAGCGTTTTGTTTGTTAAGCTGAGCTAAGGTGCTGATCTCAATAGGTCTTTTAGTGTCGTTTGCTATAGTGTTTTCACTGTTAGCTTTGCTAAGGTTTTGGCTATTACCCTTGATGTTAATGCCTTGTTTATTAAGTTGCTGATTTAGATTTTCAGTCTGGTAATTATCTGCTACCACCCATAAAAGAGGCGAGGAGAGTTTCTCAGCCGTTTGAGTAACCGTATCAGTCTCTTGCTTTTGTCCCTCTGCCAATAGGGAAGTCAGTAAAGCATCGCTATAAGCTATCAATGCAGGCAGGGTAATAGTAGGGCGATTTAAGTGACGACTCATAAGGCTTTACCAAAGTGATGAAACTAGACGGTTACTCTTGAAATTTGCTCAGCTAAGCCAATGTAGCGTTAAAGCTTACGAGAATCAAACTTAATTTAATAACTCAGCTTAAACCTAAACTAAGCCTTATAATACCCAGCAAAAATATCTCCATAATTTAAGCTCAATCCCTTTTAAAAAATAATAGGAATACTAATGTCCACGACCCAAACCGATGCCAATATTATCAATGCTGACATGCCGGATGTACCAGCTCATACGCCTACTAAGATTTACCTAAAAGACTATCAGCGCCCAAGTTTTGATGTCGAAACGGTTGATTTAGATATCAAGCTGTTTGCAGATTTTGCGACGGTCGATAGTACTTTGGTGATGACTCGTCAAGGCAGCGGCGATCTTGAGCTATACGGCGAAGATCTTGAGCTGTTATCTATCAAGATGAATGGCGAGACACTGACTAGCGATCACTATCAGCAAGCTAGCGGTAAGCTTATCATTAGCAATGCACCAGATAAAGCGACTTTGCAGCTACAAGTCCGTATTCATCCGCATACCAATACTGAGCTTGAAGGTCTATATATCGCCGGTAGTGGCAGCGATACCATGTTTGTCACTCAGTGCGAGCCTGAGGGGTTTCGTAAGATTACCTTTTATCCGGATCGCCCTGATGTGCTCGCGGTATTTACTACCCGTTTAGAGGCGGATAAGCGCTATCCAACATTGCTTGCCAATGGTAATTTAGTTGAGGCAGGCGAGGTGACGGGCGATAGCAGCCGCCATTACGCTATTTGGCACGATCCAACCAACAAGCCAAGCTATCTATTTGCCAGCGTCATTGCTGATCTAGCAGTACTAAGTGACAGCTACACCACTAGCGAAGGTCGCAAGGTATTGCTTGAGCTCTACGCGAAGGCGGAGGACATCGATAAATGTCACGTCGGTATGCAAGCGCTCAAAGACTCTATGCAGTGGGACGAGGTCAGTTATGGCCGCGCTTATGATCTCGATCGTTACATGATCGTGGCGGTCAGCCAGTTCAATATGGGCGCAATGGAGAATAAGGGTCTCAATATCTTTAACACCGCCTGCGTGTTATCGAGTCCTGAGACC
>JARIDJ010000046.1 GCA_029267175.1 Psychrobacter sp. | reverse complement strand
TAGCCGCTAGTATCGATACAGATAGCTGGCAGTTCTCTGAGTTATTCAACTGGCTACAAAAAGAAGGCAATATCGCTCAAAGCGAGATGTACCGCACCTTTAACTGCGGGGTTGGCTTTGTGATTGTGCTACCAAAACAGCATGCTGAGCAAGCGATCGAGATTTTGACTAACGCGGGTGAAAAAGCTTGGAAAATTGGCGAGATGATCAGCCGCGACGCTGACGCAGTGGTTTATCATTAATGTCAAAAAGTGATTCATCAAGCTTCGTAGCGAAAGATATAAAAAATAAACCATTACGCGTGGCCGTATTAGTGTCTGGTAGTGGCAGTAACCTACAAGTGCTAATAGACGCTATGCAATCCGGCGAGCTGCCTATCGAGATAGTCGGTGTCATCAGCAATCGCGCGGACGCTTATGCGATCACTCGCGCTCAGCAAGCCCATATTCCAGTCGCTATCTTTTCGCATACCGATAGTGGCAAACGCATGACGCTCAAGACCTTTGAGCGTCATGCTAGCGTACAACTGCAAGATTGGCAGCCAGATTTGATTGTACTAGCTGGTTTTATGCGGGTGCTAAGTAGTGATTTTATTCAGCACTCTATCGCCCCGATGATTAATTTGCACCCCTCTTTGCTTCCTGCCTATAAAGGGCTTGATACTCATCAAAGAGTCATCACTGCAGGCGAGCGCTATCACGGCTGTAGTATTCACGTGGTGACCGCTGAGCTGGATGCAGGAGCGGTTCTAACCCAAGCGCTGCTTAGTTTATCAGCGAAAGATAATGCAGCTAGCCTACAAAAACGCGTACAAAAGCTTGAACATCAGCTGCTTCCTTGGACTATTTTACTGATAGCTAAGCAAGTTATCTCCCTTGATACTTTATCATTTACAAACAACGACTATCTACCATCACTACCGCTTAAGCTCTTTTTAGATAATTAAATTGAGCCTTAAAACACTCAAGCATAAAAAAGCCCAATTCAAACTTATTACTAAGTCAAATTGGGCTTTGCTATATCTAAACTAACTAAAACTAGGTATGGTTAATAATCACTACCTAAAAGTCTTAATTAAGCATCAGCATTTGGGTTTAAAACGTGAACGCCTTTGATATTAACAAACTCTTTAATACCAAAGCCACCATGTTCGCGGCCATAGCCTGAGTTTTTCACACCGCCAAATGGCATGGCAGCGTTAGCTAGGCCGAAACCATTGATATAGACCATACCGGTATCGAACTGCTCGCTTGCTAAGCGAATCGCTTTCTCCTCATCTTTTGAGAAGATAGCGCCGCCTAGACCATAACGGCTGTCATTAGCGATACGTAAGGCATCTTCTTGATCTTTAGCGCGGATCAATGAGGCTACTGGACCGAATAATTCATCATCATAAGCGGGCTGACCTTTTTCGATGTTCTCCAAAATAGTCGCCGGATAAAAGCTTGCTTTACCCTCTGGCAGTTTACCGCCAACCGCGATTGTCGCACCTTTTTCGACACTTTCCTCGACTTGCTTGTGCAGCTTCTCTTGTAAATCTTTACGCGCCATCGCACCGATATCTGAGTCCTCGCTCATTGGGTCGCCGTATTTAGTGTTTTCGAACACCTCAACGATACGCTTACGGAACTCATCATATAAGCTATCGACTACGATAAAGCGCTTAGCGGCCACGCAAGTCTCACCATTGTTATAAAGACGAGCATTGGCACAAACCTCTACTGCCACGTCCAAATCAGCATCTTCTAGTACGATAAAAGCATCGTTAGAGCCTAATTCTAAAACAGACTTTTTGATAACTTTAGCCGCTTGTTGGCCGACGATACTACCCGCGCCATCACTACCCGTTAAGGTAACACCGCGCACTTTGTCATGGCCAATCAGCTCTTCTGACTGATCATGGTCGATCAAAATAGTACGGAACAAATCGTTTGGCAAGTCAGACTCATGGAAGATTTTTTCGATCAATAAACCTGAACCAGTAACGTTTGAGGCATGTTTTAACAAAATACTATTACCTGCCATCAGGTTAGCGATAGTATAACGAAATACCTGATACGCTGGAAAATTCCAAGGCTGCATACCATAAATCACCCCGATAGGCTGATAGGTGACAATCCCTTTTTTTAGCCCTTCCACATCGCGCTCATCATCCGCTAGAGCCGTCACGCCCTTCTCAGCCGTGTAATCACAAATAGATTTACATAAGTCAATCTCTTCTAGGCTTTGACTATAAAGCTTACCGCGCTCTTCAGTCATTAATTTTGATAGCTCTTCTTTGTACTTCATCAAAGTTTCGCCAATCGAATTAATGACCTTTGCACGCTCTTCATGACTGGTTTTACGCCATTGTAAAAAAGCATTATGTGAGGCTTCAACAATTTTGTTGACCTCATCATTGCTCATATAATTGTATTCTTTAATTTTTTTACCCGTTGCAGGGTTCACAGTAGTAATATCTGCCATGATTTATATTCCTTATTTATATTTGTAGGTTGCATTTATTGATAAGATATTTATTTGCTAAATACTTTTTACTGAATACTTTTTATTGGTACTCAATTATCATAACAAAATATCTTCCTCGCAATTTTACAAGATATAAAGAAATGTGCATGGCATGTTAACAATGTGACTCAAGTATAAAGATAAGCTTAATAAAGCTTGCGACAGGAATTCTAAAATTATTCCAAACAGCAATGTACAAAAACTAACTCATAAAAAAGCCAGCACGATGGCTGACTCTGCAATTATATTAATCTTATTTTATTAGCGTTATAAAACTCGCTTTAACGTATCTATCAAAATAAATGATTAATCACTGGGATATCGTGCTGCTGCTCTTCCTCTTCGGCGACTACTTGCCGAGCCACATGCATAATCAATTGACGTAACCAGCGATGCGCTGGATGATGCTGTAATAAAGGCGACCAAGCCATCGTCAGCTCAAACTCAGGGATAAAAAACGGCGGCTCTTTCATAATAATACTATCATTGGTAGCCTGCATACGAGCAACGCGCGTTGGCAAAGTAGCAATAAGATCCTTATTAGCGGCAAGCATAGCTGGCATCTGATAATGGCGGGTAAAAACACTGATTTGGCGCTTTTGACCTAAACGCTGCAGTGCTTGATCGATTGATCCTAGGCCGCCGGATTTCTCAGGATTAACCCCAAAACCCACGCCCATACCGGTCTTAGATACCCAAACGTGTTGACCTTTGAGATAGTTTTTGAGATTGAAGCGATTGGCATAAGGGCTATCGGCAGATAGTAAACAACTAAAGGTATCGCGCCACACCAGTACTTGATGGAAGCTTTGTGGTATCTCATTGAAGCGGTTAATCGCCAAATCTACCCGCCCCTGCTCCATATCGCGATAAGAGACATCAGATGGCGTCAAAAAGTCCAAAATCACATTGGGCGCTTCAGAGCGCAGCGCTTTGACTAGTTTTGGTACTAAAGTCGCCTCAGCATAATCTGAGGTCATAATGCGAAACACACGCGAGGTGCTATAGGGTCGAAACTCAGTACGCGGCTCCAATACTTGGGTCAAGTCCGCTAGGATTTCGCGGATACGCGGTTGCAGCTCAAGCGCCCGCTCAGTCGGTGTCATACCTTCAGATGAACGCACTAATAAGGGATCATTAAATAATTTACGCAAGCGGCGCAGAATATTACTCATAGCAGGCTGAGTGATACCTAATTGTTCAGCAGCACGTGTGACGTTTTTTTCTCGTAATAATACATCCAAATGTACTAATAAATTCAGATCAACCCGCTGCAAATTCATATGTATTTCTCTTTACTCTATAGTAAATGACTCTTAATCTTGTTACTAATTTTGCTAGTGTTGTATAAGTAACCCTGCTCTAAGCGCTATTTATCTTTTGAATACTGTGATCAATCAAGTTATCAAAAGGTCGTCCTTTAGCTTATATATCGTTCATAAGCTTATGATTTTATTATACTATACAGTTAGTGAATACCAAAGATAACAATCATAAATTAGATAAATTATATTAAAGTGACTATAGTGAATTACAAAGTTAACTAGGCCGGCCAGCTAGAAGTCTAATAAACCAAGATATTGTAGCATTTCTTACTAATAACAAGTAGTAGCGCTAGTATCGTAATACTTATCTTCGCCATTAGTCGCCCATAACTGGGGTTAGATAGATAATAAATTAAATAATTTTACTCAACCCCCTTGTATTTATCAGTAGGTTTGTTTAGGGTAATAGGCCTAATATTTAAGAACATTTGTGTTTATTAGTTTTTGACTGTGTTTTTTAATCATTAGACCGCTATCCAATCTGCAGTTCCAATCTGCGGTATAAGTCGCCTTCAGTATTAAAATTATCATTAATATCATTAGGATGACTGCTACAAGACAAATGACCTTTGGTCAAACCACGTCAAATATAATAGTGACAACAATCGCAGTAATACTCTTTTTTGCTTAAATAAAGCTCGTTTTCACCCCCCCACCAAGGAGACAATACATGTCAACAACTTATAAGTCAGCACTCGATTTAGTACGCGAACTAAAGCAAAAGCACGGCAACTGGCAGAACATCAGCGAAAGTGATGCTGCTCGTATGATGGTACAAAATCGTTTCAAGACTGGTTTAGACATTGCAAAATACACCGCAGACATCATGCGTAAAGATATGGAAGAGTATGACAATGATACTTCTCAGTACACTCAGTCTTTAGGCGCATGGCATGGTTTCATCGCTCAGCAAACCATGTATGCTAACAAAAAATACTTCAACACCACTTCTAAAAAATACATCTATTTATCAGGCTGGATGGTAGCAGCTCTACGCTCAGAGTTTGGTCCTCTACCTGACCAATCTATGCATGAAAAAACAGCGGTTCCTAAGCTAGTTGAAGAGATCTATACTTTCTTGCGTCAAGCGGATACCAAAGTATTAAACGACTACTTCCGTGAGCTAAATGCTGCTGAAGAAGCCGGTCAAGATACTAAAGCTATCCAAGATAAGATTGATAACTTTGAGTCGCATGTCGTGCCAATCATTGCTGATATTGATGCCGGTTTTGGTAACGAAGAAGCGACTTACTTATTGGCTAAAAAGATCATCGAAGCAGGTGCTTGTGCGCTACAGATCGAAAACCAAGTTTCTGACGCTAAGCAGTGTGGTCACCAAGCTGGTAAAGTAACCGTACCGCATGAAGACTATATCGCTAAGATCAATGCATTACGTTATGCATTCTTAGAGCTAGGTGTTGAAAACGGTATCATCGTTGCTCGTACTGACTCTGAAGGGGCTTCACTCACCCAAAAAATCCCAGTATCACAAGAGCCAGGTGATTTAGCTTCTAAATACATCGACTTTATCGAAATGGAAGAGATCACTCTTGATCAAGCTAACGAGAATGATAGTCTACTTAAGCATGACGGCAAATTGGTACGTCCAGTACGTTTAGCTAACGGTCTATACCAGTTCCGCGAAGAAACGAACATCGACCGCGTTGTTCTTGACTGTGTGACCGCTCTTGAGAACGGTGCTGATCTACTTTGGATTGAAACGCCTACTCCAGACGTTGCTCACATCAAAATGATGGTTGACCGTATCAAAGAGCAGCAGCCAAAAGCGAAGCTAGTTTATAACAACAGCCCATCGTTTAACTGGACGCTAAACTTCCGTAAGCAAATCATCGCTCGCTGGGAAGAAGAAGGCAAAGACATCTCAGCCTACGATAAAGATAACTTAATGAGTGCTGATTACGACGGTACTGAGCTTGATGCTGCTGCTGATGAAGCCGCGAAAAACTTCCAAAAAGATGCTGCACGCGAAGCAGGTGTTTTCCATCACTTAATCACGCTACCGACTTATCACACAGCAGCACTAGAAGTGCATAACCTAGCTAAAGGTTACTTCGGTGAAGACGGTATGCTTGCTTATGCAGCCGGCGTACAGCGTAAAGAGATCCGTGAAGGTATCGCTTGCGTTAAGCACCAAGCTATGGCGGGTTCTGACATCGGTGATGATCACAAAGAGATCTTCTCAGGTGATAACGCCCTAAAAGCGGGTGGTGGCAAAAATACTATGAACCAGTTCGGCTAAGCTATCATTTATACATAGCCTGACTTGTTAACTAAGAGCCGCTCTACATCATGTAGGGCGGCTTTTTTATTATGGTACAAAATCTATTGAGATCACTGAACCCTAAACCACTCGCTTGTTATAAGCGATAAAACTTTACTTGTCATTAGTCGCAAGCTTTCATACGATAGAGACAACGTAGCTACTATAAAAAGGATGGGAGACATCATGCAAGAGATTGAATTGAGATTTTTGGTTCCACAAGCCCGCCTAAAAGGTCTTATGCGCCAAGTAAAAGTAAAGTCATCAGAGGTTACTCTAATGTCTGCCCATTATTTTGATACGCCAAAGCAAGAGCTTGCCAAACATGGTATTGGTCTGCGTATTCGCTGTGAAGGAGATGAGTGGGTACAAACTATAAAAGCGCGCGGTGATGGCATTGCGGCGCGCTTAGAGCACAATATGATTTTAGATAACGAGCAAGTAGCAGCTATGCTGAGGACCGATAGCTTATTGCCGGATTTATCCATTTACAAAGAGACTGCCATTGCCCCTGCTCTTGCCGATTTTAAACTCAAAAAACTAGCGAAAAAACTAACTCGTCAATACGTCACTGACGTTGAGCGTACTACTCGCCTATTGATTGATGAGGATAAAAAAGACGATAGCGATAAGCAAGACAAAGCTAGCACCATTGAAGTCGCCTACGATTATGGAAGAATCATCCATGGCGATGATGAATCGCGCACACAAAGCATTCAAGAGATAGAGTTTGAGTTAGTATCGGGCGAGTTGGATTTTTTATTTACCACTGCCAAAGTGTGGTGCAAACGCTATAAATTGTGTCTCTCCACCATGACCAAAGCTGAGCGTGGTGGTCTACTTATTAATGGCTGCGATTACAGTCCAGCGGTTAGAGCTAACGTCAAGCAATTAGCCTTTGAGCAAGATATTAGCATGCCAGCGTTCATCCGTGCTGCCGTACATAATTGTCTATTACAAATACTACCTAATAGCAGCGCTATTGCCGATGGTAGCGATGATCTTGAGCACGTATTGCAGCTACGTATAGGGTTACAGCGGCTGCGTACCGCGCTAAAGGCTTTCAAAAAGTTCTCTGAACAGCTCAATCCAGAATGGTTGGCTATCCTAAAACAAACGGCTAGCTTACTTGGCGACTATCGCCAAATTGCTTATTTAAGTGGCGATATAGAACCTAGACTACAGCACTCTGGCGCGCCAAAAGTAGATTGGAGCGCTGAGAATAATAAGATAAAGATCAAGCCTATCGATGCGGTACGTGCTAATGACTTTCAGCTCACTTTACTTGAGCTTATCGACTTTACGATGAGTGATGCCACTCTTGAGGCAAAAGCTGATAAAAAGGCTAAAGATAAATTAGCAAAAGTACTCTCCAAACAACATATTAAGCTGCTTGAGGCGGCGCATGACTTTGAAGACCTTGGTTTTGTAAATAAAGATGCTAAAGAGAGTGAATTTGTAGAAAATAAAGCCAATAGTAACGAAAACAATGATAGTAATAACAGCGGCAATCTAACAAACGATGCAGATGATTTGCAGACGGCGGCGCAGACT
Source organism: Psychrobacter sp. (assembly GCA_029267175.1). GTDB lineage: Bacteria > Pseudomonadota > Gammaproteobacteria > Pseudomonadales > Moraxellaceae > Psychrobacter. The sequence goes on along the minus strand of JARIDJ010000046.1, from coordinate 17,680 downwards.
CAGCATAAACTACGTAGACAGATTAAAAAAATGCGCTACATTAGCGAGTTTGCTGCGCCGCTGTATTCAAAAAAGAAAACTAAGCGCTGGCTTAAGCGGCTAAAAAAAGCGCAGCAAGTGCTTGGAGAGTCTATAGATAATAATCACTATCAGCACTATTATGAGCAAAAATCCAGCACAGATGCCAATGCATTATATGGCGCTGGCTGGTTTGCCGCGCAGCTCAAAGCGGATAATAAACGCTGCAAAAAACGCTTGGATAAAATGCAGAACGCTACTAGCTTTTGGTAAACGGTTATTAGCGAATAGATAATTAGTTAAAAGAGGGCGCTCTAATCATATTTTGTTAGCTGGCTATAAGCGTTACGGGCGTCCCTTCATCCACTTGCCTATAAAACTCTATAATATCTGCATTACGCATACGCACACAGCCATGAGAGAGCGGCTCATCCATAGGCTCATCATCAGGAGTGCCGTGGATATAGATATAGCGCTGATAAGTATCACAGCAGCCTTGCGCATTATGACCGCTGTTTACTCCATCCTCCAAACCTTGCAACCACAAGATGCGGCTCAGTATCCAATCACGCTTAGGATGCTTCTCACCTAACGCTATATTATAGATCTCGCCCGTAGCAACGCGGCCGATAAACACTGTATTGATAGGATACTCGCCACCGATTTTTTGGGCGATGATATGACGACCCAATGGTGTACAGCCGCTGCCCTCCTGACTACCAATACCATTTTTGGCGGTCGATATCTCGTAGCGACTGAGCTCTTTTTTATCTTTATATAAAATCAGCGTTTGCGTGGTAATATCAATCACTACCTGCTTTGCTGGGATTTTTCTATTTTTCATTGTAGTTATCTCTTTAATATTTATTTTTTAATATTTATAGGGTTATCAATAACATCAAAAACCGCTCAACAAATTAGTAAAATTTTATAATGTAAAGGGATTGTATCTGTGCACATCCCACCGTAAGATAGATGAACACTTTTTGATGCTAGCAGATTATGACCACTATTTCACCGACACGCGTGTCGATGTATGATTTTTTGTATCAAGATATTCAGCCTTTAGTCTCCTTACTGGCTGATACCGCTGCCTTATCCCTACCGCAGACCCGTTTAGCTATGACGAGTAGTTTGCAAGCTATAGTTGCTGCGCTATTAGGCTATCAGCAGCGCTATCAAGGACAAGCTGTCCACAAAAAGCTGTTTTCGCGCGCTGCTGTTAAAGAGTTACGCCAATATAATGCGATGAATTTTGCGACGCTAAATGCCACTTTGTATCATCGTCACGATGTTACCGAGACTTTATTTGTCAGTAGCGCCAGTATTAATGAGGCTTGTAGCCATATAGCAGAGCAGATCGATGCTACAGCCGCGCAAGTTAAGATTCTACTTAGTAATTTGACCATTATAGTACTGCGTGAGCTAGCTATTTTGGCAGACTATAGCCAGCTTAATGACGAAGAGCTAGATAAATGGTTTGCCTTGCAACCACAGTTTTTATCCGCCGAGCGTTTTGCAGTAGCGCAGCAGGCTTGTGACTCTATCGCTGTTCATAACGAAGAGTTTACGGATAGTAAGCAAAAGGCTAGTCCTAGTATTAAAACGAATAGCCGTATTGAGATGGATAGTAATGTTGAGACGGATTCAAATCCTATGCAAAATACTTATCACACCACCTCTGAGGTAGCCGTTATTACGCCGCCTGTATTTGATCACTACTGGTATAAGCTAAGCGGTTTTGAGCCAAGCTCTAGCCCTTCAGCGCAGGACATGCAGCAGGCCACTTCTAACTATCTAAAAGTCATCGGCCGCTCTGCTGAAAATAGACAACAAGGTCGGCATAATGATTTATTAGTCTTTAATGAGATGCCCAATATCGCCCTACCGCACCAGCGCTGGCTGCTACAGCTAGCAAAAATATCTGATATTTATTTGAGTCGCAATCGTTTGCGTATTACCTCTGAGCCAGACAGTCCGCCGCAGCGCCCCTTGGTGAGTTTGAGCTTACTTGCTGGTAATAGTGACGATACGCTAGCGACGATTAGTGAAAAACCTATCGAATATGACAAGCCAAAACCGCTATGGAAAAACCCGACGATTATTATTACCTTTTTAGTTATCGCGGTGCTAAGCGCTTTAGCTTTTATCAAATATCAAGTAAAACAGGCAAATGCTCAAAGCGCTATCGCTACAATTGAGACACAAAATAATGTCGATCGTCAGCAGCAAGATGTGGCTATCGTTAAAGTAGATGAAGCTGACGAAACGGCTAATTAACTTATACAAACTACTTATATAAACAGCTTATAAAAAACACAGCAAAAAAAGGGCTGCTAATAAATAATTAGCGGCCCTTTTTTTGTGGTTGATCACTTCTTTAAACTCAAAGCCTGTTTAGCTCTATTCATTTATTTAGAGAGATCGCGACCACGGCTAGCTTCGATAGCTAAACGTAGACCATTTAGACGAATAAAGCCTTCAGCGTCTTTTTGATCATAAGCACCCGCATCATCTTCAAAAGTGGCTATTTTTTCATCGAACAATGAATCATCTGACTTACGACCGACCACACTGACGCAGCCTTTGTATAGCTTGACGCGTACCGTACCATTGACATGCTCTTGTGACTTGTCGATGAGCGCTTGTAGCATTAGGCGCTCAGGGCTAAACCAATAGCCATTATAGATAATCTTGGCGTAACGCGGCATCAGCTCATCTTTTAGATGCGCCGCCTCGCGATCTAGCGTTAACGACTCAATACCACGATGCGCTTTGAGCATAATAGTACCCGCTGGCGTCTCATAGCAGCCGCGCGACTTCATGCCGACATAGCGGTTCTCCACGATGTCTAAACGGCCAATACCATGCTTGCCACCAAGCTCATTTAGCTTAATCATCACCTCATAAGGCTTAAGCGCTTCACCATCAATAGCGACGATATCGCCTTTTTTGTATTCTAATTCCAAATACTGGGCTTCATCTGGAGCTTCTTCTGGGCTCACCGACCAGCGCCACATATCCTCTTCCGCCTCGGCATAGGGATCTTCTAAGATACCGCCTTCATAAGAGATATGTAGCAGGTTGGCATCCATAGAATAAGGCGACTTGGTTTTATTACCGGCATAATCAATGGCAATGTCATGCTCTTCGGCATACTTCATCAAGCTCTCACGACTTGATAAGTCCCATTCACGCCAAGGCGCGATAGTGACAACTTCAGGAGACAATGCGATTGCGCCTAGCTCAAAACGTACTTGATCATTACCCTTACCCGTAGCGCCATGACTGATAGCGTCGGCGTTATGCTCTTTGGCAATCTCAACCAAACGCTTAGCAATTAGTGGCCTTGCAATAGACGTTCCTAGTAAGTACTCGCCCTCATAGATAGCATTGGCACGGAACATAGGGAACACATAATCACGAGCAAACTCTTCACGCAAGTCCTCGATATATATGTTTTTTATACCCATCGCCTCAGCTTTGGCGCGCGCCGGCTCAACCTCTTCACCTTGACCGATATCAGCGGTAAAAGTGATGACTTCGGCATCATAAGTCTCTTGTAGCCACTTAGCGATAATGGATGTATCTAAGCCACCAGAATAGGCTAGAACAATTTTATTAATATTTTTTGGATCAAGTTGAGCCATAAATAACTCCTGTTAGTATAATTTAGTGATAAATATAAAGGTAACAAGCAAATAAAAAGGAGAAAAGCTGAAAACTAAGTCAAAAATAGATTCAAGCACCAGTGTACATCATATTTGCTATAGGCAAAAGTCTAACCGTGCGCTAGCGGCATTAATATCAGGAGGTGAGCGTTTCTTTTTGGCAATAATTATGTAGAGAAGTCGCTATGCATATTCAGTCAAGCCTACAAATCTGCTATGATAGCGCTAAAGTAAACCTCCTTATATTATGACCTTTAAGTCTCTTTATCTTACCAATGAACCTATTGAGCGCTATGATTCCTACTATTGATCCGATCACAGAGTTAACTATCCTGCAGCCAGATGATTGGCATATTCATTTGCGTGATGATGGGGCTCTTGCCACCACCGTACCTCATGCTGCCAATAGCTTCAACCGTGTCATCTGTATGCCAAACCTGGTACCACCTGTCAAAAACGTTGATGATGCTCAGGCCTATCGCGAGCGTATCTTACAACAATTGCAAGCTAGCGATATTGCTGCTGAACGCAAAGTGGCATTTGATCCGTGCATGACTTTATATATGACCGATCAAACCACTGTCAAAGACATCGAGCTGGCAGCGCAGTCTGGTGTTGTCAAAGCGGTAAAACTCTATCCGGCTGGTGCAACTACTAATTCAGCTGATGGCGTCACTGATATTAATGCTCGCGCCGATATTTTTGAGGCGATGGAAAGGCATAACCTACCATTACTCATTCATGGCGAGGTCACTCATAGTCATGTGGATATCTTTGATCGTGAGAAGCGCTTTTTAGAAGAGGTCATGGGACAGATTATCGGTAAATTTCCAACGCTTAAGATCGTCATGGAACATATCACCACTAGTGACGCGGCGGACTTTGTATTATCGCAAGGCAATCATGTCGCGGCCACTATTACCCCGCAGCATTTAATGCTCAATCGTAATCATCTATTGATTGGCGGTATCAAACCTCATTTTTATTGCCTACCTATTCTAAAGCGCGAAAGTCATCAGCAAGTGTTGTTAGATGTCGCTACTAGCGGCAATCCCAAATTCTTTTTGGGTACAGACTCAGCGCCGCATGCTACTGATAAAAAAGAAGCGGCTTGTGGCTGTGCGGGCTGCTATAGCTCGGCTGTAGCGCTTGCTTTATACGCCACAGCTTTTGATAGTGTTGGCAAAATCGATAAATTAGAAGGTTTTGCTAGTCGTTTTGGTGCACAATTCTATGGCTTACCTTTGAACCATGAAACTGTGACTTTGACAAAAACGCCAATGCAAGTTCCAAGCGCCTATCCTTACTTTGACGGCTCGACTCTTACTCCGCTAATGGCTGGTGAAACCCTTCCTTGGTCTATTAAAGCTTAGCTAATAGCTCATCATGACTCTAAACTTCGCCGGTGAGCGGAGTTTAGCCGTTAGCAGAACAGCTCTTTTACCCCTGATAACAAGCGATTTAAATGGTTATGACTATTCAAAGCAAAACTGTTTCAGTTACCGATTCAGCTAATGACTCAGTTGCTAATCCAATGACTAAAAACTCCGTCAATACTAATGACAACAATCCCACTGCGTCAAGCTCTTCAAAGATAGAAGCTGAGCACACTGCAATGACGCTAAAAGAGCGTTTTCGTAAGTTTTTGCCAGTGGTGGTTGATGTCGAGACCGCAGGCTTTAATGCACAAACGGACGCTTTGTTAGAGATTGCCTGTATTCCTATCTTGATGGATGATGAAGGAGTTTTTTATTTAGGGGATGCGTTAAACGCCCATATCGAGCCCTTTGAAGGTGCTAATCTTGAGCCTAAGGCACTGGCCTTTACTGGTATCGATCCTAATAATCCTATGCGTAAAGCTATCGCTGAGGACGAAAAAACCGCGCTACGTCGTATCTTTAAGGAGCTCAAAGAAGTACGCCGCGAGCAAGAATGTCGTCAATGCGTGCTAGTAGGTCATAACGCTCATTTTGACTTAGGCTTTTTGAACGCAGCGGTACTGCGAACCAATAGTAAAAATCATAGCTCTTTTCATCAATTCTCAGTATTTGATACCGTAACTTTGGCCGCTTTAGCCTTTGGACAAACCGTGTTAGCGCGAGCTTGCAAAGCGGCTGGCCTTGACTTTGATGGTAATGACGCACATTCAGCACTTTATGATACCCAAAAGACCGCTGAGCTTTTTTGTCATATTCTTAATAACTATCCTATGTTGGCCAATGCTTTACATGCCGAAAAGACAGAAGAAGAAGCGGATAATGAAAAAGCTGACGATTAGTTTTTAATCGGCTTATAGCTTACTGGTTTTTATATAGCGAGTTGTATTGTTTACATGATTCAAGTTGCTCATGGTACTAAATACCACGTACTATAAGTATTGAGCTCAATAATAAAAAGGAATTTGCTATGGAACCAGACCATATGATATGGGGCACCATAATAGGTTACATGCTACTAGCAATCACTATTAGTTGCGTCACCTCTTTATGGATTCGTCATCATTTGAAAAAAAATAACTTACATCCGCGTCGTGCTCTAAAAAAAAGATATTTAACGTTAAAAAAACGTAGAAAAAAGCTTGACAGTAATCACAGACGCTATTAGAATGTGCACCTCTTCAGCATAAATGGTGAAAGCAGCTGAAGGTGTAGTACCTAGTCCCCATCGTCTAGAGGCCTAGGACACCGCCCTTTCACGGCGGTAACGGGGGTTCGAATCCCCCTGGGGACGCCAAATATTAAAATGCTTTTTTTAATATCAAGCGTTTTGAAAACCTTCAAAGTCTTATAGATTTTGAAGGTTTTTTTATGCCTGTTTTTTTGTGTACGCTCTTATGTCTTCAAGCTTTAGCTATAAACGAAAAAAGCCAGCTTAGCGCTGACTTCTTTAGTTGTTGTATCTAGAAGCGATATTTACTCAAGACTGTATTTAATCAAAGCTGTAGCCAAAAGATAGACAGTTAAAAAATACTTAATTAGAAAACATAATCAACAGCCTTAATACTAATGCTAGCTGCTTTAAAGGCATTCTAAATTTTATCCGCTAAGACAAACCAGACTAAGGCCAGCATAATCAACACTGCTAACACGGTCTGAATAAGAAAAAATGCCTGATGCTGGCCGACAACTTTGCTAAAGGTCAATCCAAGGGCGCTATACTTTATAGGTTGAATATCACTATCTCCTGCTGTTTCTTGGTGCTCATAATAATCTTGTAACACATCCAAAAACTGTTGCCATTGACTGGTGCTCCAATCGTACGGTTTAAATGGCATCAGCGCTTTAACTTTAGGATCTTTTATCATCCAACGCTCAAGGATGATAGAGCGTAACGACCAACTAGTAAAACGACGCTCAGAGATAGGCGAGAAATCTAAAGTCTGCATATCTTTATGCCGATCGTCTTTTAAAATACGATTTTTCAGATTGGTCAGAGCTTGCTCTGAGCCTTCGATATATTGAAAGAAATAGCCGTTGCCATAACAAAGGATTCCTGAGATATCATCCGTTTTATTATGTCTTATTGAAACCTCAGCGATATCATTAAGAGTGCTCGCTCCTGACAATCCTATAGAAGTAATACGACTGATGTATATAAATTGATAGAGATCACTATTGTCTGGATTCGTCATTTCATTAAGCTTTGACAATCAGATTCTCCTTATTATGATATGAACCAATAGGTAAGCTAGCTAGTTAATGCATAACTAGTGCTCATAACAAATAATATAGAGGCATGACAAGATTGCTTAAAAACTCTTGATATATTATTGATTTTATAACATTTTAATTTAATTGTATAAACTTAGTTACATCATAGGCTTTTTTCGTCAACAAAGCAAATCTCTATATAAACTTACCTTAACCAACAATATTTTATTAAAGCTAAATAATACCTGATATAAAAGGATTCTGCTATACAAATGTTTAACAATTTTGATACATGAGCCTATTTATAAGCTATTGTTTATCCAGTTGAAAATGCTATTAAGGAATTATGATATTAAAAAACGAAGGGTAGCGTTTGTTATATAGAGATTGATAGGCCTGAGATATAATCTACAGCTTAGAATGTGCTTGGGTCATTAAGATAGCAGACAACAAAATGGCGTCTTCTGGAAAGGTTAATTTAATATTTTGGCGACTACCTACTACTAGACGAATAGGTAACTTTAGATGTTCAAAAGCACTCGCCTCATCAGTAATGTCTAACTGGTGTTCCTCAACATATTTTAGTAGAAGGCTTAGCTCTCCGACCCGAAATACTTGCGGAGTCTGCGCTTGCCACATCTGACTGCGATCGACAGTCTTGTCTATATAGACGGTATCGTCTATAAATGATGATATGCTACTGTCAATATTAGTAACAGTGTCAGGAGCAATCTCACTGCCAATGCTACTATCTACCTTTGAGAGCTTTTTAGACTGCTTTAAGGTATCTGCCACCGGAGCGGCAAGAATAGCGCCATAAGGCTCAAGCATGGCTGCGCTTATGACCTCATCGATATCAGCTATTGGTACCGCAGGACGCGCAGCATCGTGTATCACTATCAAATCACTGTTATCCGCGCCATTATCAATGATAGCCTTTACGCCAGCTTGTACCGACTGCCAACGCTCTTTACCACCGATGACATAATGCATAGGTAGCTCAAAAGCTAAGTTTTTGGCTACCTGATCGTCAGCGGCAATGACTAAAAAGCAGCTGTTTATGTAAGTACTGGAAGCCAGCCTATGCACGCTGTGCTGCAATAAGGTTTTATCATTCAAAGTAGTGTATTGTTTAGCAACGGCAGCACCAAAACGACTGCCGCGACCTGCCGCGACAATCATAGTATGTATGTGGGGAGTGATATTCATGACAGTCTTATCATTGATAATAAAATGAAGCGACTAATTATAGCGGCTGTGAGTGATAGGGGCAGTAGATACTTGCACAAAAGTCTCATGAGGTTTGATTAGCCCTAGATCTAAGCGAGCATGCTCTTCTACCGCTTCAAGACCGTTCTTTAGATCGTGGACATCCGTACGTAGCAGCTCATTAGCAGCCATTTGATTATCATTAGACTGTTGTTGCTCTTCAATCTGCTTCAAAAGCTGATTGCTAGCAAAATGGCCGTTATCGCCTAACCAATATTGATATTGTAAACTTAACAATACCGCTACCGCTAAAGCAAATAACATAAACTGGCTAAAATATTTCATAAGAAAACTTCATAAAAATAATGCCAAACAGTCTTTATTGAACTCTTAATAAGACCGTTTGGCTTAGATCGGCTGTTAGCTACCCTTTAGCCGCGTAGACCGATGAATTCATCCGAGCCGCGATAGCTGGCACGTACTTGCTGCTCGATACGTAATAACTGATTATATTTTGCAACGCGATCTGAGCGGCACAGCGAGCCAGTTTTAATCTGCCCTGCTGCGGTACCTACTGCCAAATCAGCAATAGTGCTATCTTCAGTCTCGCCTGAGCGATGCGAGATAATCGTCGCGTAGCCATTCTTTTTGGCCATATAAATGGCGTCTAGAGTTTCAGATAAGGTGCCAATTTGATTAAATTTGATCAAGATGGCGTTGGCAATATGCTTATCGATCCCTTCTTGCAAAATAGCAGGATTGGTCACAAATAAGTCATCTCCGACTAGCTGAACCTTGTCACCGATTTGCTCTGTTAAGTACTTCCAGCCATCCCAATCTGATTCATCAAGACCATCTTCGATAGAGATGATTGGATACTGACGGGTCAGCCCTACCAAATAATCGGAGAATCCTTGGCTATCAAAAGTCTTATTACCCTCACCTGCTAAGATATATTTGCCGTCCTTATAGAACTCGCTAGCGGCGCAGTCAAGAGCTAGATGAATATCCTCACCGGCTTTATAACCGACTTGCTCAATCGCTTGCATGATGACGGTGATGGCTTCTTCGTTGCTACGTAGGTTTGGCGCAAAGCCGCCTTCATCACCAACTGCGGTATTTAGACCTTGTGACTTTAAGACTGATTTTAGGCTATGAAAAATCTCTGTACCTGCGCGCAGTGCTTCTGAGAAGCTAGTAAAGCCTACAGGCTCGATCATAAATTCTTGAATATCTACCGTGTTATCGGCATGCTCGCCGCCATTTAAGATATTCATCATCGGCACTGGCATGGTCAATGATGTCTGATTACGCAAATTTGCTATGTATTGATGCAAAGGCAGGCTTTGTGACTTAGCCGCCGCTTTGGCAGTCGCTAAAGACACCGCTAGCATAGCATTAGCGCCTAAGTTTCCTTTATTATCAGTGCCATCGAGCGCAATCATGGCATCGTCGATTTTTTGCTGTTCGGTGACATCTTTATCAATCAAAGCGCTACGTATTTGGCTGTTGACGTTAGCCACTGCTTTTTTGACGCCTTTGCCCATATAGCGATCTTTGTCGCCGTCACGTAGCTCTAGCGCTTCACGTGAGCCCGTTGATGCGCCACTTGGTGCAGCGGCACGGCCAATAGTGCCATCCGCTAAGGTCACATCTGCCTCAATTGTCGGATTACCACGTGAGTCTAAGATTTCACGAGCGCGGATGTCTTTAATGGCGGTAACGTTAGTGGTTTCTTCAGCGTACATAGTATTTGTTAATTCCTTTGGTCATGCCAAGTTTACGGGATAAAAAAGGGACGATAAAAATCAGCTATATTGTTTGGCATCATAGCATAAATTTAATAAAATTTTGCGACGCTTTACTAGAACTATTTTAGTTATCAGCAGTGCTCATTTATAAAGGTTCAACAGAACCTATGCAGCACTTTGTTTGGTTATAATAGGCTTAGAGACAGTATTATCCAGCTCAACCTTGGTTTTGAAACGCGTTAGACGCAGCGCGTTCATCAAGACGGAGATGGAGCTTAGCGCCATAGCGGCGGCGGCTATCATCGGGTTTAAAAACCCAAAGGCAGCCAATGGAATACCCAAGCAGTTATAGATAAAGGCAAAAAACAGGTTTTGTTTGATATTACGCAAAGTAGCATTGGCAATCTTTTGCGCCGCGTCGATGTGCATTAGCGACTCACCCATCAAACGCGCTGAGGCACTATGCTGTGCTACATCTGTCCCTTCAAACATTGCAAAGCTAGCATCAGCGGTTGCCATAGCAGGCGCATCATTGACACCATCACCTGCCATCGCCACTTTGTGACCCGACGCTTGTAATTTGGCGATTTGACTGGCTTTATCACGAGGGCTCATCTTACCATAAGCCTGATCTATACCAAGCTGCCAAGCTACGTGATCGACCACCGATTGCTTATCACCGCTCATCAAAATAACCTTGAGACCCGCCTCTTGTAATGAAGCGATCGCTTGCGGCGTATCAGCCTTTAGATCATCAGCCAAGGCAAAAGCACCAAGCGGCTCATTATTGATACTAATCGCCACTGTACTAGCAATTTGCCAAACTTTGGGCATCAGTCTTGGAAAACTGAGATTAGCAAACTCGGCGGTACCCACTTTGACCAAACCTAAACCCTCGATATTGGCCTGAATACCCGCCCCTTTAACTACACTAATATCGGATACAGGTAATAAATCCAACTGACGCGCGTGAGCGGCATTGACCATAGCGGTAGCTAGCGGATGACTAGCATGCGCCTCTAAGCTTGCAGTAATTTGTAAAACATCATCGATAGCTAATGACTTATCGACCATCAGCTGATCAACGATAGCGGGCTTACCAATGGTTAAGGTGCCGGTCTTATCAAGGACAACAGTATCGATACTACCTGCCGCCTCCAAGCTCTGCGCGTCTTTGAACCAAACGCCATGACGAGCCGCCACCCCCATACCTGCCATAATAGCCGCTGGGGTTGCTAAGCCTAAAGCGCAAGGACAAGCAATCACTAGTACAGAAACCGCATGCATCAAGGCGGTATTGAGCGCTCCTGTCAGCCACCACGTAATCGCAAAAGTAACGATAGCGATAGCTACTACCACAGGTACAAAAATAGCGGTCACTCTATCGGCAAGACGCGCCAAATTAGCTTTTGAGCCTTGCGCGTCGCTAAGTGCTTGTACCATATCGCCAAGCTTGGTATGGCTACCTTTGGCGCGGACACGGTACAACAAGCTACCATTTTCGACCAAAGCTCCGGCTAATAACTCATCCCCAAGGTCTTTTTTTAGCGGTATCGATTCGCCCGTTAAATGACTCTCATCGCACCAACCGCTACCCTCGATTACGGTGCCATCCGTTGCAACGCGGCTGCCTTGCTTGGCGCGCAATATATCGCCTATTTGCACATCAGCCAGTGCGACATTGGCAAAACTACCATCAGGCTGTTGTAACTCAACTTCGTCAGGAGTTAGTGATAATAATAAATCAATACTGTTTAGGCTGTGCTTTTTGGTGCGCTCCTCAAGATATTTACCGGTACGCACAAAGGCAATAACCATCACTCCTGCTTCAAAATATACCGCCGGGCCAGCCCCGTGACCACTAGCATGGCCACTTTGTAATAAGCTTGCCAGCGTACCATCACCATGCGTCAGCCACAGATAAGTCGAATAAGCCCAAATAGTCACCGTACCGATCACTACTAGCACGTCCATATTGGCAAGACCGCCTTTGATAGACGCCCAAGCACTGCTATAAAACGGTAAAGCTAAACCAAACTGGACAATGGTAGCAAGAATAAACTGAATCCAAACCGGCGGCATCCAAGCCATGCCAAACCCTGTCAGCATGCCCGCCATACCTACCAAAAAGGGTAACAAACAAACCCATAGAGCTATCAGGCGCCAAGGCCATTTTGTCGCAGTATCCTCATCCGTTTTGGCAAATAAGCTATCAGCAGCTTGCAGATTGGCAACAAAACCGGTCTTATTCACCCATTCAGCGATTTGCTCAGGCGTGGTCTGTGCCGGATTATAATCAACATTGGCAGTTTCGCCGGCAAAGTTGACACTAACCTCATAAACCTCATCCTTTTTATTCAATACCTTCTCAATCCTTGACGCACAAGCCTGACACGACATACCATCAATAGCTAATTGCAGATGCGCGCGCTCTGGCTGCAACAGATCATTTGCTTGAATATCGGTGTTGACTTCGTAAGAGTCTTTAGTAGCTGTGGAATTGGATTGAGTCATAAAGGACGCTCGATTAACGATAATTAAAGGATAAGTATATTGTAGTAGCTACTATAAGATTAGGCTATAACCTTTGTTTTCAAGTGTGCTTTCGTCAATAGTGTTGTTAAGCTCATAGAAACGTTTGTAAGCTGAAGTACTAGTCTATGTCAGTGCCACGGTCAAATGTTCAACAGACCCTAACCAAAAAACGATAAAAACTCTAGCTACAAAAAAACCAGCCATGGCAAATAGCTGGTTTTATCACTAACAAGTTATACGGCTAATTGATCATAAAAATTATGAATTAGCCACTGTCGCTTCAAATCCAGCGTCATCAATAGCACTAGCAACCTTCTCGGCACTTGTCTGCGCGTCATCAAAAGTAACCGTTGCTAAGTTATCTTGCAAATCGACAGCGATACTTATCACGCCATCCATACCGACAATAGCACCGTGTACGCTCTCAACACACTTCTCACAAGTCATGCCATCTACTTTGATTATTCTAGTTTGGTTTGCCATGTTAGGCTCCTTATTATTTTAGTTGGTTGGGTTTGCTAAGATAATAAGCTAATTTGTTACTTACTAGTCGATGGCTTACTATCTTAGCGGTAATTAACAGTCATTGACTGTACTCATCTTCTTAAGCATTAAGGTATTAAAAGATAAGCGGTAGTTATTTACGGTAAGTGATATTATCATCAACTACAAGTGTAATTGGTTAACCGTTTATTAAGCGCTTAATAAAGGGTTAATTCAAAAAAGCTATACTAAACAAAATAGTCAAAGCGCCTAATCATAAACCGCTTATTTAGTGAAACTAACCTAGTTATGATAACGCGGGTTTTGCGGCGCATCGATAGGAAAAGGCTGAGTCACATAATCCACCATAGTAATCGCTGCTGTCAAAGCATGAATACTAGTATCGGTATCATCATAACTTACCAAAGCGGTCTTATCAGCGACATTAAGCTCAATGGCAGTTACTCCATGAATGTTTTTTAAGGCAGTCATTACACTCTTGAGACCTTCTTCGTCATCGATGTTTTCAATACTTACTTTTGCTACTTGTATAACCATAACCTTATCCTTCTAAACAGTTAAATATTGGTTTATGTCTTATTGAGTATCTAATACCGCAAAGCCTTTGACTAGCTCATCAATCTGCTTAAGCTGCTGCAAAAAAGGCTCTAATTGGCTCATGCGTAGCGCGCAAGGCCCATCACACTTTGCGCTCTCAGGACTTGGATGCGCCTCCAAAAACAGGCCAGCAAGACCCGTTGCCATGCCTGCACGAGCTAAGGTAGTAATCTGCTCACGGCGACCGCCAGCACTATCCGCACGCGCCCCCGGCTGCTGCAAGCTATGAGTAACATCAAAAAATACTGGCACATTCATCTGCTTCATAATATCAAAGCCTAGCATATCGACTACTAAATTATTGTAGCCAAAAGCGCTACCACGCTCGCATAAGATAATCTTGTCATTACCCGCCTCTAAGCATTTATTAATAATATGACGCATCTCATGCGGCGCTAAAAACTGCGCTTTTTTGATATTAATAATAGCGGCGGTGTTGGCCATCGCTTCGACTAGATCGGTTTGACGTGATAAAAAGGCAGGCAATTGGATAATATCAGCGACCTCGGCTACTGGCTGAGCTTGATAAGGTTCATGCACATCAGTAATAATCGGCACACCGTACTTCTCTTTGATTTGCCCAAGCCAATCAACGCCTGTCTCTAGTCCAGGCCCTCGAAAAGAATGCAGGCTTGAGCGATTGGCTTTATCAAAACTGGCCTTAAAGACATAACCAATGCCTAAGCGCTGGCAGATATCGATATATTGCTCAGCGATCTCAAACGCTAGCTCTTTTGACTCTAAGACGTTCATACCGCCAAATAAGACAAAGGGTTGCTCATTACCGATAGTGATAGTGTCATTATTGGCAGTGTGAAGCTCAATCTGCGATTGCGCGGTTACTAAATTATCCATAAAGTCATTGCTCTCTTTATTGTTATTGCTGGTGTTTATAATAAGACCATTGTAACTGATAGCTCAATGAATAAAAGTATACAAGCGTAATTAGGGTATGTTTATGACGGCTGAAACGCTCTATATGCAGGGAGATATCCTCATAAAAAGTCAAAAAAAAGAGCAATCCGAAGATCACTCTTATTTAACGCTATAAAGCGAATATCCTACCTCTATTTACTATCGCTATATCTTTTGGCAGCATTGACAAAGCTATTAAATAGCGGATGACCACCACGCGGCGAGCTGGTAAACTCTGGATGGAACTGTACCGCGACAAACCAAGGATGATCGCTGATCTCGACTGACTCAACCAAATGCTGCTTGGCTGAATAACCGGAGATACTCATGCCAGCGGCTTCTAGTGGCTCGATATAGCGATTGTTCATCTCATAGCGATGGCGATGACGCTCAGTAATAGTGTTCGCGCCATAAATCTGGCTAAGCTTACTACCAGCGACTAGCTCTGCTTGCTGTGCGCCCAAACGCATAGTACCGCCAAGATCAGAGTCGTCCGTGCGAATCTGTAGCTCGCCGCGCTCATCTAACCACTCGGTAATCAGACCAATAATAGGCTCACTACTTTTGCGATCAAATTCAGACGAGTTAGCATTGATACCTAGCACATTACGTGCGTATTCGATGACTGCCAACTGCATCCCTAAACAGATACCAAGATAAGGCACTTTATTCTCACGAGCATAAGTGATGGCTTTTATTTTACCCGAAGTTCCCCGCTCACCAAAACCGCCCGGTACTAAGATCGCGTCGGCTTGCTGCAATCGCGCAAATAACTCCTCATCATCCTCTAAGCGCTCTGCATCAATATAGTCGATATCGACTTTGGTTTGATGGGTGATACCGGCGTGCAATAAGGCTTCGTTAATCGACTTATAGGCATCTGGCAGTTCCACGTATTTACCGACCATAGCGACAGTGACGTTCGATGCTGGATTAAGCTGCGCTTCGACTACTTTGTCCCAATCGCTAAGATCAGCTTCTGGCAAATCTAAACCAAAGCGCTCACAGATCAGATCATCAAGGTCTTGCTCATAAAGGGTACGCGGGATTTGATAAATACTTTGCGCATCTTCGCACATAATGACCGCACGCTCTTCGACGTTAGTAAATAACGCAATCTTACGGCGGTTATCTGGCGAGATGTGATGATCCGAGCGACAAATAAGCACATCAGGTTGCAACCCGATAGAGCGCAGCTCTTTGACAGAATGCTGAGTAGGCTTGGTCTTGGTCTCGCCGGCACTTGCGATATACGGCACAAGCGTTAGATGCATAAGCATGGCTTTATTGCGGCCAAGCTCCACTTGCATCTGGCGCACCGCTTCCATAAAGGGTAGCGATTCGATATCGCCTACCGTACCACCAATCTCGATGATAGCGACGTCATAGCCCACGCCGCTAGCGATAATCTTGCTTTTGATCTCATCAGTAATATGCGGGATAACTTGTACCGTGCCGCCTAAATACTCGCCGCGGCGCTCTTTATTAAGCACGTTTTGGTAGATACGGCCACTTGTAAAGTTATTACTCTTACTCATCTTTGAGCGGCGCAAAAAACGCTCATAATAGCCCAAGTCTAGGTCCGTCTCAGCACCATCTTCTGTGACGAATACTTCACCGTGTTGAAACGGGCTCATAGTCCCAGGATCGACGTTGATGTACGGATCCATTTTGGTCATTGTCACATTGACACCGCGCGCTTCTAAGATAGCTGCTAGCGAGGCGGCGGTAATACCTTTTCCTAGTGAGGACACTACCCCACCGGTCACAAATATAAACTTGGTCATAGTACTCAATCAGTAGTTGGTAAAGAAGGATTTTACTAAAAATACGCCATAAAATATAGGGCAAAAGCTAAACTCAGGCAAATTCTTAAATTTTGCCATCAATATTTAAAACAAATACTCTATCCCTGCGCCCACCGCAAATACTTTAATATCGGCAACTGAGCGAGTAGCATCAGTTGGACTGGTATAATCCGCCCAGTTTTGGCCAATATAACTATGCGCGATAATATTGTCCTTAACATTATATTCAGCGCCAACCACTAACTGATCGGAATCATTATTGCCAATGCCATTTAGGTTATCGGTTTTATTATATTGAACATAGATAGAGGCAGGACGAGGCAGATAGGTTAAGCCTATTTTACTACTTAGTATCAGTCCCTTTTCTTTATCAGCACCTCTAAAGTCATAGTCGGCTTGCTGATATACTGCCCCTAAAGTTATAGGTGTTGCTATATTTAGATATTTATCTAAGTCAGTCGTTACTGTACCGCGAAAGGCATCACCGCCATAACTGACACTTTTAATATCATTATCATCACTTACCAAATCTAAAGTATCCAAACTACCGCTAGCTTCAATATCTTTGCTATAAGCAAAAGCGGCAGTATAACCTGTCCCTTTATCAAGCTTTAAGGCTGCGCCATAGCCGTCATTACTAGTATTAAAGCTATCGTCAGTCGCATATTGCAAGATGAGCTGTAAGTCCTGATACTCCGGCGCTATCCATAATACCGAATTATTCGATCGGGTGTAGTCAAGCATGTTTAATGCAGCTACATTATTATTACTATCAAGCGTTCTGGTGCCTAAATTATCCCAGTAACCTCTATTCAAGATAGGATCATATAAGTAGCTAAAAATAGAGGAGTTACGACCTACTCGCAGCTCGCCATAGTCGTTGTTTTTTAGGCCAAGATAAGTATCGCGTGCAGTCAGCGTATTACTGTCATCACCATCGATATCTATCTCATACTCAAGTCGATAAATTATATCAGTATTCGCGGTGATCGCTTCAGACCCTCGAACCCCTAAACGCGAAA
>JARIDJ010000092.1 GCA_029267175.1 Psychrobacter sp. | reverse complement strand
TATCCTCGCGGCTAGCAAAGATTTGCAAATCTGCATCTTCAGGATGCGGCTGCATCATCAGCCCTTTATCAAGCGCGGCATTGAGATCGAGTAACTCACGAGTGGTCACTGGCACGCCGTAACTACGTAAGGTGTAGAATAGTTTTACAAACATGATCAGGCCTCACTTATTAGCTGTCATTGTCATTAAATGGAATCAAGCTTAATCAAAAATAACTTTAAGCGGCTTACCTATTAACGACGCATCATATTGGCAAAGCGCTGCAGTAGATTGACATCGGCTTCGTTTTTTAGCAGTGCCCCATAGAGCGGTGGAATCGATTTTTCGCCGCGTAAGTTCTCCTCAAGCTCGTCTTGTGCCATATCATCAGCCAATAGCAGGGTTAACCAATCGACTAGCTCTGAGGTTGAAGGCGGCTTTTTTAGACCTTGTAGATTGCGCAGTTTATAAAAGATATCGAGTGCATCATTGACCAGTTTTTCTTGGATATTGGGGAAATGCACCTCGATAATTTGTCGCATGGTTTGCTCATCTGGGAAGTCAATGTAATGAAAGAAGCAGCGACGCAAAAAGGCATCGGGTAGCTCTTTTTCATTATTCGAGGTAATAATCACTACCGGACGCTGCTCAGCTGAGATAGTCTCGCCAGTCTCATAGACGTAAAAAGACATCTTATCGAGCTCATGTAATAAGTCATTGGGGAACTCAATATCAGCTTTATCGACTTCATCGATGAGGAGCACACTTCGCTGTTTACTGGTAAACGCTTCCCACAGTTTACCCGGCTTGATGTAATTACCGATATCGTAGACTTTATCATCGCCCAATTGTGAGTCGCGCAAACGCGATACCGCATCGTACTCATACAAGCCTTGCTCAGCTTTGGTGGTTGATTTGATATGCCAAGTAATCAGCGGCATTCCTAAACTCTCGGCCACCTCTTCGGCGAGCAACGTCTTACCGGTGCCAGGCTCGCCTTTGATGAGCAGCGGCTTTTGCAAGGTCATTGCCGCATTGACGGCTAATTGTAGATCATCAGTTGCGATATAAGTATCGGTACCAGTAAAGCTTTTTTTGCTGTTATTTGTCATAAAAGTAGTCTCAGTTAAGGTTTTTTATATAAAAGGTATAGGGCGTTTAATATTAGCTTTAGATTAGCATAGCCCTTGCTTAGACCAAAATACTGATGGGTTTGCAATTTTTGGTTCCGGTGTAGTTAGTACGAAATAAAATCGATACACCAATATTAACCGTGCAGCTGGTATAAATTTTCCTTGCGTGCTGTGTCTACGCTGACAGAGGCTGCGCAAAATTCATTCCAGCCGCACTTTATCAGTTTTAAAGTGAATCAACTATAGTCAGTAGTGACTGCTTTTTTGATGGCTAATAGCTGGCGTTTTTTTAATATAAAAACCGCGCAAAAAAAAGACACTCTACAGTGTCTTTATTATCTTTATACCCTATTGACGTTAGCTTTTATTATCCGTGTCTTGTTTATCTAGGGTTTCGTTCTTTGAGGTTTTAGAAGTTTTAGTGAGTAGCGGCTCTTCGGTTTTACTATAAAAGCCTTTTACGGGTTTTTTTGCCGCCGGCTCAGAGGTTTTAGAATGCTCAGCAACAGTAGCATCCACCGCTGTTATCGGTACGGTATTGGCATGTTCAACATGCTTTTCTTCTAGATAATTACCCGTAGCTAATTGCATATTTGCCTGGGTATCCTCAGCGCTATTACGCCGTGCTTTATCAAGGCTTGATTCAAAAGCGCCGCGAATTAGCTGCCAGACAAAGCCAATAAACAGGCCAACTACTAAAACGATCAAGATAGGCAGCGCATTATTAACCGCGCCTACCGTATCTTTCATCATTAGCGCATAGACCACGCCAATACTGGCAGGAGCAATCTCGCCTTGCTCACCAAGAGCGGTGCCAGGGGCTAGTAGCACTGCAAATATTACCATCCAGCTCATACCGCCAAGCGGTTTTGGCAAAATACGTGCAACCAATATCCACAATAGTAGTACGACTACCGTGCCACCCAAATAAGCATACATAGGCAAGTCAGCAGGCGGTACATTTTTGACCATCTGACTCCACCAAATCACAATCTCACCAAGTATTTCGCTGAGCTGCTCTAATGGCAAACTGTTTAAAAGACCTTTTAACCAATCCATGCGTATTCAATTACCTGCGTTCGTAGATCTGGTGGCAGATTACTCTCGTAGCGTCTTGCCTAAAGAGATAACATTGCCCAAATTAAGCCGCTAGTTTATCACGAGTTAAGATAAAGGTGCACTGACTATCAAGCTAAGCTACGAGAGTAGGTTTTATCAATCGTACTTATTATCTTGCGCCTCTTTCGCGCGCATCTCAGCTTGCCGGCGCATCACATCTTGTGGCGGCATTTGCACAAAGTAGCCTTGCGATTGTAGTTTGGTTAGTACCTCTGCTTTGTCTACGCGAGCAAGTTTTTCGGTATTGCCTAAATCTAAGTGCATAACGAACTGACTAGCACCTAGTCCTGCTCTAAAATCTTTGGGCAAAACACTTAGCCAGTCTCTAATCTCATCGGTATCATCAGGATAATCAGGACGAGCGATATAAACGTACATATCAGAGTGTTTGGGAAATTTATAAATATCACAATGCATCAGCGTCACCTATTTATTAAACGGTTATAAAATAATCCAAGTTATCAAAGCTTGTTAAGGTTATAAAAGCTATCAAAATTATTATTCAGTAGCCTAGCATAATTCGGCTAATTATCAGTAGTGACTTTTAGTTAGTAGATAGTTAGCCAAAAAAGACAGCTATAATCCACGATTTTAAAAATTAATTGCTATTAAAGACGGTGATGCCTTGTAAAACAGCTATGAACCTTTCATAATAAAAGGGTATTTCAGGAGAGAGTTTTGTGATTAAGCCAATAAATGGCCATCAATGACCACACAACCACCGAAGGCGCATCTACCCTGCCAATCGCTCAGGTAAAAGGACTGAAAAACACATGCCTATTTATAGTCAAATGATAAGTTTGAATATTAGTCAAATAAATTATCATTAGCACTCATATCATGGCATAACAAATCTGGAGAGCGGCAAAGACCATTAGTGCTTTGCCCACCGAAGGGGAGAAAATAGGCTATCATGGCGACTATTACTTTTGCTTTAATAAAAGTGATAATTCATTAGCTATATAGTCTGTTGAAAATCTCAGGTCACAGGACAGATAGGGCTTAAACACAAATTGACCATTAGTGTCTGTTTGTGCGGCTTTATTTTGTGTCACCCTTTATTGTAAGGTTTACATCTTGCATTTTTGTCTCTCACTATTGTTTAACTGCTCAATTTGTACTATTAAGAATTAATTCTCTATAGTTCAGATAGCATAAACACAAGGATTTGTTATGACCGATACCAATACTCAAAATACCGACTCTACCGCTACTCAAGCCCCTCAGCGCACGCCTCTTTATCAGTCGCATGTAGATAGTAATGGCAAACTTGTTGATTTCTCCGGTTGGGAGCTACCGATTCATTACGGTTCACAAATCGAAGAGCATGAAGCCGTGCGTACTGATGCGGGGATGTTTGACGTCTCGCACATGGTGGTGGTTGATGTGGCTGGCAAAGATAGCAAAGCTTGGTTACAAAAGCTGCTAGCTAACGATGTTGATAAGCTCAAAATGGTAGGCAAAGCGCTGTACTCGCCTATGCTTAATGAGCAAGGCGGTATCATTGATGATCTAATTGTTTACTTGATGAATGAAGATGAGACAGCGTACCGTATCGTCTCAAACGCCGCGACTCGCGATAAAGATATGGCGCAGTTCCATAAAGTCGCTGAAGGCTTCGATGTCACTTTGACTGAGCGTACTGAGCTTGCGATGATAGCTGTGCAAGGTCCTAAAGCGGTTGAGAAGCTTACGCAAGCTAAAACAAGCTGGGCGGATACTTTAGCAGCTCTAAAGCCTTTTGTGGGTGCTGATTTGACAGATATCGAAGGCCAAGATTGGTTTGTCGCGCGTACCGGCTATACGGGTGAAGATGGTGTTGAAGTCATTATGCATGGCGATGATGCGCCAGCCTTTTTTGCATTACTCAAAGATACTGGCATCAAGCCTGCTGGCCTTGGCGCGCGTGACACCTTGCGGATGGAAGCGGGAATGAACCTTTATGGTCATGATATGGATGATAATGTCAGTCCGTATGAGTGCAACATGGGCTGGACTTTAGCGCTAAAAGATGAGCGCGACTTTATCGGCCGTGAAGCCCTAGTAAGTAAACGTAAGCAGGCAAAAGAGGACAATACTGCGATGAAGCAGGTAGGTCTTTTGATGACTAGCCGCGGCGTGCTACGTGAAGGGATGGAGGTCACTATCAATCAAGGCACAGATAATGAACAAACCGGCATCATTACTAGCGGTACTTTCTCGCCTAGCCTAAAAAACTCTATTGCCATTGCCCGCGTACCCGCTAGCCTCTCAGAGGACGATAAAGTACAGATCGATCTACGCGGTAAAGGCAAATTCGTCGATGTGCGCGTACTGAAATTACCTTTTGTACGTAATGGTCAGCAGCAGTTTGACTAATATTATTTGGTTTAACTTTGCTTTGCCTGATATTATTGTCTTTAGCTTACAAAGCGGCGTTAATTGATTAAAGTGTTATTTATTACAAACCACCCTCTATTATTTGGAGAGAACCATGAGCAATATCCCAGCAGAATTAAAGTATATCGCAAGCCATGAGTGGCTACGTTTAGAAGATGACGGTACTATCACTGTCGGCATCACCGATCATGCCCAAGATTTATTAGGCGATGTGGTATTCGTTGAGCTTCCTGATGTTGGCGATACTATCGCTGTTGATGATGAGATCTCAGTCGTTGAGTCCGTCAAAGCCGCCTCTGACGTCTATGCTCCTCTTTCAGGCGAGATTGTAGCTATCAATGAAGCGCTTGAAGACGATCCTGAAATCATCAACTCAGACCCTTATGGCGAAGGTTGGTTCTTTAGAATGAAGCCTGACAATATGGAAGACTACGAAGCGTTATTGACCGCTGATGAGTACGAAAGCGAGCTGTAATCTATCCTGATAAAAAGTAGATACTGGTGTGCTGACGTACATTGGTATCTATTTTAATTTTCAAAATCTATTCATCTTATCCGCCTCTCAATACTAAAAGTCGATGCAAGCACTGGTGATACTAAGCCCTGACAATGCCTATAAGACTGGTATTACCCATAATACAAGCCCGGATTCTGATATGACTGCTGATATTGATAATAATCGTCAAATTCATCAAAGCGAGCAAACGGCTCAAACCGATTTGGCTATGCCTAATCATACCCCGCAGCTAGAGGCTTTTACGCAAGTGGTTGAGTCACGTCGCTCCGTGCGCCGCTTTACCGATACGCCTATTCCAGATGACGTTATGGCAGACTGTCTGCGTTTGGCTATGCTTGCGCCGAACTCTAGCAATCTGCAGCCTTGGGAATTTTATGTCATTGACAGTACTGACAAGCGCAAACGCGCGATCAAAAACTGTATGAATCAAAACGCCGCCAAGACCGCAGCGCGCCTGATAGCAGTGGTAGCACGTACTGACAACTGGCATGATAATGCTCAGCAAATCCTTAAGGAGTATCCGGATCAGCCGGTACCCAAAAAGGTCAAAGACTACTATACCAAAGTGGTAACCTTAGACTTTTTACGTGGTCCTGTTAATGTGATCTCAGCAGCCAAATGGAGTGCTACCAAAGTTTTTAGACAAGTCAAAGGGCCTATCAAATCGCCCTACTATACTTTTGACGATATCAAAAACTGGGCTACCAATAATACCGCTCTGGCCGCAGAGAACTTGATGCTAGCGCTAAGAGCACATGGTTTTGATAGCTGTCCGATGGGCGGTTTTGATGAGCCGGCTATGAAGCAACTACTTAACCTTACCGATGACCATCATATTGTAATGATGATTGGTGCCGGCGAGCGAGCTGATAATGGTATTTATCATGAGCAGTTTCGCTTTAATCAACAGCAATCGGTACATTACGTTTAATTCTTTGGCTTTATTCTATTCATCTACTACTATTTTGTACTTTAATTTTGCGTCTCTTCTCAAACGCTAATAAGGACTGTCATGACTACTTCTCAAAAACCGACGTTCGATACTTTTAAAGGTTTATTCAATGAGTCTGAATTTGTATATCGTCACTTAGGCTCAAATGAAAGCAAGCAAGCTGATCTTCTAAGCGCAATTGGCTACCAAGACATGGCAAGCTTTATCGATGATACGGTGCCAGAGCCGGTACGCTTGCATAAAGACCTAGACTTGCCACTAGCCATGAGCGAGCATGCCGCTTTAGCTAAGCTACGTAAGATGGCGGATAAGGTCACTGTCAATAAAAGCTATATCGGCCAAGGCTACTCGCCGGTGCGTATGCCTGCGGTGATTCAGCGTAACGTACTAGAAAATCCAGGCTGGTACACCGCCTACACGCCATATCAAGCCGAAATCGCGCAAGGTCGCTTAGAAGCTTTACTTAATTTTCAACAAGTTTGTATCGATCTGACCGGCCTTGAGATGGCAGGCGCCTCCCTACTTGACGAAGCCACCGCAGCAGCGGAAGCGATGGCGATGTCTAAGCGCATGAGTAAAAGCAAATCAACGCAGTTTTTTGTTGATGAGCGTATCTATCCGCAAACTTTAGATGTCATTCATACCCGCGCCAAGTACTTTGGCTGGGAAGTCATCGTCGGTGACTTTGAATTAGCCAAATCAGGCGATTATTTCGGCGCTATCTTCCAATACGTTGGTAAAGAGGGCGATGTTCAGGATCTAACTGACGTCATCAGCGCAGTAAAAGAAAAGAAAACTTATGTCAGTGTGGTAAGTGATATCATGAGCTTAGTGTTGCTCAAGTCCCCTGCTGATATGGGCGCTGATGTGGCGCTAGGTAGCACGCAGCGTTTCGGTATTCCTATGGGCTATGGTGGTCCGCACGCCGCTTATTTTGCTTTTACTGATAAAGCCAAACGCTCAGCGCCAGGCCGTATCATTGGCGTATCCAAAGACGCGCAAGGCAATACTGCTCTACGTATGGCGCTACAAACGCGTGAGCAGCATATTCGCCGCGAAAAAGCCAACTCCAACATCTGTACCTCACAAGTGTTGCTAGCCAACCTCGCAGGTATGTACGCTGTTTATCATGGCCCAAGTGGCGTCAAGCGTATCGCTACCCGTATTCATGCCTTTGCGACTGCTTTTGCCAAGGTAATTAAGGCTAACGGTGAAAATAAACTTAGCGTGGTAAATGAGCAGTTCTTTGATACTGTCGTCGTCGATTGTGGTTCAGAGCAGCTAGCGACAGAGATTTTTGAGAACGCGGATAACGTCGGCTATAACTTATGGCGTTTTGATGAGACCAAGATTGGGGTGGCTTTTAGTGAAACCAGCGATGAAGAAGACTTTAAAGTCTTAACCCAGCTATTTGTTAATAAAGCGCATGAGCTACCAGAGGCCGCTACGATCTCATTAGATGAGGCGCATCTGCGTACCGATGATATCTTGAGCCATCCGGTATTTAACTCGCATCATACTGAGCATGAGATGCTCCGCTACCTAAAGTCTTTGGAAGATAAAGATCTGGCAATGAACCGCAGTATGATTGCTCTAGGCAGCTGTACCATGAAACTAAACGCTACTAGCGAGATGTTGCCTATCACTTGGCCTGAATTTGCTAACGTGCATCCGTTTGCACCGCTCGATCAAGTCTCAGGTTATATTGAGATGATCGATAGCTTACAAGAGCAGCTCAAAGCCATTACCGGTTTTGATGATATCTCTATGCAGCCAAACTCTGGCGCTTCTGGTGAATACGCCGGTATCCTCGCCATTCGCCGCTACCATGAGTCCTTGGGCGAAACCAATCGCAATATCTGCCTAATCCCTATGTCGGCACACGGTACTAACCCTGCTACCGCTATTATGATGGGCATGGAAGTGGTAGTCGTCAAAACCGATGACAACGGTAACGTCGATATTGACGATCTAACGGCTAAGTGTGAAGAGCATAGCGCTAATCTAGGCGCGCTGATGATTACTTATCCCTCAACTCATGGGGTGTTTGAAGAAGGTATCCGCAAGATTTGTGACCTTATTCATAGCCATGGCGGTCAGGTCTATATGGATGGCGCTAACATGAATGCTCAGGTCGCTATCATGCAGCCAGCAGAGGTAGGTGCAGACGTGCTACACATGAACTTGCATAAGACTTTCTGTATCCCTCATGGCGGCGGTGGTCCAGGTATGGGTCCTATCGGTATGCAAGCGCATTTGGCCCCGTTTAAGGCCAACCACACGGTTGTGCCAGTACACAACGCCCCAAATCAATGCTCAGCAGTATCGGCCGCTCCTTACGGTTCAGCGAGCATTCTACCGATTTCTTGGATGTATATCACCATGATGGGCCGTGATGGCTTACTTGAGGCGACAAACTTAGCGCTGCTAAATGCCAACTACGTCGCTGATCAGCTCAAAGACGACTATCCGGTACTCTATGCAGGCAAAAACGGCCGCGTTGCGCACGAATGTATCATCGATATCCGTCCGCTCAAAGACGAGACAGGCATTAGTGAGAGTGACATTGCTAAACGCTTGATGGATTATGGCTTCCATGCGCCAACCATGAGCTTCCCTGTTGCAGGTACGCTGATGATTGAGCCGACTGAATCTGAATCTAAAGAAGAGCTTGATCGCTTTATTAGTGCGCTAAAATCGATCAAAGCGGAGATCATGAAAGCCAAATCAGGCGATGAGGGTTGGACATTAGAGGATAATCCAGTAGTCAATGCTCCGCACACCGCTGCTGTTATCACTAGTGAAGAGTGGTCACATCCGTACAGCCGTGAGACAGCCGCTTTCCCACTACCGTATATCCGCGCTAATAAGTTCTGGCCAAGTGTCGGGCGTATCGATGATGTTTATGGCGATAAGAACCTTATGTGTTCTTGCCCTAGCATCGAGAACTATATGTAGTCTTTAGCAAATTTAGTTTAAAACAAACCTCCAAGTCAGCCACTGATTTGGAGGTTTTTGTTTGGGTTATATAAATAACGATTTGACCTTAACCCAGCATAAGCTATATTTTGTAGAATAAAAGCACTGGGCTAAAGCCCCAGCTTATGCCAAATTTATTATAATAAGAAGTAACGTCTCACTCTAACTATTAGCTTAGCGTTGTTATTAACTTTTTTGGAACCCTCTATGAGTCAAAAAAACCGCCTTATTGAACTGACCCCCATAAGTTGGACACAACTTTTGGGGGTTATTTTATGAAATACGACATAGACTTTAAATTAAGAGTGATCGCTTATTACCAGCAAGGACATTCTGCTTATGCTACTGCAAAGATAT
>JARIDJ010000089.1 GCA_029267175.1 Psychrobacter sp. | reverse complement strand
AGACGATTACTCTGCCTATCACCGGTCGCGTCGTGCCGATCGTCGCTGATGATTATGTCGAAAAAGACTTTGGCACCGGCGTAGTCAAAATCACTCCAGCGCATGATTTCAATGATTATGAGTTAGGTCGCCGTCATAACTTGCCACTTATCAATGTATTAGACGCCCATGCCAATATTTTGGCGGAGATGGAAGTCTATCCGGATCTGCAAACTCGCGAGCCTAGCTTAGAGGCCACACCTAGCGATCATCAAGGTCATCCTTATGCTGGCCTTGAGCGCTTTACTGCCCGTATAAAGATGGTGGCACAAGCGCAAGAAGAGCAGTGGCTTGAGGCCGTTGAAGACTACGCGCTAAAAGCACCGCGCGGCGATCGTAGTGGCGTCATCGTTGAGCCGTGGCTCACCGATCAGTGGTATGTGGCGGTCAATAAACTCGCGGGACCTGCCATTGACGCGGTAGAAGATGGGCGCATTGAATTCGTCCCCGCGCAATATAAAAACATGTATATGGCGTGGATGACCGACTTGCAGGACTGGTGCATCAGCCGTCAACTGTGGTGGGGACATCGTATTCCGGCTTGGTACGATGATGCGACTGGCGAGATATACGTCGCCCGTGATGAAGCGGAAGTGCGTAGTAAATATAATCTAAGTGATGATGTAAAACTGCGTCAAGATGATGATGTGCTCGATACTTGGTTTAGCTCAGGGCTATGGACCTTTAGCACGCTTGGTTGGGCCGATCCATCTGCTGACAAAAAAGTGCTCGAGACTTTCCACCCGACCAGCGTATTGGTCACCGGCTTTGACATTATCTTCTTCTGGGTCGCCCGCATGATTATGCTGACCATGCACTTTGTGAAGAACGACGATGGCAGCCCGCAAGTCCCGTTTAAGACCGTCTATGTGCATGGACTGGTACGTGATGGCAATGGGCAAAAAATGTCCAAGTCGAAAGGTAACGTCTTAGATCCAATCGATATTATCGATGGTATTGATCTAGAATCGCTGGTGGATAAGCGCACCAGTAATATGATGAACCCGAAAGACGCCGCTAAAATTGAGAAGCAAACCCGTAAAGAGTTCCCTGAAGGTATCGCCGCTTATGGTACGGATGCGCTGAGATTTACTTTCACCTCTTTAGCTAGCACAGGTCGCGATATTAACTTCGATCTCAAACGTGTCGAGGGCTATCGTAACTTCTGTAATAAAATCTGGAACGCCAGCCGTTTTGTATTGATGAACTGCGTGGATAAAGAGGGCAACGCGCAAGCGATTGACCAAGCGGCGAATCCTGAGGTCTGGGAGCTACCCGAAAAGTGGATTATGAGTCGTCTGAACTCTAGTATAAAAAATATCCATCAGCACTTTAACCAGTATCGCCTCGATATGGTCAGCCATGATATTTATGAGTTTATCTGGAATGAATACTGTGATTGGTATGTCGAGCTTGCCAAAGCGAGTCTCAATGACGACTCGGTATCGGAAGAGCGTAAAGCACAAATCCGTTTTGTGCTCTTACATGTGCTAGAGACTTCGATGCGCTTTACCCATCCGATCATGCCGTATTTGACTGAGCAGATCTGGCAGACTGTTGCACCACTACTCGATCGCAAAAACACCGATAGCATCGTCATTGCCGATTATCCACAAACCGATAGCGCGCTTATTAGCGAGCAAATCGAGTCTGATATGGACTGGCTACAAGAGCTGATTGCTAGCGTACGTAATATCAGAGGCGAGATGAAACTCGGTAATGCCGTCCGTCTGCCAGTGCTGCTACAAAACATCTCTAGTGAGGAAGACGCGCGTCTATCCCGTATCGCCAACCAGTTTAAAGCGCTCGCAAAAGTAGAAAGCTTAACCATTCTAAAAGACGGCGATGAGGTGCCACTATCAGCATCCAGTATGATTGGTCAGCTGCGTGTCCTTGTCCCCATGAAAGGACTGATTGATCCAACGGCGGAGCTGAATCGTCTCGGTAAATCTTATGAGAAATTGCAAAAGCAAGCCGAAGGTATCTCACGTAAGCTGGGTAATGAAGGCTTTACTAGTAAAGCACCAGCGGAGGTTGTTGAGGCTGAGAAGGCTAAGCTTGCTGAGCTTGAAGGACAGATTAAGGCTATGGATAAGCAGATGGAAGAGTTGAAGGCTTTGTAAATCCATTCAATGATAGGTACTATTTTTACCCTTGTTGTCACCATAATGATGGCGATTATCTATCTATATAGGAATCGCTATCGCTCGGTTAGTAAATCCTCCATTCTAGCCACGCTACTTATGGTGGTGTTTAGTGTGTCGATATTTTACTTAGAGCAAGATTGGTGTCATCAGCAATACTATGATAGCTTTTTGGATTTTGCCATCATGGGTTGTGGGTCTTATTTTGCCATACTGTTTTTTGAAGAGGTAGAGGATATCGGCATGGCATTCGCAAG
This sequence comes from Psychrobacter sp., assembly GCA_029267175.1. Lineage (GTDB taxonomy): Bacteria > Pseudomonadota > Gammaproteobacteria > Pseudomonadales > Moraxellaceae > Psychrobacter. The sequence continues at coordinate 4,639 of JARIDJ010000089.1, read as the reverse complement.
ATTCTTAGGCTGGCTTGGGCTGATAATTTCACTTCTGGTGGTAATAGGCGGTGGGGCGTACTTAAAAACCCATCTTGATAGCTATTAATTAACGGTATTTTTTAAAGGCTTTGTTTGTCACTTCACTCAAGCATAGCTTTCGTCTTGCGCTCGGAACACCTTACTCACCCTCGCGCAGTGCTTATATTATGACTTTCTAGCAAAAAGCGTAGAATGATTATAAGATGAGTAATAGGCAGAAATAATATAAGTGAGATTCGTCATGCTAAATAGCTATCGAGCAGTGATAGAAGAAGGAAAGATTAAATGGCTAGATACACCGCCAGCGGTCACCTCTGCGCAAGTAATCGTCACGGTATTATCGCCTATAGAAGAAGATACGTCAGCAGATACTCAAGGCGTTAAGAAAAAGCGCAAACTTGGGTTTATGCAAGGTGAGATGAAAGTACCGGACGATATTCATTGGGGTGATGAGCGAGTGCAAGATTTGTTTGAGGAAGAATGATGAAATACTTGCTCGATACTCATATTGTGCTTTGGTTGGCAAATAGTTCCGATAAAATTAATCCATCCATTAAGTCGATACTAGAAAATATCGATTTAGACATTTACTTTAACGCGGTTAACTTTTGGGAAATCGCTATTAAAAATCAGTTGGATAAGAGTGATTTTCAAGTTGATAGTGTAAAACTATATAAGCAGATGCTTGAACATGATTTTATTGAATTGCCTATACTCTCTAAGCACACTCTTCGGTTGGAGAGCCTTCCAAATTACCATAAAGATCCTTTTGATAGGCTGCTGATAGCTCAGGCTTTAGATGAAAATTTAACTTTGATTACGCATGATTCTTCGATTTGGAAGTACGATGTGAATATTACCAAAGCTTAATCGTCTCGGCAAATCCTATGAGAAGCGACAAAAGCAAGCGGATGGCCTTTCACTCAAGCTAAGTAATGAAAGCTTAATCAGTAAAGCACCTGCGGAAGTGGTTGAGGCTGAAAAGGCTAAATTGGCTGAGCTTGAAGGGCAGCTTAAGACTATGGCAGGGCAGATGAAGAAGCTGAATGCTTTGTAAGAAAAGCTAAAGCTTAATTCAATACTGCTATTATTTTGTAATTTTAAATTATGCAAATTTGCATAATACCTGTGAGGTAGCTATAATTAACTTACAACTCACCCTTAGTATCTAAAATTAAGTTTTTAGTTTGCCTAGGGCGGAAAAACCGTTACAGTGTCATGCTGTAGCGGTTTTTTCATTTTTAAAATAATTATTAGGCGGTGAGTTTGAGAACGCGAGTATATATTGACGGCTATAACTTATTCTACGGTTGTTTGAAAAACACAAATGATAAATGGCTAGATATTTATCATTTGTTTGCAACTCATATTATTTACCAACAAAATCCAGAGTCTATAGTAGATAAAGTCTACTTTTTTACGGCAGATATCAAATCGAAGATATCTACACAAGGATTATCAGCTCAGAAAGCTCAGCAATCTTATCATAGAGCATTATCAAAGATGTATCCTGAAACGATAGAAATTATAAAAGGATATTATGCTTTAGAGAAAGGTCATTTACCAAGGTACAAAAATCCACCTGATAAAAACGATAGGGTGGAGGTCTGGCGATTAGAAGAAAAGCAGACGGACGTTAATATTACTTTGACCGCTTATAGAGATGCGCTAAAAGGCAATGTAGAGCAAGTAGTGTTCGTATCAAATGATACAGATCTAGAGCCAGCACTCAAAGCGTTGCGAGAAGATATGGGTGATACTATTATTATAGGTATTATCATTCCTATACGTGCTAATAGTAGACGTCCACCAAATCAAAAACTAAGCAAATATGCAGACTGGACACGTTCTTATATTACTGATGAAGAGTTGGTGGACAGTCAATTACCTAATAAAATCGCAACACATAAAAAACCGATTTTAAAGCCTGAATATTGGTAAATTAAATTTATTTGCTTCAATGCAAGGAACACCATGAACCTAACCATCGGACAACGCTTACCATTAAGCCAACTCAACATTAACGAGATTTCACCAATAACTCTTAAGTTCACTCGCCAAAGTCCGATAGAGATAGACATTAGCTGCTTTGCCTTAGATAGTGCAGGCAAGCTGATAAACGATGACTATATGGTGTTTTATAATCAACCAACCTCACCTTGTAGCCAAATAAAGCTGACGCACTATGAGTCGCAGCCAACGGCTGATAAAGGCATCCAAGCCGAGTTTGAGGTTAATTTAACTAAACTGCCATTAAACGTTGATAGTTTATTCTTTGTTTTATTAGCCGACACGCCGCTGAATCAAATTAAATCATTAGAGATAGACGTTTGGCAACAAGCCCCAAAAGCACGAGCGCACTATCAAGCAGCGGACTTTGCTCAGCAGCAGGCCAGTATGCTGATGCAACTTTACCGTAAGAGTGGCGTTTGGCGTATAGCCAATGTCGCACAAGGATTTAATGGTGGTTTAGCTGCGATAGTATACCACTTTGGCGGTGATGTAGCAGAGGAGGTAATTGAAGCTACAGCTTCACCAGCTCAACAGCCCTCTAAAATAAATACCTCAAAAGTCCCTTTAGAAAAGGTCATCCTAGAGAAAGCACCGAAGCTGGTTAACCTTGCCAAAAAAGCCACGGTATCGTTAGAAAAACGTCAATTACAACAGTTGACCGCTAAGGTTGCCTTAGTATTAGATGCGACAGGTTCGATGAATCGGCAGTATAAAGAAGGTCGCGTACAAGAAGTAGTCAATCGCTTATTACCGTTGGCGGTAAGCTTCGATGATGACCAAGCGTTAGACTGTTGGGCGTTTGGTGAGCAGTGCTCATACTTAGGTGAGGTCGGACTGAATAACTATGCTGACTTTATTGATAGCGTACAAGGCGGTTGGCGTAAATGGGAGTTGGGCGCACGTACCAATAACGAAGCAGGGGTGATAAAAGCAGTCACCGACTTTTATAAAAATGACGGACTTAACGTTCCGGTTTATATACTCTTTATCAGCGATGGCGGTGTGCGCGATACACGCGGTATCACAAAAATAATGACCGAAGCGGCAAAGTTACCGATGTTTTGGCAGTTTGTTGGTTTAGGTGGTCGCAGCTACGGTATTCTAAAAGACTTAGATAATATGACCGGACGACTTATTGATAATTGCAGCTTTTTTGAATTGGACGATTTAGATGATGTTAGTGAAGAAGCTTTATATGAAAATATGCTAGAAGAATTTCCAAGCTGGCTCAAAGAGGTACGCGATATAGGATTGATAGCAAAGTAAATAGACATTGGCAGTATCAATTCTTCTTACGCCTCTTATTTTGCAGCGGATATACCAACTGCGCTACAAAGCCCTCTGGTATTTTTGTATTCGCTGTCGTACCATATTTTTTGGGTAAATGCGCTGGCAGATGAGCAGTTTTGAATATCACATCATAAATGGGCAAAAAGGCGGCAAAGTTTTTGTCCCACGCTTCTTTTTCTGAGGAATGATGCCAATGATGAAACTCTGGCGTTGCAAGCAGCCAGCGAAAATACGGAAAACGGAAACGTACGTTGGCATGAATAAAAATGGCATGAAAAGAGATAAACACCAAATAAGCATAAGTTGCCGCTGGAGAAAAGCCCATAAACAATAAGGGGATATAACCCACAAAACGATTCGTAATCAGCTCAAGCACATGCACTCGACTTGCCGCCAGCCAGTCCATTTGATGCGAAGAATGATGTACCGCATGTATGCGCCACAGCGACGGGACTTTGTGCATAGTGCGATGAATCCAGTAACTAAAAAAGTCCACTATAATCAAAATCTCTATAAATTGCAGCACTAAAGGCTGACCGCTGACCAGCTGATGCCATGAGGGATTGAGCCACTGATTAAATAAAATCTGCGCAGGAATGATCGTAAAAAAACTTAGTAGCTGAATACCTAAATGGCTAAACATAAAGTATTTAATGTCGGTTACCCAGCCAGAGCGGAGCAGCTTTTGTTCTTTATATTTGGCATAAAATCGCTCCATAGGAATAAACACCAATGCGGAAATCACCAGCGTTAAAACAAAATAGTCCAAGCCTGCATACAGACTACGCTCATAGTAATTGGGCTCGATCTGTCCTGAGGCGAGCAGCGCGGCTAAGGCATTGAGTAACATACCCGCCATTCCCCAGCGCTTAGACGGATTGCGTAGTAGGCTAATCACACCTGACACAAAGCCAATGGCAATACTGGTAAACAATATACTTCGTAAAATATTGGCATTATATAAGGGTCTAAAATCTGGCGTGGTAAGCAGATTGGGGAATAAAAAACACAGCGCAGCAAGCGTGGCAAGTATGCCCAAAGACAGCGCAATAAAGGCGGACAGCTGTCCTGAGCCTTTTTTTATTGCACGGTCTTCAAAGTGCTTTCGGAGTAATTTGCTCATCGTTTTAATCTGCTAATGCGATTTGAGTTTAATTTAGCATTGTTTGACAAAAATTATTGTAATAATTACTCAACATTATTAGAGCGTATTCGCATAATTCGCATTCTAGTCCTATAAGCGATCTATTGCTTACCCTTAGCGTTTAAAACAAAAGTAGCTAAAATTTGTTTTTTATTTTGTCTAGGACAAAGA
>JARIDJ010000075.1 GCA_029267175.1 Psychrobacter sp. | reverse complement strand
GATAACGACTGTTTTATAGCCACGTAACGCTAAACCTGCGGCAAAGGAGGCACTAGTTGTGGTTTTACCAACGCCGCCCTTACCTGAAGTGATTACAACAATCTTTGCCACAGTGGCACACTCCTATGAATAATTGAGAGTTAGAATCGATTTTTGACTCTAATAAAACATCTTGGTGATAGATTTTAAATTAGTAATAAATCTTAAGGTAACGCTAACTACTTTCATCCTAGCCAACAAAGCTAAATAAAGGCAGATACTTAGTAGATACCTAGTAGATACTTATGAGCCGTTCACTGCCCGCACTCGTAAGCCTAGCATAATTTGGTGATTATTTATAGCCAGTGACTTTTACTAGAGGTTAATTCAGTATTTACTAATAGTATAAAAAACAAAGGACAATAATGGCGGATTATCAGGCTTATGATAGCGCAGTTTTGTTACTAAAAATTACGGCTCTGTTATTTATACCGTTAACGCTATACCATCATTATGATACCAGTACAATCAGCTGCCATCCATAACGGTAAAGACCAAACCTTCTCCTTCAACAAAACGCACCTGTACCGACTTATCGATAATATCTTCAGGCAAGTTATCCCGTAGGCAGTAAGTACCTGCTACCGAAACTAAAGAGGGGTTGAAGACTTGGCAGAAAATACGCGCATCTTTATCGCCTGTGGCCCCAGCTACCAGACGTCCTTGTGCACGGCCATAAACATGTAGGCTATTATCAGTGATAGCTTCAGCGCCACTATTTATGCTATTGGTTAAGATCAGATCGCCACCAACATGATTTATGCTTTGGCCTGAGCGTAGCATCTGATCATAAATCAAACTGGTTATATGCTCGCTGCTAAGCAAAGTCTCGTGAGTATCGGGGAGCTCAGCTGCTTGATTGCTAGCACTGGTTACAGCGGTTTGATTTTCGATAGAAGGATCAGTAGTTACAGCTTCTGCACTGTCAGAAACTACTGGCTTAACTATAGCTTTTTTGGTCGGCAAAATACGCTCGATACGCTTACCGTCCGCTGGAAATATCGCCAAACGCTGCGCCCGTGCTTGTTCTTCTAAGATACCTGTTACTACGCCGATGGGCTGTAGTCCCCATGACCACAATAGCTCAGTTAACGCAGGCAAATCTTGCTCGATATCACTATCAATAATCACCGGTATATTGCTAGCTTTATTGCTATGAGTTTTGGCTAACTGCGCCTCTACTAGACTCAAATCATTGGTATTTAGCTGTAAGCGTGAAAAGGTCAACATCTTGCCATAAAAATTCATCGCAGGAGCAGCGGTGGATGCTTGATTATCAGTATCCGTCATGGTCATTATACAAATCCTTAAAAGACTAAGCTTAAAGCATCGAGGAGGATAAAATTAAAAATCTGCTTTTTATTTAGGGGGTGTTGATAAGTTGACAGTGTACTAAGGGTCACTAGAGATTAACAAGTCTTTGCTAATAAATATTAGCGCTATCGACAAAAAATTTATTAAAATCTCAGCATATCTTTATGCTTCCACTGCTGCACTTTTATTTGTGCCTCAAATTCAGTGAGACTATCAGCGATAATTTGAGCAATCAGTGCATCAAACGCACTATTATCAACATCCAATTGCGCTACACCTTTGGCAATAGCTATCATCAGCGGGTCCAAGTTCTTATCAGCAAGCAAGCGCTTATTAAGCGAGGCGGCAGCATTCTGTCCGATACTGTGGCCTATACTTTGCAGCTGTGATTCAATAAGACTACCAGCGATAGGAATCAGACGTAATAAGCGATGTAGCTCTGGTGTATTAGCGATCCCGTCCTCGATAGCGTTGCCCACCTCACGCGCTATAATATCGTCGCTAGCAGTTTGACCACTAAGTTTTTTTAGCTGCGGCGCTAGCTGAGTGCGTAATAGTGCTAATAGCACTGACTCAATCTCCTGACGGTTACGGCCGATCGTTGACTCAATAAGCGATTTTTGCATTTCAGGATTGGTCAGCTGCTGCCGATAGTTATCTATAGCGGTCAAAATCACCCGATCCGATAACTCTTCTAACAACAGATCAATGTAGAATTTGATACGGTTCAGCCAAGGCTGCGGCAAAACTTGATAGCCAAGCTGATACAAACGGCGGCCGATGACTACCACTCGAAACAAGCGTAGCGCTCGCAGCTGAGGAAAACAGCCAAGCACCTCGTACCAATGGATAAAAGGAAAGAAAAACCAACGATAATAGAGCTTTTGTTTGATAGCAATCGCCCAGCGCCCTAGCAGCTCATAAATCAAAAATAAGGTAAAAAACCCGCCAGCTGTTCGTAGAGGATCATGCAGCTCTTCTCGATACCAGTTCAGGCCCTCACTAAGCGCTAGCCATCCTGCCACATTACTACTAAAGCTACTCATCAAAATAGCATCAAAACTGATTAACACTAAATCGATAGTAATGACAATCAGCATCACGATATCGTAAATGAGTTTTAGGCGATTAGGCTTAGAGGGTTTAGAGGGCGGCAATGCTGAATCAGGATCTAGCATAGTAGCGGTATTAGGTACGGACACGGTTATCCCTTTTGTGGATTAGTCTCAAAATCAGCTAGCATCTTAGTAATAAGTTGGTCTTTTTGCTGCCAAATAGTATCAATCCAAGTAAAAAACTGCTCTTTTACTGCGCTATCTTTTTCATAATCGCCGTTTTGCATACTTCTAAGCAAACCCTCTGGCATCTTTATATAGCGCACATCTACGCCTAAGCGTTTGATATTACCTTTCCACAAGTCGCTATAAGTTGGCGTACCATCAGGGTAGACGATAGTCATATCCAATATCCCTTCAATATCAGCGCCTAAAGCGTTGAGTGCCAATGATAGTCCGCCGGCGCGTGGTTTGAGCAAGTGCTTATAAGGGGAGTGCTGACTATCGCGTTTGGCTTTGGTAAAGCGTGTGCCTTCTAAATAATTAAGTAAGGTAAAAGGTTTGTGCTTTAATAAAGCGCAGGCACGCTTAGCTTCTTCGATGTCTTTGCCTTTGAGCGCTGGGTTTTTGGCAATGGCTTCTTTTGAATGTCGACGCATCATCGGAAAATCCAAAAAGTAAAAAGCTTGTCCAATTACGGGAATATAAATCAGCTCAAACTTAGTAAAAAACCGCGTCAGTGGCAAACGGTTTTCACTGATATATTGTACGATACTGGTATCGACCCAAGACTGATGATTACTAATCAGCAGATATTTGCCTTGGGTATTGACGTTTTCTGGCAAACTAATACGCCAGTCTTTATGGGGCAGGATGTTATCTATTAGAGCGTTATTCGCTTTTATCCAGCGATTAGTAACCTCGATTACGGTTTTGTCAGCTACTTTTGAGCCAGTAATGACTTTAGCGGCGCCCATTAACCATACCGGCAGACCCGCTGCCATGCTAGTCCCCGTTATCACTCCGGTAGCAGTCGCTAACGAAACCGCCTTACCAAGCTTCGGTGTTTTTTGATGTAATTTTTGCATTAACGATGCTAGCTGCATGATGTTTCCTTAAATATCTATAGTAAGCCAATACTACTAGATAAGAGTTTTAAATAAGGGTTTCGATTTTAGCAGGTTTTTTTATCAGTGTACGAGTGTAAACATAAACTATAAGACTAAATTAATAGTTTTTAGTCAGATAAATGCTCCATCATCTCGCTAGGCATTTGTCCAAAACGACTATTTAATAAGCTATTTATCTCATTTTCAATCTTTTAACTCTCATTCTTTATAAAAACTCAACTATGGTACGCGAGACAATTTATGCAGATTTTGTACAGAGGTATGACAAAATATTACACATAGTCAGACTTAGCCATTCATAATAGTAGCGAATATAAAGTAATCGCGGTAACTAAAGCAATAAACAAAGCTAAAAATCAATAAGCTATTTTTTAATTTTTATCGTAGTTAAGCTTTTAATTTATCTGAATAAGAGACGTATTTAAGTTAAAGCTTATTTTGGATTATAGAAGTTAGCATTTAAATAAAATAGCATCTTTTTTTACTAAAATTATATAAGATAATTCATTTAACTTGAGAGGATATATTTATGCGTAATCAACTTATGATTGTAGCAGTAGCATCAGGCCTAGCCCTTAGCGGTTGTACTACCGATCCTAACACGGGGCAACAGCGTTTGAATAAAACGGCTCTTGGCACCTTAGCAGGGGCGACAGGCGGCGCGGTTATCTCAAAAGCTACCGGTGGCGAAAAAACAGGCCGTGACGCGGCTATTGGTGCTGCATTAGGTGCAGGTGTGGGTTATTATATGGAGCGTCAAGCCAAGCAGCTTGAGCAGCAAATGGCTGGAACGGGCGTTACTGTTGAGCAAAACCCAACTACTGGTAACATTGATTTAGTTATGCCAGGTAACATCACCTTTGCATTCGATGACGCTACTTTGAGCTCGTCTTTCAAGCCGACGCTTGATAAATTAGCGGCGACTATGAACCAATATAACAAGACAACTGTCAATATCGCAGGTCACACGGATAGCCGAGGTGCAGCTTCTTATAACATGGGTCTCTCAAAAGATCGCGCTTATTCAGTAGCGAACTATTTAAGTGCTCGCGGTGTCGCTTCTAACCGTATCAACGTGGTAGCTTACGGTGAGTCGCGTCCAATCGCTACTAACGATACTGATTATGGTCGTCAACAAAACCGCCGTGTTGAGCTAACTATTAACTCTCCACAAAGCGTCAACTAATCATTGACTTAGAGTAGCAGCATTTTATTAACAGATAGATTAATTATTTAAAGAAGCCAACGCTATGTTGGCTTTTTTTGGTTTTATAAGTAGGTTTAGCCGCTTATTTGAGGTTTGACCAGATAGATAAAATAAGTAGCCACTGATAATGATTGTATAAATTACCATTTGATAATAGTTATCAATAACACTATAATTCGCAAAGACAATTTTTTACTTTTTATCCCATTTATACTTTATTAAGGATGCTCATGATTATCAAAACCGCTACGAGCCGTAGAATTCTGCCCACTACTTTAGCGGCGACTCTGGCAGCAATGTTAACGATATCAGGCTGTACCAAGCAAAACGAGGAAGTCGCTACTGCCGATACCTCAGCACAAACACAAGATAGTCAAAGCGCTCAGAGCGCAACTGCCGAGCAAGCTAATCTGGATAGATTGTTATTGAGTTATGCAGATATGGCGCACGCCGCTTACAAAGACTCGTTAGAAGAGGCCAAAAAGCTACAGGCTACGGTCAATACTTATGTCGATGAGCCGACTGAGGCCAATCTTGAAGCTGCCAAAGCGGCTTATAAAGCGGCGCGTCAGCCTTATTCACAAACAGAGGTTTTTCGTTTTGATGAAGGTTTTGTTACTGCTAACGACAAGCGTGAGGTAGGTAGCGTCGATGGCTGGGAAGGTCAGGTTAATGCTTGGCCGCTTGATGAGGCGCTAATCGATTATGTTAGTGACGACTATGAAGGCGAATACAATAGTAAAGATAATATCATTAATAGTAATAGCATTACGGTTGGCAGCTTAAACCAAGACACTAGCACTATTACCCCTGAGTTATTAGCCCAGATGAGTGAGATCGGTGGCAGCGAAGCTAACGTCACTACGGGTTATCACGCGATTGAGTTTTTATTATGGGGGCAAGATACCAATGGCGTCGGCGAAGGGGCTGGCAATCGTCCGGTTAGCGACTATATGACTACCGAAGGTCAATGCACTAGTGGCGATACCGTCAATACTGATACAAAGGTATGCGAGCGCCGTGGCCAGTATTTAAAAGCGGCTACTGAGTTATTGGTCGATGATTTGACCGCGATGGAAGCGCAGTGGCAAGCGGATAGCGAAAACACTTTACGTAGCGACTTATTAGAGCGCCGAGATAAAAACGCTTTACGTCAAATCATGTATCAAATGGGGAGCTTAGCTCTTGGTGAGCTGGCATCTGAGCGTATGCAGGTCGCTTTTGTGACCGGTTCTACCGAAGATGAGCATGAGTGTTTCAGCGATTTGACGCATCTTAGCTATGCTAATAATGCTCGGGGTATCCAAAACGTCTTTAATGGTAGCTATAAAACCGTGGCGGGCGATAATGTTGGCGGTTATGGCATTAAGCAATACCTAATTGATACTAATAATAAGCCTGCCGCTGATAGGCTAACCGCTGATTTTAAACGCGTGGAAGATGCGTTCAATGTGATAGTTGAAAAGGGCGAAAAAGAAGGTATCAAAGTCGATCAGATGATTGCTACAGTGGGTCAGGCCACCAAGCAGGGTCTAACCGCGGAAGAGCAAAATAAGCGCCGCGGCTGGATTGAGAATGGTATCAATAGTCTACAAGAGCTAACCGCTGGTATTGAGAACGCGGCCAAAGCAGTTGGTATCGATAATCTAGATGCTGATGCAGGTTCGCAGTTTTAGTAAAGTGAGTATCACTTGACAGCTAACTTGCAATTGAGCTCAAAAATATAGCTGCTGAGTCGTTATTATTGAATGAGAATGATTTTCATAACGCCTTAATCTTGTTATACTGCACATTACTATTTATACAACAGGCACGTTGCTAATGACTATTAGTGGCGTGCTTTTTTTATTTAATTATTTTAACTTGTCCCCGCTAAGGGTTTGAGATTAGACGTTCTATATCACACATACTCCTCTATGGAGTGTTAGCAGATAAGGTCACGTTATGAGCACCATCTCCCTTCCATTCAATAAAGTATCACCAGCTATAGTAGTAAGCTTGATGGCCGCTTTAACGTTAGCAGCCTGCCAGCCTAATCAAAACGCCACAGATAACGATGCTATTGCCGACTCAGCGCTATCGGCTGAGCGTACCAAAACTATAGAGAGCTTGGCAGGCGTGCCAATGCAGACTTTAGCTACCTTTGATCCGCAAGAGATTAAGCAAGGTGGTGATACAGGCGTGACGATTACTAGTAGTGAGAGCTACTCTAAGCCATCGTCTAATCTAAGCGCTTCTCGCAAAGGTAGTTTTTTTATTGGCAATGCTTTTTTTAAGCAGCCTTGGGTGATAGCGCCTGCTAGCACCGATAGCCGTGATGGGCTAGGTGCATTATTCAATGTAGCGGCTTGTCAGTCATGCCATATCAAAGACGGCCGCGGTCATGCACCGATGACTAGTGCAGACGATGCCGATAGCTTGTTGATCCGCTTAGCTATGCCGGCGACCACTGATGAGCAGCGCGAGCAGCTGCGTAACTCATTAATCGAAAAAGTTGCCCACCCCATGTATGGGGGCCAGCTGCAAGATCGGGGTATTCAAGGTGTGCCTGCCGAAGCACGCATAGCCGTCACTTGGAGCGATAAACCAGTCACCTTTGTCGACGGTCATGTCGAGACTTTGCGCCAGCCGACTTTTAAGTTGACCAATCCTGGCTATGGCGATTTTGATGAGCAAATGATGGTATCACCACGGGTTGCTTTACCGATGATAGGGTTAGGTCTACTTGAGCAAATCCCGGACGCCGATATAAAAGCTCAAGCAGATAGTGAAGATAAAAATAACGACGGTATTCGCGGTACTTTTAACTGGGTGATGGATCCACAGACTGGCAAAACAGCCCTTGGCCGCTTCGGTTGGAAAGCAGGGCAAACCAAACTACTGACTCAAAACCAAAGCGCTTTTAATGAAGATATGGGGCTGACTTCGAGAATTCGTCCGGTTGAGTCTTGCACGCCGCTACAAACCGCTTGTCTTAACGCTACTACGGGCGCTGATGATCAAGGTGATGGCAAGTCGCCCGTTGAAGTCAGTGACGAAGTTGCTAAATTTGTTGAGTTTTATACCCGTAATTTAGCGGTACCGCATCGTCGTGATGCGGATAGTGAGCTGGTACTCGCTGGTAAAAAGCGTTTTTATGACATGGGTTGTCAAAGCTGTCATACGCCTAGATATCAGTTACCAAAAACTGATGATGATCATCTTGAGCAGCATGGCCAAGTGATTTATCCTTATACCGATTTATTGCTTCATGATATGGGCGATGACTTAGCCGATCGGACTATCGCTGGCAAGCTGCCACCTAAAAGCGCGCAAGTTGAGTTTCTAGCCAATTCTTATCAGTGGCGTACTCCAGCATTATGGGGTATAGGGCTGGCCCAAACGGTCGATCCACAAGCGACGTTTTTGCATGATGGGCGCGCGCGTACCTTGATGGAAGCGGTGCTTTGGCATGGCGGTGAGGCGCAAAAACAACAACAAAAAGTATTAAAGCTTGATAAACAAGGCCGAGCTGAGCTCAATGCCTTTCTAAAATCGCTATAGCGATAAAAGGATTATCTTATCTTTAAAATTTACATTTATTTTTGATTATTAACTTAATAAATTGAGTAAAACTTACCGAGAAATCTATGAGAATAAACCCTGCTTTAGCTATGGCTCTATCCGCTTTGAGTGCTGGCATTCTTATCAGCTGCGTCAAGCCTGCCGAAGAAAACAAAGTGCCTGATAACGACACCCAAGAAGTAGCGCCGCAAGATGCTGCAGTACCCGCTAATACTAGTACAGAGCAAATCACCCCGGTAGAGATAAGTGCTGAGACCGAAACCACTTATCTAACCCATGTGGCTAATGAAATCGTCATTCCAGCTTATGCTGATGCTGCTAAGCAAAGCACTATCTTGCACGACTTGGCTCAAAAGCACTGCCAGCAAGCGCCAGTCACGGGGGAAGAGTTGCAACAGCTACGTGAGCAGTGGCTAGTGTTGGCGCAAGCATGGGCTAGCGCTGAGATGATCAATTTTGGCCCGGCTACGATGAGTATGAGCAACTTGTATATCAATTATTATCCTGATGAGCGCGGTTTAGTTCATGGCGGCGTTGCGGATCTGATAGCGGCTAATCCTAAGCTAACCAAAGAGCAGCTCGCTGACGAGAGCGCTATTGTACAAGGAGTTCCTGGTCTAGAAGAAGCTTTATACGCGAATGAAAGTCTTGATGCTGGGCAGTGTGCTTATGTTATGAGTGCCAGTAGCGCTTTGGCTGATCGTCTAAAATCGATTGAAAATAACTGGAAAAGTAATGCCACCGAGCTATTAGCTATCGACAAAACAGCCGAGAGCGATCAAGGCCTAAACCAATGGTTCAACTCGTTGCTATCACTCATTGAGACTATGAAATCAAGCGCTATCGATCAGCCCTTAGGACTGAGCGGTAAAGCCAAAGGCCACGTACCTGCCGCTACCGCTGGCCAGAGCCGTGCGATCATCAATGCCAAGCTAGCTACGCTGAATAAAGCGCTGACTGATCCAGTATTGAGCGCTATCTTGAATAGTAACGCAGAGAGTCAAGTCGGCGATGAGCTATCGACTGCGTTGGCAGAGGCCACCACCTTATTAGCGCAAATGCCAGAGGATATCACGCAAGCGGATAAAGCTGAGCAACAGCAGCTGCTTGAGCAATTAGCCAAAATCACGCGAGTCATCAAACGAAAACTGATTCCAACGCTTGGTATTCGTGTTGGTTTTAATAGTACCGATGGCGACTAGCGGTTATTTTTTGATCGATAGTACTTTGATCGATAGTAATTTGCTTAATAGTAAATAGTATAGTTAGTAGTCATGTTGGTAATGCTAGTCATAAGGGTTTAATGCGATGGATAATTATAAAGAGTCTAAAAGTCTATCAGTGCCAGAGAACACAGCAGCTAGTTTAGCAAGTGGCCTGCTAGGTACTATGTCAGCTACGATAACGGCTACGGCCGCTTTAGTAGGTATTCACCATTACTATCGTAAAAAGCAGCAGCCCCAAGCGTGTTTGTATGACTATTTGACTGGCGTTAATGCGCAATTAGGCTCGCTATCAACGGCAACCCTACCGCGCTTGCAGCATACTTATCAGCAGGCCAAACACGCTTATCTACACTATGACGAAAAGAGTTTTGAGGGCGATGTTGCAGCGACTACCGCTACCAGCTGCAATTTAGCAGCGCTACATACCACCACTATACTACCGCGCCCAGTCTGCTGGGTAAGTGGGGTGGCCGCTATGCCTAAAGGGTTACCTACCGATAGTGACTATATAGACCAAAGCGCAGACCATAACGATTTTGGCGTCGTTGGTATCGATGCTGATCGGCAGCTGGTTTGGCAAACCACTATGCCCGAGCGCGTTCATGACATCGTGGTGCAGCCTATCGATAATAATTCTAAAAGTGCTCAATCGCGTCATGTAGTGGTGATGGGGCGCCGCCCAAGCGCGCGCTTTTGGGTATTAGATACCGCTACTGGTGAGGTAAAGCACGCTATCAAAGCGGCGTCAGAGCGTCATTTTTATGGTCATGCCTGCTACAGTTTAGATGGCTCAAAATTGTACGTCACTGAAAACGATACCGTTAGTTTGGATGGTAAAGTCGGTATTTATGACGCTATTAATGATTATCAAAAAATTGCTGAATTTGACTCCTATGGGATCGGCCCGCACGAGCTGATTATGCATCCTGACAGCGAGACTTTGATCGTTGCAAATGGCGGTATTAAGACCGAGCAAGCCTCACGCGAGGAGCTGAACTTAGATAGTATGCGCCCCTCACTGGTCTATATTAATCGGCATACAGGCGAGCTACTAGAACAAATAACGCCTGAGCACAATCAGATGAGTATTCGTCATCTAGCCATACATGATAATGGTACGGTGATGATTGGCATTCAGTTCCAAGGTGAGAAACATATTAATGTACCGTTAGTGCTGACTCATCAGCGCGGCGATAAAGCATTTACGCCGCTAATTATGCCTAATAATCAATGGCAACGCTTTCATCAGTACATAGCGAGTGTGGCAGTCGATAGCAAGCGTAATCTGCTTTGTGTCACGACTCCTATCGGTGGCTGCGCGGCGATTTATGACTTAACCACTTATAAACTTATCGATTCCATAACTTTACCTGATTGCGCTGGAGCGTCAGTCATGACTGCCAGTGACAAAAACAGCCTGCATAAATTAAAAACGACTATAAATGTGGCGGAGAGCGCCAATGACGCGAGTTACTCAAATGATAAGCTTAGGGGCTTTATCGTTAGTGACGGGCAAGGGCAGCTGACTGCTTTGTACGCTAATAGCTCAATGGCTTACAGCTCTAATATGGAGAAAAACCCAACTATTTATAGCGATAGCAAAACGCATAAAATGTCTTTTGATAATCATTTGCAGGCGCTTTGATGAGCTTGCTTTATGTCTAGCCAAAATATATCGGCAAGCGTTATGACGCCTCTACTACGAAGCGCTATTGAGCGTTTAGCAGTGGCTAATATTGAGCTGCATATTAGTAAAAAACGCGTTAAGAATATCAACTTTCGCTTAACCCCTAATCTATTAGCGGTCTCTGTTCCCATCTCTATTAGTGCGACTCAAATAGCGCTGTTCGTTGATAAGCGTGTCTCATGGGCGCTAGCTTATCATCAACAAGTGCTTGATACTTATCAGCGTAAGCAACAGTCGCAAGTCAGTTTAGCCAAATCTTCTGAGCCGCTATGGTTATGGGGAGAAGAGCAAGATTTCACTCTCAGTTGTGAAGAGAAAGTCGCTTTTTATCGTCAGCAACTAGCGCGTGTGATGCCAGAATTATTTGACAAATGGCAGCCGATAGTCGGTGCTCAGGCAAAAGAGACTCGCATTAAAAAGATGCATACGCGTTGGGGCAGCTGTAACACGCGCGCAGCTCGTATCTGGTTATCGGTTTATTTGCCAGCTTATCCAGTAGAATGCAGCGAATACGTCATCGTTCATGAATTATGCCATCTGCATCACCCCAATCATAGCCGTGCCTTTTGGCAAACGGTGGCGACTGCAATGCCGGATTATCGGCAGTGGCATGATAGACTAGCAAGTAAAAATGGAAAATTAGACTAAGTATATCAGGATAAGTTATGGACAACGTCAATCAAGCCAATTTTTGGCAACAGCGCTACGAGTCGGACAGTATCGGTTGGGATATGGGTGAGGTCTCACCGCCGCTCAAAGCTTATATCGATCAACTACCTAGTGGCGCTAAACATGATACCATTTTAGTACCCGGAGCGGGCAATGCTTATGAAGTTGGCTATCTATATGAGCAAGGCTTTATCAATGTGACGCTGGTTGATTTTGCGCCTGCGCCAATTGCAGATTTTGCTAAGCGCTATCCTGATTTTCCTAAAGATCAGCTAATTTGCGCCGATTTCTTTGAATTGTCTCCTAATCAGTATAAGTTTGACTGGGTACTTGAGCAGACTTTTTTTTGTGCGATAAATCCGCAGCGCCGTGACGAGTATGTACAGCAGATGGCACGATTGTTAAAGCCAAAAGGTAAGCTGGTAGGATTACTATTTGATAGGGATTTTAGCGGTAATCAGCCGCCATTCGGTGGTCATCTTGAAGAATATCAGCAGCGTTTTGAGACGCACTTTGCGATTGAGATTATGCAGCCTTGCTATAATTCGCATCCGGCTCGCCAAGGTAGTGAGCTATTTATCAAACTGCGAGTGAAGTAATCTCACGCTCAACATTGTCACGCGCCTGCGCCTCTAAACGCTGATAATAGTCAGTAAGATAGAGCCTAGGACGAGCTAATAATTGTGCTAATACTTTGGTTCGACCTAGACGATAATCCGCTTGGGTAACATGAGCATACTCTTGGCGTACCGCTTTGGCGTAGCGCGCATACTCAGGCCAAGGCGCGCCTAAAATACTTAAATCCATATCTAATAGATAAGCGGCACCAAGGTTAGTTTTATCCTTAATTTGGTGGTCAGCGGTCATTATGATTAAGTCATAAACACCTCTAAGTTGTTCAGTGCTTAGATAGGGGCTTAATACTTTGACAGCGTATTCAGCGCTTTTTAATTCGTTATCATCACGCTGAGGATGATAAATGACATCGTGGTAAAACAGCGCTAAAGCGATGATAGACGGCTGTTGCAGCTTATCTTTGATCTGCTCAAATTCAGCAAAAAGATGCTGCAGATGCGCTAGCGTATGATAAGCGCGGAGAGGCTCACTATAACGACTAACGATATCTTGCCAAAGCGATTTTAGCTCTATAAGTGAGATATCGTTATCGATAGCCGTGAGATGCTGTCTAAAGACTTTGCTAAGATCAGCATAAGTTTGTAACCTGTCTATCATATCGGCTCTAACCCTTATTAGCCGCCTCTACTAAAGCTTGTTTAAAGACATTGCCAAGTAGATTGACATCATCAACACGGGCATAATTTAGGCGCGTGACAAAGGCAATATGGCGATGCGGGCCTGCCTCAGCTAGTGGCACAGCAACCGCATTTTGATTTTGCAAGTGTAGCTGATCTAAGGCCATCTCAGGGACTAAAGTCGTGCCCATATTAGCAAGCGCCATCTGAATCAAAGTATTTAAGCTGGCATCAGAAAAGCTTGATTTCATCTGTTCGCGATCAAAATGACAAACGGATAAAGTCTGATCGGTCAAGCAGTGACCTTCGCCTAAGAGCATCAAATTAGCCGTGGTCAGCTCGTCAGAGTTGATACTAGCGAGCTTGGCATGGATATCCTCTTTTGGGAATACCGCAAAAAAGTTCTCGGCCCAAAACTCAAAGCTATGCAGACCATCGACCGCGTAAGGTAAGGCAATAATAGCGGTATCAATATGACCGTAGCGTACTTGCTCAAGTAAGCGCTCCGTTTGTTGCTCAATGATAGTCATACGAAATTCAGGATAATGTGCTCGAAGCGCGGGCAAAACTTTAGGCAATAGATAAGGCGCGATAGTTGGAATAATACCGACCGTCATTGGATAAGTCAGCGGGGTTTGGTGGCTTTGCGCGCGAGTAGTCAAGTCATTGACCTCAGAAAATATCCGCTGCGCCCGGGTCAAGATATCTTGACCGATAGGGGTGATCAGCACTTGCTTGTTGTTACGCTCAAATATCTGCGTATCAAGCTGCTTTTCAAGCTCCGCTATGCCTAAGCTTAGTGCAGACTGTGAGATATTGCAGTCTTCAGCGGCGCGTTTGAAATGACGATGTTTGGCCACCGCTAAGGCGAATTCAAGTTGACGTAGGGTGATCATATAGGCTCTCTTTTGTTGATTTTTATTAAAAATATTAGCATTTTTTAGTAACGAGTAAAGGTAGAATCATCGAAGATTTACGCGACCTTGCCTGATGAGTAACAGCAGATAGAATAGTTTAACAAGATTAATAAAACAAAACATCAAATTAAAAACTTTTAACTGGATTAACTATAGAATTGGCGTATAGTTTGTCCTGTAACCCAGATAAGTCGATAGTAAGTTACTAATAATAAGTTGCTAACAAATAGCAAAAGTAGTTTTGTTTAAAGCGCTATTTTAGGAGAGTTATTAGCCAATGTTACTATCTTTATTAACCCTAAACTTAACAAAAAAGGAGCCACACATGGCCGCTATTATCAATCAAGAAATTCCAGAATTCTCAACCGAAGCTTTTGTTAATGGTGAGTTCAAAACCATTACCTCAGAAGACGTTAAAGGCAGCTGGGCAGTCTTCATGTTCTATCCACATGACTTTACTTTCGTTTGCCCAACAGAATTAGAAGACATGGCAAATCATTATGAAGAGCTAAAAGAGCTTGGCGTAGAAGTTTACTCAGTATCTACGGATACGCATTTTGTGCACAAAGCATGGCATGACTCTTCAGAGGCTATCGGTAAAGTCACTTTCCCAATGTTAGGCGATGGTACGGGTAAAATCACTCGCGGTTTTAACATCATGATCGAAGAAGACAACGCTGCTCTTCGTGGTACTTTCATCGTTGATCCAGACGGCCTAATTAAAGTTGCTGAGATCCATGATCTAGGTATTGGCCGTAGTGCAAAAGACGTCGTGCGTAAAATTAAAGCGGCACAATATGTCCGTGATAACGACGGTGAAGTTTGCCCAGCAGCATGGGAACAAGGTCAAGCAACGCTTAAGCCAAGTCTTGATTTAGTTGGTAAAATCTAACCTGTTAGATTCATCATTTACAGAGCTTTATAGTATGGGTTATTGCCCTTAAACGGCCAAAATCCATAGTATTTATTAAGACCCCATCAGCTATAGTTGATGGGGTTTTTTTATTTTACATCTCATCTACAGGTTGAAACCAGATTTTACCAACAGCGTGTTTTAAGGTATTTATGCTAATAACAAGCTTCAAGAGACAAAAAGAGAGCTAAAAAGCTATAGGTTATTTAGTGTTAGGTCTTAGAATATAGGAGTAAAATCATGACGGATCAATCAGCAAATAAAGACTTTCCAAAGCAGCAGCAGTCGCTACCCGGCTCGCAGCAACAGCAGCACCCAAGCCCCGAAGTGTTACCGCGCGACTATCCAAATGGTAAGCTCGCTGGCAAAGTAGCTATTGTCACAGGCGCCGATAGTGGAATTGGGCAGGCCGTCGCTATTTTATTTGCCAAAGAAGGCGCGGATGTCATCGTAAGCTACCTTTGTGAAGATGAAGACGCAAAAGTAACTAAAGAGCATATCGAGTCTTATGAGCGCCGCTGTCTACTAGTCGCCTCAGATTTAGCAAAAGAGTCCAATTGTAAAGCGCTTGTAGACAAGGCAATTACTGAGTTTGGTCATATTGATATCTTAGTCAATAATGCCGGTCGGCAAGTGGAGCAGCAAACACTATCAGATATCAGTACTCAGCAGCTTGACAAGACCATTCATACTAACTTTTATCCGCACTTTTGGCTCAGTAAATATGTGCTAGAGCATATGCCAGCGGGCAGTAGCATTATTAATACTACCTCAATCACTGCCTATCGCGGCAGCGATCATCTGATGGATTACGCTGCGACTAAGGGCGCAATCTTATCCTTCACCCGCGCTTTGGCTAAGAATTTGATGAGTAATGATAAAGGTATTCGCGTTAATGGAGTTGCGCCAGGGCCGATTTGGACGCCGCTAATCGTCGCATCATTCACCCCCGATGAGATTGAAGAGTTTGGAAAGAGCTCCCCTATGGGACGTGCCGGTCAACCTAATGAAGTCGCGCCAGCTTATTTATACTTAGCAAGCGATGATGCCAGTTACGTGACAGGACAGGTCATCCACGTCAACGGCGGAGAGATAATCGGCGGCTAACAAAGCCTAAAAGCTCGCTACGGTTTATCAATACTATGGTTAATGATAAATGGTAGCGAGCTTTTAAAATATAGCTTACTAAAAAACAGGTGGGAGAGAAGAGCTATACTTTATTTTTATCGATTATCCTATAGATCTCGTCTTTGAGCTGCAGCTTACGGCGCTTCATCTGCTCAATCTCATCATCACAGCTGGCTTGCTTGACACGATCTTTCTCAAGCCTATTAATTTGCTCATCGAGCTGAGTATGTTCATCAAAGATAACCGCAAAGTGGCTATCTTTTTGTCTTAGCTCATTAATGATCTCTTTATTATCTTGTAAGGTATCTGTTTTTCTCATAGGTTCATCCTTGTAGTTAATCGCTGACTTAGCGCTTGTCACTATAGCCAAATATAATCTTTGTGCTCATCATAGTACTATCAACATACTAAAAACATCAAAACTATAACCGCTATCTCTTAAAGCTTGTCAGCCTAAGTTTTTACTATTGAGCACAAGCATAACAGCATAACTTTAATCTTTTGATAGTATTGTGCTTATTGATTGTAGCGAAATAAATCTATGTGTTAAAGCGGCCCATCCTGACTGCAGCGCTCATAAATATATTTATAAAATAATAATATTAATGTTTAACGATTAGTTTTATAAAATACATCCTTTGAGTTTATCCGCTTGTCGTCACTCTTAAAACCTCCGATAATAGAGCTATCAAAGAGTGATAGTAAGCCATTTAGAGCCTATTAACTCAGTTAACTATCTACTTTAACTCTTTAACCTATTATTATCTAAATTATAAAAATGAGGATTTATCATGTTAGATCAAAGTTTATTAGACGCCGTAAAAAGTTATAGCGAAAATATGACTCGTCCTATTAGTTTTGTATTAGGCACAGGCGAGCACGAAAAGCGTAGCGAATTAGTCGATTTTTTGACTAAAATCGCCGGTACTACTGAGAAGATTAATTTTGAGGTAGATAACGCTGATTATATCGATAGTAGCTTGCCAAGCCCCATTAGTTTTGCGGTGCGTAGCCACGTTGATAGCGAGATAGTCGATAACGGTATTGTCTTCAGTGGTATTCCGGGTGGTCACGAATTCACCTCACTGATTTTAGCTATTTTGCAGGCTGGCGGTCATAAACTAAAGCTTGATGAAGGCATTCAAAAGCTAGTCAAACGCTTTAATAAGCCGCTAGAGTTTCAGACTTATGTGTCGCTATCTTGCCATAGTTGTCCAGAAGTGGTGCAAGCGTTAAACCAGTTCTCACTGCTAAACGAAGGCATCAGTAACGAGATGATCGATGGCGCGCTATTCCAAGAACAAGTGGAAGCCAATAATATCCAAGGCGTACCAGCGGTATTCTTAAATGGTAAGCCTTTTGCTAATGGTCTTATCGACACCGCTAAGCTGATTGAAAAGCTGCAAGAGCAATTTCCTGACTTGTTAGAAGGTAGTAGCGATGACGCAGAGCAATTAGAGCAGCAAGATGTTACCATCATCGGTGCCGGTCCCGCTGGCGTTGCCGCCGCAATTTATACCGCCCGTAAAGGTCTGAAAGTAACGATGGTTGCGGATCGTATTGGTGGTCAGGTCAAAGATACCCAAGATATTGAGAACTTAATCTCTGTGCCGTTAACCACCGGGACGCATCTATCGGCGGACTTTGAAAAGCATCTGCAAGAGTACAATATTACTCTCAAGCAGCACGTGACGGTCAAAGAGATCGGCGAGACTAAAGATGAGAACTACAGTATTCATCTAAACACTGGCGAGCAGTTTGAAACCCGTAGTATCATCCTAGCGACTGGCGCGCAGTGGCGTAAGCTTGGCGTACCTGGTGAAGAAGAAAACGTCGGTAAAGGCGTGGCATATTGTGCGCATTGTGACGGGCCTTTCTTTAAAGGTAAAGAGATCTCAGTGATCGGCGGTGGTAACTCAGGAGTTGAGGCGGCGCTTGACTTGGCAGGTATTGTTAAGCACGTGACGGTTCTTGAATTCGCTGATGAGCTAAAAGCAGATCAGGTGCTCATTAATAAGGCCAAAGAAAAAGCAAATATCGAGTTTATCACTAGTGCGGCGACCAAAGAGATCAAAGCGACTGATGGCAAGGTTAGCTCTATTGTCTTTGAAGATCGCAAAACTGGCGAGACTCATGAGCGCGATTTGGCTGGGGTATTTGTACAGATTGGCCTTGTGCCAAATACTGATTTTATCAAAGGCTTTGTCGATCTAAACCGCTTTGGTGAGATTGAGATTGACGAAAAATGCCGTACTGATCGCAAAGGTATCTTTGCCTGTGGGGATGTAACCACTGTGCCTTTTAAGCAAATTAATATCGCTATGGGCGAGGGTAGCAAAGCGGCATTGTCAGCGTTTGAGTATTTGGTAATGCAATAAGTTTGAAATTAGTTTAAATTTGAGAAGTTAATCAAAAAATCCACCTCAACTAGTGATAGTTTGGGTGGCTTTTTTTGTCATAAGCTTTGTAGCTCATTCCGCCATTCGTTTATAGTACGCTTTTTTTGGGCATAGCGACTAACCTACCCAAGCTATCTAAACTACCTTAATGATGATACAACTGATTAAATAACAGACTGCTATTGACCTATAAGCTCATTTGGGCAACTATAGTCATGTTTGTACTAATAGACCCTATATGCCTTCGGCAATATTCAAGATAAGAAATCACTTTATGAACTTTGAACAAGCCTTTAAAAATATCGACGATCTACTCTATAAAGACTCAGGCGCGGATAGTGAGCTAGATTATATCGGTCAGACCTCGTGGGTGATGTTTTTGCGGTATTTGGATGAGCTAGAGCAAGATAAAGCGGACGAAGCCGAGCTACGCGGAGAGGACTATTCGTTTATTTTAGAGGACAAGTACCGTTGGCCCAATTGGGCGATGCCAAAGGACGCGAATGGCAAGCTTGACCACCATACCGCCATGACAGGGCCAGACTTGGTACAATTCGTCGATTATGAGTTATTTCCCTATCTAGCAGAGTTCAAAAAGACGGCGGACAATCCCAAGACTATTGAATACAAGATTGGCGAGATATTCTCTGAGCTTAAAAATAAAATCCAAAGTGGCTATATATTGCGTGAGATTTTGGAGTATGCAGACGAGCTGCCGTTTCGTGCGTCAAAGGACAAGCACGAGCTGAGTCATCTGTACGAGACTAAGATTAAAAACATGGGCAACGCTGGGCGTAATGGTGGGCAGTATTACACGCCAAGACCGCTGATTCGCGCCATGATTGAGGTGATAGATCCGCAAATTGGCGAGACTATCTATGATGGTGCCGCAGGGTCGTGCGGATTCTTGTGTGAGTCATACGAGTATATGTATGAGCGTATGGACAAAACCACGGACAATCTAAAAACGCTGCAAGAAAACACGCTATACGGTAAAGAGAAAAAGAACCTCGCCTATGTAATCGGTATTATGAATATGATATTGCATGGCATTGAGGCGCCCAATCTCGTGCATACCAATACGCTTAGCGAAAGCATCCGTGATATTCAAGAAAAAGACCGTCATCATGTGATTTTGGCCAATCCACCATTCGGTGGTAAAGAGCGCCAAGAGGTGCAGCAAAACTTCGATATCAAAACAGGCGAGACCGCCTCGCTGTTTCTGCAGCACTTTATCAAAAGTCTAAAAACAGGCGGACGCGCGGCTATCGTCATAAAAAATACCTTTTTGAGTAATACTGATAATGCGACTACGGCATTGCGTGAAAATTTATTAAATAGCTGTAATCTGCATACTATTTTGGATATGCCAGCAGGGACGTTTACGGGAGCTGGGGTAAAAACGGTAGTGCTGTTCTTCACTAAGGGCGAGCCGACTAAGAGTATTTGGTACTATCAGCTTAATGCGGGCAGGAATATGGGTAAGACCAATCCGCTTAATGATAAAGACATAGCGGAGTTTTTAGAGCTGCAAAAAACTAAGCCTGAAACTGAAAAATCTTGGGTGTATAAGGTCAGTGAGTTAGACGAAGAAACTTTAGATTTATCTCCTAAAAATCCGAACTTACCTGAGGAAGCGGCGCTACGTAGTCCAGCTGAAATACTAGAAGAAATGCAAGCATTAGATGAAGAAACTAATGAGATATTGGCTCAAATTAAGGAGTTGATATGAAGGAAGGTTGGATAGTTAAGAGTTTAGGTGAAGTTGGTAAAGTTTCGATGTGTAAACGAGTTTTGAAAAAACAGACAAACTCAGTCAGTGGAATACCATTTTATAAAATTGGAACTTTTGGTAAAGAACCTAATGCTTACATAGATGAAAGTTTATATAACGAATTTAAAGAAAAATACTCTTATCCAAAGGTAGGAGATATTCTTTTATCTGCTTCTGGAACCATAGGCAGAAGAGTAGTTTATGATGGTAAACCTGCCTATTTTCAGGATTCTAATATTGTTTGGATAGATAATGATGAATCTGAAGTATTAAACGAGTACCTTTATAAGTTCTATGGCCATTGTAAATGGAATGCTTCAAAAGGGGCTACTATCTCAAGATTATACAATGACGATTTAAGACGTATTCAAATTCCTATCCCACTCCTCGAAGAACAAAAACAAATCGTCGCCATCCTTGACGATGCCTTTGCAGCCATTGACCAAGCGCAAGCCAATATAGAAAAAAACATCGAAAACGCTAAAGAGCTGTTTCAATCCAAGCTAAATGATATATTTAGTCAAAAAGGTGATGGTTGGGAGGAGAAGAGTTTAGGAGATGAGAGTTTAATCAAAATAATCGACGGAGATAGAGGGAAGAATTATCCTAGAAAATCAGATTTTCTTGAGAGTGGTCATTGCATTTTTTTAAATACAGGAAATGTTAGACCTGATGGTTTTGATTTGTCGACATTGATGTTCATTTCAGAAGAAAGAGACAATCTTTTGCGAAAAGGAAAGTTACAACGTAATGATGTAGTGATGACAACAAGAGGTACTATAGGTAATTTGGGTTGGTATAGTTCAGATATTGACTACGAACATATTCGTATAAACTCTGGCATGTTGATATTTAGAGTTAACCAAGAAAAACTGTTACCTGAATATTTATTCACACTTCTTCGATCACCATTAATGAAAAAGCAGATTATAGATAAAACAACTGGTGCAGCACAACCTCAACTACCAATCAAAATATTGGTTAAATTCAAAATTCCAGTGAACAGTAGTTTATTAGCTCAAAAAAACATGATTGATTTAATCAATCATGTTGAGATGCTAAATAGATCTCTTATAACTAATTTTGAAACTAAACTAACCAACCTCGAAGACCTTAAAAAATCCCTTTTAGAAAAAGCCTTTGCTGGCGAGTTGACTTCTAAGGATATGACCGCATGAACGAAGCGCAAGTAAAAGCCTTACTAGATGAATTAGTAAAACAGCCTAATGAAAGTGAATGGGTTGAGTTTAAACATAACTTTCACTCTGAACTAGAAATTGGAGAACGGATTTCTGCCCTGTCAAATGGTGCTTGTATTCATGGACAAGACTATGCCTATTTAGTTTTTGGTGTTGAAGATAATACCCATCGAATTATCGGTACAACGTTCAAGGCAAAATCTCATAAAAAAGGCAAAGAAGATTTAGAACATTGGTTAGCGCAACGTTTAGACCCTCGCATTGATTTCGAGGTATTCGAGTTTGATTACGATGATGATAGACATATTTGTATGTTCATCATACCAGCAACCAAAGAGCGACCTGTTCATTTTCAAAAGCAGGCCTATATTCGAGTCGCCTCTATCACGCGCAAACTTGAAGATTTTCCTGAAAAAGAAGCTAAGATTTGGCGAAAAAGAAAGGTGTCCTTTGAAAATGATATTGCTAAAGACAACTTGTCGAAAGCTGATGTCATAAGCTTATTAAGTACAGAGACTTACTTTGACTTGATGAATATACCCTTCCCAAAAAATCAAGACGGTACTATCGAGCGTTTATTAACTGAAAAAATAATAGCTAAGACCAAGCAAGGGTTAGCAATAACCAATCTAGGTGCTATTTTATTTGCTAAAGATTTAGGCAGCTTTGATTTGCTATCAAGAAAAAGTGTCAGAGTTATTAAATATAAAGGTAAGAATAAAGTAGAGACAGAAAGAGAACAAATAGGCGTTAAAGGGTATGCCTTAGGTTTTATAGGATTAGTAGACTGGGTGAATAGTCAGCTCCCTGCCAATGAAGAGATAGGTAAAGTATTACGTCAAGACTCTCGTATGTACCCAGAGATTGCCATCAGAGAATTAATTGCAAATGCGTTAATTCATCAAGACTTTTCTGTCAAAGGCTTTCCTATGATAGAAATTTTTCAAGATAGGATAGAAATATCAAATCCTGGAGACCCTTTAATTACGCCAGACAGATTTATCGATTCCTATATTTCTAGAAATGATACTCTTGCTGATATCATGAGGCGCATGGGTTTTTGTGAAGAAAAAGGCAGTGGGTTGGATAAAGTCATATTTTATAATGAGTTGTATCAATTGCCACCCATTCAGGTAAAAGTACAAGAGCATAGAACAACGGTTACCCTTTATAGTTATCGTGGTTTAAAGAATCTAGACAAAAAAGAGAAGATAAGAGCTTGTTATCAACACGCTTGTTTAAAGTATGTGTCCAATGAAAAAATGAGTAATGAAAGTCTAAGAGAGCGGTTTAAAATTGAGGCAAAAAATGCAGCTATAGCTTCTAGAATAATCAAAGACACATACGAGTCAGAGTTAATCAAAGATGAAGACCCTAGTAGCAACTCCAGAAAACATAGAAGTTATATTCCTTTTTGGGCTTAAATCTTATTTGATGGTTATTTGATAAATACAACAATTGATGTAGCTAAGCCCTGTGATAGCAAGAGATTGCTTTTTGATGGCTATTTGATGGAAACACTATGAACGAAGCGCAAACCAAACACGACTTAATCGAACCCGCTCTACTTGCCGCAGGTTGGGGCGTGGTCGAGGGCAGTCGTTTGCGTTTGGAGTTTCCGATTACTAAAGGTCGGCTCATTGGTCAAGGCAGACGCGCCAAACCCTTATTCGCAGACTACGTTTTAGAATACAAAAATAGACATATTGGCGTGATTGAAGCCAAAAAACGAGACGAATATTACACCCAAGGGCTAGGTCAAGCCAAAGACTATGCCGAGCGCCTAGATATTCGTTTTACTTACTGCACCAATGGCTTGCAGATTTATAGCGTCGATATGCAACAAGGAGTCGAAGGTGAGGTTTTAATCTTCCCTACGCCTGATGAATTGTGGAAGATGACCTATCCGACACCTATAGACACTGAAAAGCTCGAAATCGCTCATTGGCAGCAGCGCTTATTTGCCGTTCCCTTTGAAGACCGTGGCGGTACTTGGCAACCGCGCTACTATCAACAAAATGCCATTGCCAAAGTGCTGGAAGCTATTGCCGAAAAACAAGATAGAATCCTACTTACCCTAGCCACTGGTACAGGCAAAACTGCCATTGCTTTTCAAATCGCATGGAAGCTGTTTCATGCTAAATGGAACCTAAGACGGGATGGCTTAAGACGTCCGCGCATTTTATTTCTAGCAGACCGTAATATATTAGCTGACCAAGCATTTAACTCGTTCAATGCCTTTGATGAAGATGCCTTAGTCCGTATCAAACCTACTGAGATTAAAAAGACAGGGCGCATACCCAAGAACGGCAGTGTGTTTTTTACGATTTTTCAGACCTTTATGAGTGGCCCTAACGACTCACCGTATTTTGGCGAATATCCGCCAGATTTCTTTGATTTTATTATCATCGATGAGTGTCATAGAGGCGGCGCTAATGACGAAAGCTCATGGCGAGCTATTATGGAATATTTCTCACCTGCGGTGCAGCTAGGACTGACCGCCACCCCAAAGCGCGATATCAATGCCGACACTTACGATTACTTTGGTGAGCCTGTCTATAGCTACAAATTAAAAGAGGGCATCAATGACGGATTTCTGACGCCTTTTAAGGTCAAAGAGATTGCCACCACCGTTGATGACTATACTTATACCTCCGATGATACCGTAGAAGGCGATATTGAAGCAGGGCGCGAATATGTTGAGGCCGACTTTAATAAAATCATCGAAATCAAAGCGCGAGAGGCATACCGCGTTAAACTATTCATGGATTTGATCAATCAAAATCAAAAGACCTTAGTCTTTTGTGCGACCCAAATTCATGCCGCTGCCGTCAGAGATTTAATCAATCAATACGCCACGAGCAAAAGCACAAACTATTGCCATAGAGTGACTGCCGATGATGGCAAAATAGGCGAGCGGCATCTGCGAGACTTTCAAGACAATGAAAAAAGTATCCCCACCATACTCACCACATCACAAAAACTAAGCACCGGCGTGGATGCGCCAGAGATTAGAAACATCGTATTGATGCGCCCTATCAACTCTATGGTGGAGTTCAAACAAATCGTTGGTCGTGGCACGCGCTTGTTCGATGGTAAAGATTACTTTACGATTTATGATTTTGTCGATGCACATAATCACTTTCAAGACCCTGAGTGGGATGGCGAACCGATCGAGCCTGAAGGTGAGGGAAGAGGAGAGCCAAGACCTTGTAATATATGTGGCGAGCGACCTTGCATTTGCGAAAAGAGCGAACCTGAAGCGTGCCCTGAATGTGGCAATATCCCCTGCGTCTGTGAGACCAAGCCAAAAAAGATGATTAAAGTGACTTTATCTGATCATAAAGTACGTGAAATTGACTCTATGATAAAAACGTCATTTTGGAGTCCGTCAGGTAAGCCAATATCAGCAATAAAATTTATCGAACAACTCTTTGATGACTTACCCGCATTTTTTGAAAATGAGAGTGAACTTCGCAAGATTTGGAGTTTGCCGAGTACGAGAAGAAAGCTACTGATTGACTTGAGTGAAAAAGGATATACCAACGCTCAATTAGAGGATTTGCAACATTTGATTCATGGTGAAGATAGCGACCTGTTCGACGTATTGAGCTATGTTGCTTATCATAAAGACCTCGTCCCAAGAGTAGAGCGAGCAGGAAAAGCCAAAATTTATTTGCACGACTACAGCAAAAACCAGCAAGACTTTTTAAACTTTGTCTTAGAGCAGTATGTGCAGCAAGGCGTGAGTGAGCTTGATGATGCCAAACTGCCAGATTTATTAGAGCTTAAATACCAAGCTATCGCGGACGCAAAAAAAGAGCTGGGTGATATAAAGAGTATCAGAGAAACGTTTGTGAGATTTCAAGAGCATCTCTATGAAGAAAAGACGGTAAGTTAACGTACATATACGCTTAATCAAGCATAACAAAAAAGACCCTCTTATAAATTAAAAGGGTCTTTTTTTGTGCCTTTTATTCCTTATTACGAATCAAAGCGATCACTGGTATAGCTACTACGTACATTAGTACCCCGTAGACAGCGGCGGGTAAGGCGATAGCTGGCAGGCCTGCAGTTGTTGCCATAATGATGGGCGCTAAAGTAATAGCGGTGGTGCTGTTTTGGATACTGGTCTCTATCGAGATGGTCTTGGTATCGAACCAGCTGAGCCTCAATAGTCGAGCTATTTTATAGCCTTGATAAATATATCGAAACAAGTCTTAAGAGCGCTTTATCCTTGTGCTCATAACCTTTGAATAAACGATAGCATAAGAAAAGGATATTTGACTAATTTAACCTCTGCCCTAGTAATCAAACTTTATTAAACCTATAAAAAACGCCTATCTAAATCTAGATAGGCATTGCTGTTTTGTCCAGTGATAATTTTAATTAGCTTACTTTTTAATCATCTTAATCATCTTAATCATCTAATAAATCCATCTGCTTAGCGGCTTCATAAATACCCGTTGAGCGGTTACCGGTACGGCAGAATATCAAGATGGGCTGCTCAGCTTGATTAAAAAAGTCTGCAAACTCTTCAACGTGACTTTGATTAAGCTCATTACCAGCAAATAATACTTCTTTATAAGCTAATCCGGCATCGATAGCAGCAGCCTCAATATCGGCGTTGGCAGGTTGACCCGGTTCTTCACCGTCAGGACGATTATTGATAATGGTTTTAAAGCCATTCTCGGCAATCATGGGCACTTGATCAGGGGTGATTTGACCGGTAATACTGATTTGATGGCTCATACGAGCTCCTTTTTTATTGTTTATATAAAGAATTTA
This sequence comes from Psychrobacter sp., assembly GCA_029267175.1. Taxonomy (GTDB): domain Bacteria; phylum Pseudomonadota; class Gammaproteobacteria; order Pseudomonadales; family Moraxellaceae; genus Psychrobacter. The sequence goes on along the minus strand of JARIDJ010000075.1, from coordinate 38,406 downwards.
ATTGCTTAATATAGTCAATTCACTCTAAAAATGGTATAGCGCTGCTGGGATGAATTTTGCGCAGCCTCTGTGATAACAGCACGCCAGTAAAATTTATACCAGTAGCGCGTTTAAATTCATAACAATTTTACTTTGAGCTGACTATAAAGTAAGTCAATAGGGTAGGCCGAATAGCGGTAGAATAAAAGATAAGCTATGTAAGTTTTATAGTAATCCTTGCATCAAAGCGCTTTGATATAAGAGTTTGGCACGTGCTCCAGTCCCACAAAACATCAGTATCGGCTTAGGAAAAGCATGATAAAAGCTAGCAAACTGCTCAACCGTCATCATACTCAAGCGCTCATCATCAAAGGGCAGATGCTGATAAACCAAATTCGCTTGCTTAGTAGCCGTTTGCAAATCAAGGCTCGTTGGCTGAGAGATATGCTCGTCATCAGGACGAATATTGATAATCGAGCGATAGCCAAGCTCAGCAAGCTTAGCGCACTGCACCGGATAGATTTGTTTATAGATAGTCAGATCATTAGTCATAAAAGGCATCGAAGATTTAAAAAAAGGAGTGCTAAGGTCGAATGTTCAACAGACCCTAATAAAGATAGCAAATCTATAATAACAATAAAGCGCTGATATTACCTAAAAAGTTAAATTAATTCGCCAAAAGATCATAGAGCCTAAAGTCTTAATATAGTTAGTACGAAATAAAATCGATACACTAATATTAATCGTGCAACTGGTATAAATTTTCCTTGCGTGCTGTGTCTACGCTACAGAGGCTGCGCAAAATTTATTCCAGCCGCACTGTATCGGTTTTAAAGTGAATCAACTATAGGTAAGATCAGATTTAGATATCTTTTAGCGCGTTTACCGCATCGATAGTACTTAGATATACTTGTCCTGAGAGCTCGGTGATCAGCGGAGTATGTTCAATATTATCCATTACTGGCCCTTTGATAAAGCTAAAATGCAGATGCTTATCTTGCACGATTAGCTCTTTGTTTAGAGTAATTAGCATCTCTTGCGCGGTTAGATCGATATGATTGACTGCCGACATGATCAAGATAATCTCTCGCGCTTCACTGTAGTCTTTAGTCGCTTGTAAGATACGGCGATGGATCGACTCGCTGTTGCCAAAGAACAAGCTCTCATCGATACGTATCATCAGTAGATGCTGATAAGTGATCACGTCATGGCGATGAATATTGCGAAAGTGACCAGTTTCAGCCAGTTGTCCCACAATCGCTACGTGTGGATGACTCGATTGCCAAATAAGGCTAGCAAAAGACACCATAAGGCCGATAACTAAGCCCGTATTTAATCCAAAAATTAACACACCGATGAAGGCGGCAAAAAAGCTAGCGGCATCTAGACGATCGCGCTGCCAAGCTGATCTTAGAGTTGCAAAATCTATCAGGCCAATAATAGAGGCCATAATAGTCGCGCCCAATATTGCATAGGGGAGGGGAGCAAGGGCGTTACCAAAGAATATCAGTGCGGCGATCATTACTATTACAGTAACTAGGCTAGCGACTGGCGTTTTAGCGCCGGAGTCAGCATTGATAGCGGTTCGCGAAAAACCGCCCGCTACTGCAAAGCTTTGAAATAGACCGCCAGCTATATTAGCTAGCCCCAATCCTGTCAGCTCACGATTGGCATCGAAGCTCTCATCACGTTGACGAGCGTAAGTGCTGGCAACCGAGCTACTAGAGACAAAGACGATCAGCGCCATCAGTCCAGCGGTCGGCAGTAAGTTTGCCGCTTCACGAAAATCTGGAATATATGGCAGCGTAAAGCTTGGTAACCCCTGCGGAATACTACCGATAGTCGCCACTCCAAACGATGACCACTGTAGTACAATACTTAGCCCAATAGCTACCAGCAAAAGTAGTAAAGGAAATAGGCGCTCAGCCCACTTAGCGTAGCTTGTCGATAGCCATGAGCGCCATACCCACTGGTTGCCATAGCGATTGGCAATCAATAATCCAAAAGAGACGAGACCGATAGCTAAAGTTAGCGGATGTAGCTGTGCTAAGTAGGCCTGCAAGCTTGATAAATAGCCTATTAAGCTATTACCCGTGACTGGAATGGCAGTGACATACTTTAGCTGGCTGACAAATATCAGTACTGCCGCCCCACTGATAAAACCCGCTGAGACGCCGCGACTAATAAACTGCATAATCCAGCCAAGCTTTAACCAGCCTGCAATCGATAGCAGCGCTCCTACCATCAAAGCGAGCAAGCTTGCCATTAGCACGTATTGCTGAGCACCTTGATCGGCATAGGCGTGTAGGGCGCTTGCGGTCATGATAGCGGTGATAGCTACCGGGCCAACTGCCTGTACATTACTGGAGCCGACCCAAGCATAGACGATGACCGGCACGATAGCAGCGTACAGCCCGTACACAGGAGGCAAGCCTGCAAGCACTGCATAACCCAAGCTTTGGGGAATAACTAAGATGCCAACCACAATACCGGCGATAACGTCAGTGGGTAGCTCTGCTAACTGGTAGCGACGCAGCCAAGCTGGTATTAGACGAGTGGCAATAGAGGACATATCAGTACGTCAGTATCCTAATAATATCTTTTAATAATCTATAAAATTAAAGCCATTTAAATTATTTAATCGGCTTAGTCATCTTTAGCGCAAAAGCGCTGATACAGTAGCTGTAGTACTGCCAGAGCATCCTCGCTTGCGATACTATAGTAGATCTGTTTGCCCTCACGGCGAGTCGCCACCAGCTCATCTTTACGTAGGATACCTAACTGCTGCGAGAGGCTTGGCTGCCCGATGCCGACTAGCGTCTCAAGTTCACCGACGCAGTATTCTCCTTGGGTCAGCTGACACAGTAATAATAAGCGATCAGGATGCGACAGTGATTTTAGTAGCTGACTGGCCTGCTGCGAGGATTGCTGCATCTGCTTGGCTAGATCTGTCGGTGTAAAGTCGCTGCCATCATCACTTGTAGCTATATCTTTTGTATCTTGATTGGTCATTGTAGTATCTGCATTTATAGAGGAACTATTCATCGACTCATGAGCATCTACTGTCGATGTCGTCTTGGTTGAGGTAGAGGTAGAGGTAATCAGAATAATCTCCTTAATGAATAATAATTAGTCATAATGATTAAGTGATTTAAATATTGGCGCTAACATTTCTTAAGCTCAGTGTATTTTAGCATTCAATAACTAAGGACGTTTAATAATAAATATTATATCATTAATTACATTATATAAATTGATAAATTGTTATATTTTTGCTATATTGAAATTAACTAATAGTAAGCTAATTATAATAATTAAATATTTTTCATTACAGATTTAAAAGACGAGGTATTTATGCAAGTACATTCTTTTTTACATGGTGATACCGAAACTTATACTCATGTCTTAGCCGATGTAGAGCAGCAGCTATGTGCGATTGTCGATCCAGTATTAGATTTTGATGCTAAGTCCGGTTATACCAGTACCGATAGTGTCGATGAGGTGATCGCTTTTGTGCGTAGCCAAGGTTGGCAGCTGGTTTATATCATAGAAACCCATGCTCACGCCGATCATATCTCAGCTGCCCCCCATGTCAAAGAGCAGCTAGGAGGGCAGCTAGTGATGGGCAAATATATCACTGAAGTCCAAAAGATATTTAAGCAAGTGTTTAACTTTGATACCAGTTTCCGTACCGATGCTAGTCAGTTCGATATCTTAACCGATGAAGATAGCGTTTTGGAGCTAGGAGATATCAAGATAACAGTCTTGCACGTACCGGGTCACACGCCAGCAGATATGGCTTATGTGGCAAAGGATAGTGAGAAGCAAGTGGTCTTCACTGGCGATACGATATTTGCTCCCGATGTCGGTACTGCTCGCTGCGATTTTCCTGGTGGCGACGCCAAAACCTTATACCACTCTATTCAAAAACTATTATCCCTGGATGAAGATACGGTGATGTATCTATGTCATGATTATCCAAGTCAAGGGCGTCAGCACTGTCCAAGCACTACGGTTAGGGCACAAAAGCAAAGCAATATTCACGTCAAAGACGGCATTAACGAGGCAGAATTCGTACAGATGCGCGAGCGCCGTGATGCCACCCTTGAGATGCCAAGGCTGATTATTCCTTCTGTACAGGTCAATATCGATGCTGGTAATTTGCCCAAACCGGAAGCTAATGGCACACGCTATCTAAAAGTACCTATTAACGCGCTATAAGCTGATCATATAAATTTTATTATTTTAAGGAGTGAGTTATGAAAACTAATGTAGGTAATACCGATAGAACTATACGCATTATCGCTGGTATAGTGATTATTGGATTAGGTCTTTACTATCAAAGCTGGTGGGGTGTTATCGGCTTGATTCCTTTATTGACCGGTATATTTCGCTCTTGTGTACTTTATTCGATACTCGGTATCAATACTTGTGAGCGCCCGTCATCGTAATATTTGCTAACTGAATTTATAAGCCATTAATGCCATACTAATTGCCTAGTAGTAGACTCGGTTTAGGATAAGGCCATAACTATGACTATTTATCAGCAATATGTTTTGCCTAAGATGATCGATATGGCGTGTAGTACTGGCAATGTGATGCAAGCGCGTGCCCAAATTGTGCCGCAGGCGATAGGCGAGGTATTAGAGATTGGTATTGGCAGTGGTCTTAATCTAGCCTTTTATAACGCTAATAAAGTCAGCTCTATTATCGGTATCGACCCTGCCGCGCAAATGCAATCTTTGGTTTATAAACGCGCCGCTAGTATTGATATTCCGGTAGCAACCCTAGCCGCTGATATCTATGGTATTGACGCCGAAAGCGAGCGCTTTGATACTATCGTGATGACATTTACGCTATGTAGTATTGATGATCCTATACCAGCGCTAAAAGAGATGGCAAGAGTGTTAAAGCCAACAGGCCGTTTGCTATTTTGTGAGCATGGTCTTGCACCAGAGCCTAGTGTTGAGCGTTGGCAGCGCCGTTTGACGCCGCTATGGAAACCTATAGCGGGCGGTTGCCATTTAGATCGTGATATGGCGGCTTTGATCAGGGCGAGCGGCTTTACTATCGAAGCGTTAACCACTGAATATCTGCCGGGGCCAAAATTGATGAGCTATATCTATAGTGGTTCGGCGCAAAAAGCCGTTTAGACAACGGTATTTAAAGAAAAGCCATAACTATAATAATTAAAATAGGACTATTTTATGACTATACAGAACTTCCATATTGTCTGTCCGCACTGTCAGGCGACCAATCGTTTACCAAGTGAGCGCCTAAGCGCTGCGCCTAATTGTGGCAAATGTGGGCAACCGTTATTGACAGCAACGCCGCAAGAATTGACCGCGCAAACGGTTGCTAAGACTATTCAAAAAAACGATGTGCTCACGATTGTAGATTTTTGGGCCAGCTGGTGTCAGCCGTGTCTTATGATGGCGCCGCAATTTAAAGCTGCGGCCAGTCAGCTGCCACAAGTGGTGTTTGCCAAATTACAAACTGATAAGTATGAGCAAGCCGCTGCTCCTTATAATATTCGCAGTTTACCGACTATGGTAGCGTTCCGAGGTGGTAAAGAGGTTGCTCGTCAATCAGGGGCGCTGCCTACTCCCCAAATTGTGCAGTGGGTGCAAAGCTTGCAAGCGTAGTTATACTGTTAAAATATAAATATTAAAAAAAGCCAATACGTTAATAGCGTATTGGCTTTTTGATATAAGTATAAGAAAGTACTAAAACTCACTTTCAGGGATGGAGTAAGTCTCCATATTCCCATTAGATACCTTGTATAAAGTCATAGATATATTACTAAACTTTATACCATCATAGTCTTCATATTCTTCTATAAGCATACGCTCAGATTTAGATATAGATCCATTCTCAAGATCTTTATAGCGAACATCATAGTTACCAGCACTAATATTACGAAGATTAAGTCCACCACCTCCTGGAATGTAGAAATGACGTACTGCTTGAGGTTCTACATTATCCAAATAATAAAGTTTGCCAAAAATGGCCTCAGTATTTTGACTATTATCTATAGTTAGTTTGGATGCTCCATTATCATTAAGTTGAGGATAACCTGCTACGTAGCCTGCTGAAGATGGGAAAGGTTGACCGTTAGGAGCGTGAGTTATATAGCTTGGGATTGATGTTTGTTGTACTTCGTTAAAATCGTCATACAAGCTTTCTGATGAGTAATCTGTATATTCATCTGGATATAGTTCAACTTCGTTTAATTCATCCTGAGCATCTTGTATGGCTTGTTCCGCAGCATATTCTGCCACAGCATCATTTAGCTCTTGCTCAGCATCCTGTATCTCTTGCTGAGCATCAGATAAGTCTTCTACTGCATTGTATGAATTAGAACTTTCAATGTATGTTAAAAGCAAATTAAATAAAATTACTGCGATAACTATATAAAATATTATTTTGAAAGCTCTTATAAGTAAAGGCTTTATTTTTGACGACAAAACGCTCAAGTATGCTTTTAAACCACTAAGGGAAATCGAATCTGGAATATTAATTATAACAGTATTATTTTTCTGTTCTGGACTTCTTGTAGCAGATTCATTTCCAAATGAACTATAGCTTCTTTCGCTATGAGTTTGATTGAGTTTCTGTTCGTAATCCGATAGTTGCTTATCGTACTTCCTACGTTCTATTGGATTAGATAAAACACTATAGGCCTCATTAAACTGCTGCATCATACGTTCAGCATTTGGATGTCTATTCCTATCAGGATGGTATTTTTGACATAGTGATTTAAACGCTGCTCTTATGACTTCTTGTGAGGCGTTCCTAGACACCATCAAGACGTCATAATAGGTATGAATACTATCCATAAATATTTAATCTCATACAACGTATTTAAGAGAAGTTACTTTCGATGCTTACTCGCCATATATCTTGATACCATTAGCAAAGCTACAGCGCTTGATACGCGCGGTTTGAATGATAGCGTCCGCTTCGCCGTATAGACGAGATAGCTTGGCATCACGCGCCTTATTATCGTTACTTCTCCCAACACCAAAGCTGATATTAGGCGAGATACCCCAGCGTCCAGCTGAAATCCCTACGCCAACCCCTGAGGATGATAAAGTCGACTGCTGTTTTTGCGCCGCCTCAACATAACGCTCCACTCGATTGTACTCTTGAGCGAGCGACTGGCAATCATAGCTTTGATAGGTGCTGGGTGGGACATATTGCGGCGTTAAATTACCACTAGTCGCACAGCCTGAGAGCGCAAAGATGCTAGCCGCTGCCAATAGTGTCGTTGCAGTAAATGTTTTCATAATGACTCCGTTAAACCAAGGCGTAATAGTCATTAAGATAACAAATGTAAAGCGCTTATGATACTAATTTAGTGCTAAAACAAATTGTCAGGTTTAACATAAGCTAAGATGACGATACCTATATAAGCGATACCAGCGATAACGATACCCACCTTGCTTTGGCTAGCGGTTGCCTGCGCGTTAAAGGCTTTAATACTAGCGCTAATGGCCGCTATCAATAAAATAATCTTAGCAAAGACCCACTGTACTGGCGCATTGACTGCCATGAGCTGCATCAGCATCCAAGCCCCTGTAATGATAACTAGCGCGTAGAGGATATGACTGCTAATCTTTATCGGACGCGGCGCTCGTTTATTGGCGCTCAACACCAAAAAGCCTTGATAGATAAATATCGCGATTAATATAAATACCAATAGCGTATGTAGATGTTTCATTAAATAAAATTCCTTTTGCGGTATTTATGATGATGCTAACTATCAGCAAATTGACTACTTATTTTGTCCGGCGCAGAGCGGACTATCAGGACTTTGAGCCTGCTGTTGCCATTCGCTTGGCGTATAAGCATAGATAGCTAAAGCGTGAATACTCCCGCCTTTAGACGTCAATAACGGATCTACCGTCTTATAGACTAGCTGATGACGCGCAACCAAGCGCTTACCCTCAAAGGCTTCACTCACAATCGTTAGCTTAAAGTGGCTCTCTTTACCCTCAAAGTAACCGGCATGGTTCATCGACTCATTAAGTAGATCTACATAGCTAGGATGTAAATCTTCCAAAGCTGATCTTAATGCAGTAGCAGTGGGTTCGACTTTATTCATAAAAATCCTTTGATAAGCAAGATAAAATGCTGAAGTTATTCAATCAAAAATAATTAAAATCATTATAACAGAGCGCTAGCTGCAAATCCTAAAGGCCATAAAAAACAGAGTATGAATAACTTCTCACACTCTGTTATTAGCTTATACCTTCAGCCCCTAAAATAATCTTAGCGACGCGATTTTTGATAAAGAGGCATAACTTTGGGCATTAGCGCTTGCATCTGCGCGATACGAGCGCTACTTGTAGGGTGAGTACTTAAGAATTGTGGCGGCTCACCTTGACTAGCACGCTGCATTTTTTGCCATAGCGTAATAGCTGCTTGTGGGTTGTAGCCGGCGCGCGCCATCAGCTCTAATCCGATCTGGTCAGCCTCAGACTCTTGAGTACGGCTATGGGGACGGCTCAATCCCAAATCACCAGCGACACTGGCTAGCTGTGCTTGTCCTTGCGATAGTCCAAAGACGCTAGCCGCTAGACCAATGCCAGTTTGGGTTGCATATTCGCGTGAGAGGCGCTCACGAGAGTGCTCACGTAAGGCATGCGATATCTCATGACCCATAATAGCGGCAATCTCATCATCCGTTAGATTAAGACGATCAATAATACCTGAATAAAATAAAATCTTACCCCCAGGTAATACTGAGGCGTTGAGCTGTTCTGACTTAATAACATGAACTTCCCAGTTCCATTTCGCGGCATCAGGACGATAGACGCCTACTTGGCCTACTAAGCGATTGGCAATGTTTTTTAGGCGATTAAGCTGGGCTTGATTGGTATCTAGAACGCGAGCTTGACGCGCCTTTTGTAAAACCTCATTATAGCTTTTGGCGGAGAGTTGTAGCACTTCTTCATTTGATACTAATAAAAGCTGCTGACGATCGACCCCAACGGCACCAGTACCAGTTGTACTAGTACAGCCCACTAATGCGAGCGTTGATAATGAAGCGGCCATAAGAGAGGTAGTGAGTAGTTTTTTCATAATAAATCCTCGCGGTCAGTAGATAATACTGATAATGAATAATTAAAATTGAACAAAATAAATTTAAAAGCATTTGAGCTACAATGGTTCTTTGGCATCCCTACAATCACAACTAACCTACCATGACAGCTTGTAGCTGATGCTATTTTATCGTTAGTATAATAATCGTCTGACCACAAAACCAATGCAGTAAAAGTAACATTACTACGTGCTAGTGTAAGTAAGATTACGCTATCCACTTTTGCCCCGAGCGGCGACAAACGGCTAAGCTGGTCTAAAAGTAGTAAATTATTAGCTTAATAACAGAAAATAATTATTCAGCACATAATAGCGTTAGTTGATAATTTCTATTGAAAATCAATCATGTAGATTAGTAGCTAGCAATGTAGCAACTATTAAATTTATTAAAAGGCCAAAAATGTGAAAAAAAGGCGTTGACACTAGCAAAAAATTTGCTAGAATAGCCCACCTACCGAGACGTAGTGTCATCAATGTGACATAACGTTTTGATATATGCGGGATTAGCTCAGTGGTAGAGCATAACCTTGCCAAGGTTGGGGTCGAGAGTTCGAATCTCTTATCCCGCTCCAAATATGGCTCTAGTACCTTATATTTTTGTACGTTACAGAGCAAAAAGCCTCATTACTCCTTAAAGAGTAGTGAGGCTTTTTTTTGTCTCATTTTTGAGTAAATAGCTTTAATCGACAACCATCAGACGCTTAGCTAGCGGCAAAGTATTTTTCTCAAAGTTATCAACCATGTTATTTAACTCTTTAATATTGTCCTCTTCTTCTTGTAGTGTATTGCCGTCTTTAAGTAATAGCTGATTGTTTTTCTTTAGAGCTTGCCAAGCATAATCTACCCATTCTGCACGTGTTTTTCTGCCTTGACTGTAAGCATACAAGAAAATAAGCGAAAATCTATCATAAGTAAGAGCACTACCAGTCAGCGGGCTAACTAAGGCATTTAACTCAGGACTGACTAAGCTTTGTTGCATAACGTAAGTGTTAAGCTTTTTGCAGCGCTCCTTTACTTCTTCTATAGTATTATCCTCTTGCACCAGTACAATAGAGCCTTGGCTATACAAGATAGCTAATGATTCAAACAGCCAGCTTTGTTTAAAATCATCAGGCAATTGCTGTTGTAAGTCAGCGACTTGATGGATTTGATGGTCTTTTAGCAAGTCCACAATTCTTTTGTAGATATCTTCTCTTAGAGAAATGCTACCAGCCGCGCCATTAACTTCATATTTAATGTTTTCGGCATCAACGATCATCATAAAGCGTAACTGATGCCAAGTCTGCTCTAGCTTAGCAGTTGAGACTTTACGCGCCCCTTTTACCCAATAGTCGCGTCGAAACTGTTTATTATGCATGTAGTCTTTGACGCTTTGGGCAAACATAGGATCATCTATACTTTCAATAAAAGCGAGCTGCTCATTATTATAACTACTAGGACTGTAGTCTTCCAAGAAGTTAGCGGAACAAGCAAAATTGGTTTTAGTAGGAGATAACCAGTCGGCCAATTCAGAGAAATACATTGGCTGCCAATCACGATTGAAGTACTCATGAGCCAAGTAGTTAGGGTTTTGCTTACTGATATCATCAAGGCGTTGAGGAATTGTAGGAACTTGTTGAACCAATGGTTGGCACATCTTTAGAAGATCTTGAGTGAACTCAATAGAAGCTTTAACGCGTTTACCAATACCTTGGCTGCGACTACCATGTATATGATCATGTTCAGTAAGCATATGGCGAATAGGCGAAGCTGCTGACCATCCGGGTAAAGTGTTATAACTAATATAAACAACACCGCCAACTTTCAATTTGCGACGTATAAAGTCAGTAATAATTTTACGATTTTCATTTGATACCCAAGACCAGATGCCATGTAAGCCGATAAAATCAAAGTCTGGCAGATCTTCACGACTACAAAACTCATTAAAGGATTGATCAAAGATATGAGCAGTACTTCCTGAAACATCCGCTAGCTCTTGAGCGAAGCTTGCTTGTGAAGGATTAAAATCAGTACCGTACCACTTAATATTTGAGGCCGCTGCATGAGCATTAATAGACATACCTTGTCCAAAACCAAGCTCACAGGCAGTAGTAAACTTTGGCGCCTCTAACCCTGCCATCAAAAAAGGTATTTTGACATTATGAGGGTTCAATTCTGCATAATAACCATAGGTGTAATCAATATCACTAACGTAACCTTCTGACCAGTTTGCCATTTTTATATCCTTGTTTGAGTTTGGTTATTAGCTCATACCATCTCTTATAATTACCAACAAACTACCCATAATCTAAATAATCTAGATAACGACTATCTCTTTTGTTTAGATTATGGGTAGTATACAGGAGCTTTTCGTCATAATACTTACGCCGGTAATATTTCACAAGTCTTATAAATTTATTTGAAGTAAAGCAAATGTCCAAAAATGGATAACATTTAGTAGTAGCAGACAAATTACAAAACTAAGTCAACTTGTCACAGCAACTTAAGTGATAAGGCGCATACTTATTGAACTTATATTGAGCTTAGAGCTATTTAAACAGCCTAAGTCTAGATAGTGCGACTCTAACGCTATTAAATCAAAAGTTCATAACCATAAGGATTACCTTTTATGCAAGAATTTAAACCTAAAGCTTTTAATGAGTTGTTTGACCTGACAGGTAAGACGGCGATTATCACCGGCGGCGCTAACGGCATTGGTAAAGCTACCGCTATGCGCTTAGCCCAAGCGGGCGCTAATATCGCTATTGCTGATCTAAAGCTTGATGATGCCAAAGCCGCCATCAAAGATATCGAAGAATTAGGCGTTAAAGGCTTAGCGGTAGAGTGCAATATTCTAAAAGATGATGATCTGGTGGCTATGGTCGATAAAGTGGTAGCTGAATTTGGTACGATTAATATTTTGATCAATAATGCTGGCGGCGGTGGTGGCGGTAAAGAGGATCCGTTTAAGATATCAGTCGATGATATTCGCCGTGATTTTGAGCTAAACGTCTTTAGTGGCTGGCGCTTATGCCAGTTATGTGTGCCGCATATGAAAAAGTCAGGCTATGGCTCTATCGTCTTTACGACCTCAATGTCGAGTATCAATAAAGATCCAAACATGAGTGGTTATGCCGGTTCAAAAGCAGCCGTCAATCACATGGTCGCCAACCTTGCGCATGACTATGGTCCAGAGGTGCGCATTAACGCCGTGGGGCCAGGTGCTACCCGTACTGATGCTCTAAAATCCGTACTGACGCCGGAGATTGAGAAGAAAATGCTCGCGCATACCCCTATCAAGCGCTTGGGTGAAGCGGATGATATCGCTGGCGCTATGCTGTACTTTGCTTCTCCTATCTCGACTTGGGTTAGCGGTCAGACTCTCTTTGTCAATGGTGGCGGGGTACAAACGCTTAGCTAAAAAATAAAGTTTTATTAGCTACTATATTTATTAGTTACTACATTTAATAGTTACTACACTTACATAGCACAGCTACGGATTTTAGAATAAGTAAAAGCGCGTTCTTGCTAACAAGGTCGCGCTTTTATATTAGGGTCTGTCCTAAGCGGTTTGCTTATTCTTACCACCCATCAGGCTATTAACAACCCAAGCTGGGCCAATTAACAAAAACTGTAAGTCTTCAAAGAAAGATGGTTTTTTGCCTTCTATCTTATGACCAATAAACTGCCCAATCCATGCAATCACAAATATTGTAGCCCAGACTTTAAAGCCAACGGGTAGCGCTGCCATCACGGATAAACAAATCAAGATAAAAATGCCCATCGCCAAAAATAGCGGCGTCGATAACTGCATATAAAATAGCAAAACCAGAGCGCTAAGCACTAGCGTAATCCACACAGATAGCGACATACCCATCCCTAAGATACTGACAAAGATAGTTGGCACGCAAAGCCAATGGATTTTTTTATTGACCAGGTTTTGGTGGCTAACGGCATATTCGCTCAGCCATTGCTCAAGCGAGCGTTTCGAGGGACGTTTTTGAGTACGAGACATACTAACCTCCTTGTTAGTGATTTAAATTTATTAATAATCTTACAAATAGCATAAAGTGTTTCTCTCATTTTATTTTTAGCACTATTTGACGGGTTCTACCACTTTATCTAGTAAACCCTAGCGTCATAACCGCTTGCTTTTACAATTATTATCACCCTGTCACAGCGTCTCGCTCGCTGCGATACCACTCATATAGACCGACAAAGGAATTGACCTGATAGACCATGGTTTGAATAGCAAAAATGTAATTACCTGACATCAGATTCACCGTTAGCCACACGAAATTGGAGATTATCCATAACCACCAGTTAAACGAGTAGCGCAGTATCATCGCCGCTTGCGCCGTAATAGATAAGATAAAAGCAATGACATTAATCCAAAAAAAAGAGATAAAGCCCAAGAACAGGCTGCTGTCGTTTTCGACCACTGCATAGCCGTAGCTGGCGAGTAAAGCATTTACAGTTGGGAATAGTGCTAAACCTATCACCATAAAGGTGATAGTGATGAGCCAAACCCACTTATTAGCGGACTTTGGAATCATATCACCGTCAGCGTCGGTGTTTTTTGACCAATAAAAAAGTCCATATAGGTGAGTAAAAAAGTTAAATAAAGGCGCGAGCATTAAGCCAACTGAGCCTGCCGTTCCTTGTACGACTACCTCACCTGCGGTCGCCGCCATGCCAAAACCGTTACCAGCGACGTTTTTGCGAAAGGATAAAGAGACCACACAGATTAGGCCAATAAAAGAGACGCCCAAATAAAACCAGTCTAAAGTACTGTGCTCAGTGGTCAGCCAAAATCCAGCCGAAAGCGCTAATACGCCAGCAATAAACCAGATAATAATCCATTGCAGTGACCATTTCCCAGTAATGTTATCTAATAACTGAATACGCATAATGCGGTTGTCCTCTAGGTTTTTTATTATTCACGGCATTTACTGCTATTAACAGCACCAATGGAATTCGTTTTTTGCTTATTCTATTTTGCTTATTTTATAAGGCTTTGCCGTAGATGTGCTCATCGATAAAAGCTATGGCTGCACGATAACGCGCATCATAATCTGGCGCATCAATTAAATGCGGCTCGATATTATGCCGATTAAAGATAGTTAATAACCGCTGCTCAAAACGGCCACGCGCGTCCCTGCTACCCAACGAGCGTAGGCCATCATCGATCCACGGCGTATTATTATCGAGCATAATAGTGAAATCTGCGCGAAACTCTTCAATACAGGCCGTGACAAAAGGATGGGTACGCCCCTCATACTCTTCACAGAACGCTTGCGTAGTCACAAAGTCGGTATCAACGATAGTGACAGGAGCGGTAGCAGTGATTTTAGCTTGGCGGATAGCCTCAGCATGATCCAAAGCTATCGGTCCATAATCGCTATATTGCAGACCAATCTCTTTACCGCCCAAATCAGTGCCGACATAAACTCTACCCATCTCTAAGGCAAAGCTTGCACCATAATAATTGGCAAGCTTATGCACTAAAGTCGTCTTGCCGGAGCTCTCACCGCCAACGATAGCCACGGTCTTGGTATAGTCAGCGCGTGCCTCTGGATGAATAGTCGACCAGTGGGCTACCGGGTCTTTGGCGATGTCATAAGAGTCAAACTCAGTTTGTAGCGGCGTTGTCAGTACTTTAATGGCCAACTGCTGCTGGCAGCGCTCCTGAGATAAAGGATGATTAGCCGCGACAAACAGCGCCGTATCGCTAGGTAAATCCAGCTCATTGATTATAAGCTGTAGCTTGGCATTGGTGACAGCGACCTCAATAACTACAGTCTCAAAGCTCTCATGCACAGGTAAGTCAATCTCATCAGTGGTATGGATATGAATAAAAGGTAAGTCAGCACAAGCCATCTGTAGCCAGCGCGCCTTATCTTGTAAAGTAATATTAAAATTGGCATGAGGTGAGGGATGATTGGTGATGACGATATGTAGGTTTTTGACCTGTCCTGAAGCGGCCAAAATACTTCGCATCTGCCCTAGATGTAGCGGTTCAAAATGTCCAATCATTAAGCCAGTTTTTAACATACTATCTCCTTTACTCATTATTATGAACAAGCGTTATTTTTAGTATTTGCTTGACCTACTTTGCAGGTAACAATAATCAATGATAAGTAGGGTATAAAATCTAGCGACTTTATACAGGTGGCTTAATGTAAAGACAGTCTCATTATCATTAAGAATTTATAAGTAATTGAAAATCATAGTGATAATCGCTTAAGCACCAATAGATATAACCGAGAAAGAAACAAGAAACAAATCTTATTCTGAAATGTTTTGAAATAATTATTTAAAATCAGGGAGTTACCATGCGTTATGACAGGTTACGGCAACTTTGATTAGCATAAACTCACAAAGCACGCCTAAACAGTCAACAGATAAAATGTAGAAGATTGCTATAATCATTTATAAGTTAAGTTACTCAAAAAGGAGTCTAAGCTTTGGCGAAATTAGTAAAATTACATCGCTCAAAAAACAACCGTATGATTGCTGGTGTGATGGGCGGAATAGCAGAATATCTAGGTTGGTCACCGATGTGGGTACGTCTATTATTCGTTATTGTATCTTCACTCAGTGCCGCGGTTCCTGGTATTTTAATTTACATCATTTTGTGGATTGTCATGCCAAAGGCTAACAGCCAATCTTATCAATGATAGTTAGCAATAGAGCCACATTATTAGTACCATGATCCGTCAACCATTAGTGAAATCAGCAGTTAGATAACCATAATAAAAATAATAGCTTATAAAAAACAAAAAGCCTGCAATAACAGGATACCAGCTACACACTTTTCCTCCTGCCCAGATGTTTACGCATTTGGGTATTTTTTTGTCTTATAAGACGCTAGTTAGACTTAGCAAAAATTTAGTTACTGTATATATGGATAAAATAGCCGTTTTTTAGTAAGGTAGGCAGACAAATGGATGCGTAGCCAAATGCGCTACCAGAACTTGATTTTTTGATGATCTTATTCGATCCATCCTTCTTTATTTCACAGTGATTCTCTTATGACCTCCCAAGCTAATATCCCAAGCAATGACTCTAACTTCCACACTGAAAATGGAGACGCTAAACCTTTGAGTTTCCAAGATTTGATTTTGACGCTACAAAACTATTGGGCCTCTAAAGGCTGCGTAGTGTTGCAGCCTTATGATATGGAAGTAGGCGCTGGTACTTTTCATACCGCTACTTTTTTGCGCTCATTAGGGCCTGAGCGCTGGAACGCCGCTTATGTGCAGCCTTCGCGTCGCCCTACTGACGGTCGTTATGGCGATAATCCGAACCGTTTGCAGCATTATTATCAGTTTCAGGTGGTATTAAAGCCCAATCCGCCCAATATTCAAGAGCTTTATTTGGACTCTCTAAAAGCTATCGGTATCGATCCTTTAGTACATGATATCCGTTTTGTAGAAGATAACTGGGAATCACCAACGCTTGGCGCTTGGGGACTGGGTTGGGAGATTTGGCTAAACGGTATGGAGGTGACGCAGTTTACTTACTTTCAGCAAGTTGGCGGTATCGAATGCTTCCCAGTCACAGGCGAGATTACCTATGGTCTTGAGCGTCTAGCGATGTATGTGCAAGGCGTAGATAGTGTTTATGATCTGGTATGGGCGGATGGCGAGTTTGGCCGCGTCACCTATGGCGATGTGTTTCATCAAAACGAAGTAGAGCAGTCCACTTATAACTTTGAGCATGCCGATGTAACTAAAATGGGCGAGTTCTTCGATTTTTATGAGGTGCAGGCGGATAAACTGGTCGCGGCAGGCTTGCCATTACCCGCTTATGAGATGGTACTAAAAGCTTCGCATGCCTTTAACTTACTTGACGCTCGCGGCGCTATTTCAGTCACTGAGCGTCAGCGCTTTATTTTGCGCGTGCGTACTTTAGCGCGAAAAGTAGCGCTAGGCTATGTAGAGGCACGAGCTAAATTAGGCTTTCCGTTAGCCGATGAAGCCCATCGTCAGGCTGCTATCGATAAGTATTTGCCAAAAGTTGCAGCGACTACTGATGACTTAGCTAAAGATCAAACCACTACCCATACTAATAATAAATAGGAGCATCCCATGAGTACTATATTGTTTGAGTTGGGGTGTGAAGAGCTACCTCCTAAAAGCCTAAAACCGCTACGTGATGCGCTACAAGCGAGCGTCACTGAGCAGTTAAATGAGGCTAATATTAGCTTTGACAGTATTAAAGCATTTGCCGCGCCGCGCCGTTTGGCCATTCAGATTGACGGCATCAGCGACAAGCAACCTGACCGTACCGAGCAAAAGCGCGGCCCTGCCATAAAGGCAGCTTTTGATAGCGAGGGTAATCCTAGCCGTGCGGCGATAGGCTTTGCTAAAGGTTTAGGCATTGACCCCAGCGAGCTGACCACTATTAATACCGACAAAGGTGATTATGTCGGGTTTGAACAAACCATTCAGGGTCAAGCGACCACTGAGTTGCTTCCCGATATTTTTCAGACGGCGCTTGATAATCTACCCATTGCTAAGCGCATGCGTTCAGGTGCTTCAAAAGCAGAGTTTGTGCGTCCGGTGCAGTGGGTAGTGTTAATGCAAGATGATAAAATCATTGAAGCGACTATCCAAGATCATCAAACTGGCAACCAGACACGCGGTCATCGCTTCCACAGTCCTGATTATCATAAGATAGATGATGCCGATAATTACGAGGCACTACTAGACAGCCTAAAGGTGATTGCCGATTTTGATAAGCGCCGAATGCTGATTAATAACCAGGTCAAAACCTTAGCCGATCAAGTCAATGCCAAGGCTATCGTGCCAAGCGATTTGTTAGACGAAGTAACGGCGTTAGTTGATTTTCCTATTGCGCTGCGAGCTAGCTTTGAGCCAAGATTTTTGCAAGTGCCACAAGAGGCGCTTATCTCGACCATGCAGGCTGACCAAAAGTATTTTTGTTTGACGGACAAAGAGGGCAAGCTGCAACCGTACTTTATCTTTATTACTAATATCGAGTCCAAAGATCCTAGCCAAATTATCGAAGGGAACGAAAAAGTAGTACGCCCGCGTTTGGCTGATGCTGAGTTTTTCTTTTTACAAGATCAAAAACAGCCGCTATTTGCAATGACTGAAAGTCTCAAAACGCGCGTGTTCCAAGATCAGCTAGGCACTATTTGGGAGAAGTCCGAGCGTATCGCTAAGCTTGCCGCTTTTATTGCCAGTTTAATGCAACAGCAAGGCCAGACTATCGATATCGATGAGACAGTACGCGCTGCGATGCTTGCAAAAGCAGATTTGACCAGCTCGTTAGTCGGTGAGTATCCAGAGATGCAAGGTATCGCTGGTACTTATTATGCGCGTCTCAATGATGAGCCTGAAGCGGTGGCTGCCAGTATTGAAGAGCAATATCTACCGAAGTTCAGCGGTGATGTGTTACCGCAAACGCCTATTGGTATTTGCTTAGCTTTAGCCGATCGCTTGGATACCTTAGTTGGTATTTTTGCCATTGATCAAGCGCCAACCGGCTCAAAAGATCCGTTTAGCTTACGTCGTTCGGCTATTGGTATTCTGCGCATCTTGATCGAAAAACAGCTGCCTATTAATTTAGTGGCACTCGTTGAGCAGGCGATAAAGAACTATAGCAGTAGCGAGGGCAGCAAGATTGCTAAAATGGGCGATACCTTTACCCAAGTGCTAGACTTTTTAAATTCGCGTTATCGCGCGATGTACACTGAGCAAGGCGTCAGCGTCGATACTATTCAAGCGGTACAAGCGATAAACCCGCATATGCCGCTAGATTTTGATCAGCGTATTCGCGCGGTACAGTCTTTTAGTGAGCTGCCACAGGCCGAGCAATTAGCGGATTCTAATAAGCGCGTGGCAAATATCATTGCCAAATCAGAGGCAAAAGTCGCTGATAAAGTGGATGAGTCGCTACTCTCTGAGCCTGCCGAGCAAGCTTTGTATCAAGCTGTTCAGCAAGCGCAAACGACAGTGACGCCGCTGTTAGCTAAGGCGGATTACACGCAAGTATTACAGGTGTTAACGCAATTAGACGCGCCACTAACGCAGTTCTTTGATAACGTTATGGTCAATAGTGAAGATGCTGTATTAAAAGCAAATCGCTTAGCGCTACTTAAGCAAGTACGAGCGCTGTTTTTGACAGTGGCCGATATTAGTGAGTTGCAGTTATAACGAGTTTGAGCTAATGTTTAAAAAACTGGCTTAATAAGGCCAGTTTTTTTATGTGAATGCGTCCTATGCTAAGCGTCTCAGTTACCGTAAAATGTTAAGGGTGTCTATTTAACCCGCTCTAAATTTGCCCTAAAATAAATAGCCCATTACCTGCTACTCAAAGGAGTATTGCCGTGTTCGCTGTCATTACTACTATTATTATTATCTGGATCTGCATGTGGATTTTTTATAAGTTCATGTATCCCCGTGCGCCAAAGAGCATGATGCCAAAAAAAGGCGACGTTACAACGCCGCGTAATTGCGACTTTTGTGGTCATAGCCTCGCCGAATATCGTGGCGTGTTAGAGACTAAAAGTACAGTAGCGACTACGGATAGCCAAACAGCTGCTGCAACTATCGACAGCACTAGCGATGATACTACCGATAAAAGCAATGAGCTATTCTTTTGTAACTACGAACATCAAGCCGATTATCATGCCGGTAAGGTTTATCAATAAAACCAATAGTGTTAAAAAACTAAAGTATAGAATGCGCTTCTTGCATGATTTTATTTAATAATTGCTCGTTTTGTTTGCTTTGCTGCTGACGCTCAGACTCGCTAGTTTTGTGCGCATTAATCTTTTCATATAAGTTTAAGCAAGAAAGCACTAACAGATTTTCTTGATTTAAATTTGGCGCATCTTTTTTGATATTACTAGCGAAGGTATTAAGATAGTTTTCAGCGGCTCTTAGCTCGTCCTCTTCATCAGCCGGGCAAAAAATAGCATACGTAGTGCCAGCAATGACGATATCGAGCTTTTTGATTTGCGGCGCAGCAGGTTTGGTACTAGCGCTTTTATTAGCACTGTTATCAGCAGCTTTATTGTCTTTGGTCACAGAGCTAGCGCTCTTGTCCGCTGGTTTTGTCTCAAGCTTAGTGCCTTTTTCGTTGCTAGCGTTTTGAATATCGGTACGGTTATCAGTCATAAAAAATCCTACAAAGTTATATAATCATATAGTAAAAGTAGCGCGTGAAATAGCGAATTAGATGAGCTACAAAAGCTATTAGCTATCCATCTGGTCGATACGAGTCAAACGCTGCAAAACCACTTGAGTACGTTCAGCAGCTAGCTGGTTCTTTTGTTGTAAGTCATCGTTTTGTTGTTTGACGTCCTTTATTTGCTGATGCGCTTCTTTATTTTGTTGCTCAAGCTGTTTGTTGATTTGTTCTAGCTCAATGTTTTTTTGTTGCAAATCGCTTAATTGCTGGTTGAGTTTATCTTGCTCCTCACCAATCATATGATGTGCTTCAGCCAAGCTTTGATAGCGCTTATCAAGATCATTTAATTGTTTTTTGGCACTATCACGCTCATTTATGCTGCTATTAAGTTGTGATTTTAGAGTCGATAATTCTTTTGGATCGGTGTGCGGTTGTTTTTTTAGTTGGCTGAGCTCATCACTGACAAGTTGATGCTGTTTTTTTATGTCGAGTATCATTTTTTCTAAGATTTTTAATTGATCATACATAGTCAGTTTTTATCCTTAATAGGCGTTATGTGAATGAACGGAGTTTATGCGTTTAATAATGCCATAAGTGGCCTCATAATATCTATATCAACAAAGTAATTGGCGCTTATAGTCTAAGCGCTAATAATTATGGTTGACACTTATTTTTATTATCTAAACATCAACTTATTTTTTAAGCAGGATTTATTTATGAATGATAACATCTCAGGCTGGAACACTTGGTCAGAAGCTTTTGAGAACTGGACGGATGTGACTATTAGTGAGATACATGGTTTGATGACAGGGCTGATGACTGCTTGCAATGCGCCTGATGAAGCAGGCTGGGCGGCGGTATTAAGTGAGCTGAGTTTTGAAGCTTTACCACAAGAGGCCCTAACCCTACTGACCGAAGAGGCAGAGGACACTGTTTTTCAGCTAAAAGATAAGGATGATGCTTACGCCTATACGCCGTTAGTGCCCGATGATGAACACGATTTGTACGAGCGTGTGATGGCATTGAAACAGTGGGCTAATGGTTTTATGACCGGGTTTGGCATTACTGATTGTCGTTTGACTAGCGAAGAGAACGAGATGCTCTCAGACTTGGCCAAGATTGGCGCTATTCGCTTAGCAGAGGATGAGGATTTTGAAGGCGGCGAGGAATCCTACCTTTATATTTATGAGTTTGCGCGCATGGTGCCAGTGAGTTTTGCTACGCGCCAGCGTAAACCAGTCAAAGAGCTAGCCTTGATTGCCGGCTTGCCAATAGATGCCAAAACCACTAAAGAGCTACAGGCTGAAGGCAAACTGCCAAAGCCTATGCCGCCAGTAATTGATATTATGAATCAAAATAATCCTTCTTGATTATCAAAGTCTTAATGTTAAACGCTTAGATTTTGGCATTAATAATAACCATAAGCAGGAGTATAAATCATGATAAATGATGACGATAAAAAACACCTTAAGCGCTGTATTGAGCTGGCGACAGAAGCTTTAGAGGCAGGGGATGAGCCTTTTGGTAGTGTATTGGTTAGTGCCGATGGCGTCGTGTTGAACGAGGATCGCAACCGTGCCAATAGCGTTGATGCCACTTATCATCCTGAGATTGCCGTCGCGCGCTGGGCGGCGAAAAACATGACTAGTGAGGATCGGGCAAAAGCGGTGGTCTACACCTCAGGAGAGCACTGCGCCATGTGCTCAGCCGCGCATGCTTGGGCCGGTCTTGGCCGTATCGTTTATATCAGCTCATCGAAGCAATTAGGCGAGTGGCTGCAGGAGATGGGTATAGAATCAACCTCTCCAATCAATTCTTTAGCTATTCAACAGGTCGCGCCAAATATACCTGTCGAAGGGCCGATTGCAGGTCTTGATGAGCAAGTAAAAAGATTGCAACAACGCTCAATGCAAAAAGGCTAATGGCTTTTTTTACTTTGATAAGGATATCCTATGTCTGTCAACCCTGATTATAAAAGCAGCAAGCAAATTATGTCGAACTCTAATACTGCTAGTAACAGTGTTCTTAGTATCAATGCTCCTAGTAACAATGCTCCTAGTATCAGTTATCCTAATAACAGTGTCGATTGGCTGACGCGCCTAATTGGCTTTGATACCGTCAGTCGTCATTCAAACCTAGCCCTTATTAATGAGGTGCAAGCGTATTGCGAGCAGTTAGGTTTAACCGTTGATTTAACCTTTAATGAGACGCAAGATAAGGCCAATTTATTTGTCACCGTACCGGCGGGTAAAGATGCTGATATTATCAGTGGCGGCTTAGTATTGTCCGGTCATACCGATGTGGTGCCAGTCGATGGTCAAGATTGGAGCTCCGATCCATTCAAAGCGACAATTCGCGGTGACAAGCTTTATGGACGCGGATCTTGTGATATGAAGGGCTTTATTGCTTGCGCCCTAAATTTGCTACCAAAAGCGGTGGAGTTATCAAACAACGGTCAATTACGTCGTCCCCTACATTTAGCTTTATCTTTTGATGAAGAAGTTGGTTGTTTAGGCGCGCCATTAATATTAGCTGATCTGAAAGAGAGCGGTATCCAGCCTGATTATTGTATCGTTGGTGAGCCAACTAATATGACAATGGTGGTGGCGCACAAAGGTATAGCCGTTTATCGTTGCCGCGTTCATGGCAAATCGGCGCACTCCTCATTAACAAATCAAGGTGTCAATGCAATCAGCTATGCTAGTAAATTGGTCGGCTATGTCGATAGCTTAGCTAATGAATTTATGGGTCGAGAGGATAATGATGAGCTATTTGATGTGCCCTATTCAACGCTATCGGTAGGCACTATTCAAGGCGGCAGCGCGACCAATATCGTACCCAATCTTTGCGAATTTACTTTTGATTATCGTAACTTACCGCATATGACGCAAGACGATATTCTCGCGCCTATTCAGGCCAAAATTGCTGAGTTAAATGCACAAATGCAAGCGCGTGCACCAGAGACGGGTATTGAGCTATTGCA
The DNA here is from genome assembly GCA_029267175.1 of Psychrobacter sp. Taxonomy (GTDB): domain Bacteria; phylum Pseudomonadota; class Gammaproteobacteria; order Pseudomonadales; family Moraxellaceae; genus Psychrobacter. The sequence continues at coordinate 15,194 of JARIDJ010000075.1, read as the reverse complement.
AGAAGAGAGCGTACCTGCAATGACCGATAGCAGCAATGACGAGCTGCAACAGCTAATAGTAGCGCTAGTAGAAAATAAGGAACGTCATAAAGTCGCTTATGCTACCGAAGGCGGCCAGTTCACCGATGCCGGTATTCCGACTATTATTTGTGGGCCTGGCAGTATTGAGCAGGCGCATAAAGCTGATGAATTTGTGGCGCTGAGGGAGATTAAGCGCTGTGATGAATTTTTGCAGAAGTTATTAAATAGTTGTATGGCTTAATTATACTTTTGTAGGGTGTCGCCTTGTGCACCATCATAAAATGTTTTAATGATACAACGTCCTACTTATGAGTAAGGGTTAGCAAGTGTCTGGGATACAGCGATCTATTAAATGTAGTTAAACGTATAATAGCTATTATAAAATACACCGTCTAAATGGCGGTGTTTATTTTTTGGCACTATTTTAATCATTTTTATGCAGCAAAGTAGGGGTTATTGATGTCTTGGCATCTATTTACGATATTTTTTGTTAGTACCTTTTTTATCTCAGCCACTCCAGGCCCTAACATGCTGTTAGCCTTTCAATACGGGCTAAATTATGGCGTAAAACGTACCCTTTGGACATTGGCAGGCTTGAGTCTGGGTCTGTTTATTTTACTGTTATCAACGCTGCTAGGCTTGGATGTTATTAGTCGTCAACAGCCCTGGGCCTTAGAGGTTATCAAAACCGTCGGCGCAATCTATCTTATTTATTTGGGCGTTATGTCATGGCGCGATACGGGTAATAGTAGCTTGATGGAAGATGCCCGCACTGTGAGTGCTGAAGTAGCGGCGGATTACTTAGATAGTGACTGTGACAGTAGTAATGGTAGTATTGGTTTTGCTAGTGTAGGTTCTGCAAAGCAAAAGCCGCGCTCCTTGTCCAGTGCGGCAGTTAAGATTAGTCCTACTAATCTAACGTTATTTCGTACAGGCGTTTGGGTGTCATTGTCTAATCCCAAAGCTATCTTATTCTTTGCCGCTTTTTTCCCCAAATTTATCAATTTTAGCGCGCCGCTTTGGCCACAGTATATCTTTCTCACTCTAGGGCTATTCTTGAGCGAAACTATTTGGCAAATCATTTATACATTAGGTGGTAAGCAATTAGCAGGCTGGCTTGATGTGGGCAATCGTTTAACTTGGCTTAATCGAGCCTGCGGGATTATCTTTATGGTAATTGCCGCCGCTTTATTAGTTGAAGTCGCTAGCCACTTTATAAATTAAAGAATAATTTTACTCTTTAATATTTTGGCTATTTGAATTTTAAATTTAATCTATTATATTTTAATAAAATAAATATTGACTTTATATTTTAAAGCGTTATTATAATTCAACTTAGCTTTAGTTACTGTCTTTTTAGTAAGCTACTAAAAGCTATAAATCATTTTTATTCATCTGCTATTACCGCTCTGCTAATAGCCATAACCGACGGAGGAATCATCGTGTCTTATCTACCAGCTACAAAGTTTTTAAAGAATAAATGTGTAAGTAACATGACAGCAATGACGACCTCGCAAAGGTTTGGCTAAGCTTATAGAGCAGTGATTTATCGATAGCTAGTTCTCAATAGCTATTTAGAGCTACTCTTTTATAGATAGCTATCCACTTTATCTCTCTTTGCCAGCTTACATCACTAAGCTCAATAGTCGCTATTGTTATTTATACCTCCACTATTTTTTACCTGTGCTACCTATAGGCATAACTTTATGCTGGGGTTGCTAGTATGGTTATTGGTAAAAATTATTTAAAACGCTACTAATAAATAAACTCTAACTTTATTAAAGTTAAAATAATAAAGTTAATAGTTTTTTATTGTCTAGTATTTATAAATTATAGATTATAAATTTATTTCTTATTAAATTAGGACAAAAGGTCGCGTCTAAATTTTATAGATTTAAAATAAAAAACGGAAATAATAAATAATGAGCATTCAATTAGTATTAAATAAAAGTGGTAAACATGGCATGCCTGTCAAGATATATACCACGGATGTCGAGCAGGGCGCTTTACAGCAATTGCGCAATTTGGCCCAGTTAGAGTTCGTACATTCACACATTGCGGTCATGCCTGATGTGCATGTCGGTAAAGGCGCAACGATTGGCAGTGTCATTCCCACTAAGTCGGCCATTATTCCAGCAGCGGTTGGCGTTGATATTGGCTGTGGTATGAACGCGGTGCGATTGTCATTAACCGCCAGTGATTTGCCTGATAGCTTAAAGCCGCTACGTTTGGCGATTGAGCAACAAGTGCCTGTGGGTTTTAACATGCATAAGCAAATTCAAGCCAAAAACTCTACTCTAGATCCACTAGCCAAACGCCTAAAGCCGATTACCGACAAGCACCCAGGATTACTCAAAATGCTCAGAGGTTTTGAGCGCACTTGGGCAAAGCAGCTCGGCACCTTAGGCGGCGGTAATCATTTTATTGAGCTGTGTCTGGATGAAAACCAAGATGTCTGGGTGATGTTGCATTCGGGCAGTCGCGGTATTGGTAATTGTATTGGCCAATACTTTATTAATTTGGCTAAAAAAGAGCGGCAAGCACGCTTTGGTCATGTGCCTGATAGCGACTTATCTTACTTTGCCAAGGGCTCTAATAGCTTTGCTGATTATCTTGAGGCGGTCGAGTGGGCGCAGGATTACGCGCTAGAGAATCGCCGTGAGATGATGCGTTTGATTATCAAGGTTTTGCAATCGCCGCAAGCAGGCTTGCCAAGGTTCCAGCTAACCAAAGAGGCGATTAATTGTCATCATAACTATGTCAATGAAGAGGTGCACTTTGGCGAGCAAGTCTACGTCACTCGTAAAGGCGCTATTAGTGCTTATGCAGGCGAGCTAGGCATTATCCCTGGCTCAATGGGCGCAAAGTCCTTTATCGTGCGCGGCCTTGGCAATGACGAGTCTTTTTGTTCCTGCTCGCATGGTGCTGGGCGACGTATGAGCCGAGGTAAAGCGACGCGTGCTTTTACTATCGATGAGCTAAAAGCAGAAACGGATGGCGTTGAATGTCGCAAGGACAAAGGCGTTATTGATGAGATACCGTCTGCCTATAAAGACATCGATGAGGTGATGGCCAATCAAAGCGACTTAGTGGAAGTGGTACATACCCTAAAGCAGGTGATGTGTATAAAAGGCTAGTCAGTTTTATAAAAAATAAAAAGTAGGTCAAATTATGAGCTTAAAACAAACTTTAAAAAAAGCTAAACAAATTGAGCGGCAATTAGCGCAACAAAATAATGCTAATAATACTGCAACTCAGCAAACGCTCGGCGCAGTCAAACCACACAACTATCTGGCGCTCAATCCACTGTTAAGAAAGGGCGGTATCCATGAAAAGGAGGATATCGATATTGTCCGCAAAAAACGCCGCCGTGAGACGAAGCAGCGTTTGCGGCAGACCGATTGGTTGTCGGAGTAATGATGATTTTTATTAAGTTTTACGCACAAAAAAGCCGTTTGCTAGCGATAGCGAACGGCTTTTTTATTTGAATTTATTGGGTGTTGCAAGTTTTACGAGGCCTACAAAGCTTCGTTGTTGCAAGGTAAGAGTTAAGCCAACACCTCAACCAGCTCACCTTTCACCATATGTGGACTGACAAAATCAGTCACACGCACGCTGACAATTTTACCGAGTAGCTCATCCATTTTATCTAAGTCATATTTGAACATTACTGTACGGGTATTATCTGCGGTACCGATTAAGCAATCAGGATGACGATTAGCCACTTGCTCGACCAGCACTCGAGTGGTAGTGCCAACCATTTCATGCGATTTGGCTAATGTCGAATCGATAATCACTTTTTGAAATTCTGCTAGACGTGCTTTTTTGGTAGCAAAGCTGACATCATCAGGTAGCTCTGCTGCTGGAGTGCCTGGACGCTTAGAATAAATAAAGCTGTACGAATGGTCGAAGTTTAATTCTTTAGCCAAATTTAGCGTATCTTGAAAATCCTCATTGGTCTCACCGGGGAAGCCAATAATAAAGTCGCTCGATAGATGAATATCAGGGCGTACCGCTTTGAGCTTATTAATCTGATTAATATAGACGTCAATAGTATGATTGCGTTTCATCGCCGCAAGGATAGCGTTTGAACCGCTTTGCACCGGCAAATGCAAATGCGAGACCAGCTCAGGCAACTGCGCGTAAGCATCGATAATATCGTCGGTGAACTCTAGCGGATGGCTGGTGGTATAGCGAATACGCTCAACGCCATCGATGTGCGAAACATAATGCAGTAATTCTGCAAAACGGCAAATACTGCCATCGTCTTTTTGACCGCGATAGCCATTGACGTTTTGACCTAATAGATTAATCTCGCGCACGCCTTGCTCAGCAAGACTATCAATCTCGGCTAATACATCATCAAGCGGACGTGATAGCTCTTCACCGCGCGTATAAGGAACCACACAAAATGAGCAATACTTTGAGCAGCCCTCCATGATGGACACAAAGGCTTTAAACCCGTCAACTTTAGGCTCAGGCAAAAAGTCAAACTTCTCAATGCTAGGAAAAGAGATATCGATAGTGCCGATGCGGTTTTTTGGGGCGATGTTTTTTTGCTCATTAGACTGATCGTAGAGCTCAGGCAAACGATGCAAAGTCTGCGGACCAAACACCATATCGACATAAGGCGCGCGCTTTTGGATATTATCACCTTCTTGCGAGGCGACGCAGCCGCCCACGCCAATCACTAAATCAGGACGTTTTTCTTTAAGTTTGCGCCAGCGACCCAACTCTGAAAATACCTTTTCTTGCGCTTTTTCGCGAATAGAGCAAGTATTCATCAACAAGACATCCGCTTCATCAATATCGTGCGTGACCTCCATACCATGACTATCACCGAGCACATCAAGCATTTTGTCAGAATCATAAACGTTCATCTGACAACCTTGCGTGGTGATAAAGACCTTTTTTACCTGTGCATTGACCGGAGCGGCTACAGCGTGAGTCTCTTTGAGTGCGTCAATAGCAGGCGTCGTGACCTCCAAGTTAGCAATAACCGTGTCATCGTTGCGGGGATCAAATACAGTAACACTCATAAGAAGAAGTCCATGATTAAAAAGTATAACGGTTGCAGGTGGTTAGCAAGTGGCGTATTTTATCATAATAAGGGTACAAAGTGAAAAGTAACCCTAAGCTAATAGTATTGATTTAGGCTAATTATTTACAATAGTATCAAAAGCTTATCCTTGCTTGCTTAAACGTTGCTCTATTTACCACCGCGCTTATAACTGCCAATCTACGCTCATTGGTCATCAATATCACTTTGTTGTTACAGGGCGCTGTCCTAATTAGGGATAAATGGTAAAGCTAATGGTTGAAAGTCAAGCAAATATAGTATGATGAGTTTTGTTACTCCAGCATTGATAGGCAAAATAGTCAATATCGCTATTCACACGCTAGTAAAGTTATTATAAAGAGAGTCCGTATGACAAAGTTACGCGTAGCTCACCACAGCACAGCACCGATTAAAACCAAACCGTATTCAAGCTCAAAACGACTAAAGCACGTTAATATTACCAAATGGCGTGTCAGTGCTTTGAGCGTCGCTACTGCTATGGGGGCGCTAGGCTTATCACAAGTCGCTTGTGCTGAATTGACATGGGGTGAGGGCGAGAGCTTAGAGCAATCCGTTACTTCTTATTCAACCAATAGTTATCAGGCAGAGGGTTATCAGTCAGGCAGTTTTCAATCAAGTAGTGACATTGACTTATTCAACGCCGCGGCGCAAGCTGAAAATCGCGGCGATGTCAGCGCCCTATATGGTTATGAGCAATCGATGAGTGGAGGGCTATTTGCGATGTATCCCACTTATTGGCGGATGAATTTAGATCTAAACTCTCAAAGCGCTGCTAGCGTCTCGCAGTTTGTGCGTCAGTATCCAAACACCGTCATGGCAGAAAAACTAGTAGCTGATTTTGCTGAGACCAAAGCGGGTGCCAATGATTATGCTGCCGTGCGGCAAGTAGCTAATTTGATTACCAATGCCGATAGCTCTGAGCGCTGCGCTATTGCCTTAGGGTTCAATAATGGCGGTGACACTATTCGTGCTATGGCGGCTAAGTCCGATGTTTGGCTCACCACTAAAAAGCAGCCCGCTTTGTGTGATCAGCTAGCAATGGAGATGAATAACAACGCGCTAATTAGTAATCAAGACCGGGTTTCTCGGCTTAAACGTATGCTACGTAAAGGTAAGACTGGCGATATCATGGCGTTATCTTCGCGCTTAGGTACGCCTATTCCTTATTCAGCTTTGAGCGAGATTCAGCTGAGTCCATCGTCTTTTTTTAGTAAGTTTACAAGAGAGCCAGTAAGCCAAACCAATCAGTACCTTTATCTTTATGCGTTAGGGCGTTTGGCGGACAAGTCTTATCGTGAAGCCGCGCTACAATTAGACTTTGATATCAAGCAAGACAATCAGCGCAGCAGACGTCTATTAAACGAGGACACGCGCCGCTATGCTTATCGCATTATTGGGGTCAAGCGTATGAATTATAATACTGATGACGGTTTTAACAGCGAGGCAGTCGATTGGTTCCGCGCCAGCTTAGATAATGATTTTAATTTTGAAGAAGCAGAAGACTACGCTATTGCTGCCATTCGCTTTAGTCGTTGGGACGATGTGGTGGAGGCTATCTCCAAGATGGATAGTGAGACCCAAAAGTCCAATCAATGGCAATATTGGTTAGCGCGCGCTTATGAGCAATCAAGCGATACTAATAAGCGCAGCACTGCCAAAAGAATGTACCAACAATTAGCCAAGAGTAATGATTACTATGGTCTAATGGCCAAAGACAAAGTAGGTCAACGCTTTGACGCTAGTCGTTTAGGCGGCAATAATCTGCCTAATATAAGTAGCAGTGAGCGTGCTCGAGTGATGCAAGATCCTAACTTTGCTCGCGCTTTTGCGCTCTATAATGGCGATGCCAATCGCTCTTTTGCTAATCGTGAGTGGAACTGGGCGGTGAAGGTTGCGCGTGATAAGCGCGATGACAATCTGATCGTTGCAGCCGCGCGAGTAGCCTATGATATGGGCTGGCTTGACCGTGCCATTTATGCCATTGACAACACCGATAGAGTCGATAGCTTAGCCCTTTCTCATCCGATGCCGCATCAAAGCGCGGTAGTTCGTTATAGCCGTGATGCGGGTATTGATCCGGCGTGGGCATATGGTATCATGCGTCAAGAAAGCCGATTTGTACCCTCAGCACGCTCTAACGTTGGTGCTAGCGGCTTGATGCAGGTGATGCCAGATACTGCAAAATATATTGCTCGTAATTTAGGCGAAACTTATAGCGCTAGCCGCGCCAACAGTGGCGATACCAATATTCGCTATGGGACTTGGTATATGGGCGATATCTTAGGTAAGCTTAATTATCAGCCGGTGCTTGCAACCGCAGGCTATAATGCAGGTCCCAATAATGCCAAACGTTGGCAGCCTGTTTATGGCTCGCTTGCAGCCGATCAGTATGTTGAGTCTATCGCTTATCCTGAGACGCGCAACTATGTCAAACATGTGATGGAAAACGCTACCATCTACAGTAGTTTATTGGGTCGTCCGCAAGCGATTACCGAGCGTATGGGCGTCGTTCCGGCAGGCTTTTAGCGATAGCAGCTTAAGGCTATTAGCTTATTAGTAATAGCGTCAAAAGGTCATCAATGATAATTTATTGATGACTTTTTTTATGTGAACAGGGTAGGTCGTTTTTATTATTGCAGCTATTAAGCAAGCTTTGATACTCTTTGATAATAATGACGTACAAGCTGAGTTTACGTTTCTGCTATATATTAAAAAGGACGGTTTGCTAGTATGGCATAAGCTGAGCTAAATAGTAGCAATGGTTAGCTATTTAGCAGTTCTAGCCGCTACTTGCCCTACTGTTTATACGCGATAACTTTGTTCGATAACTACTGAATACTTGTGAAATTATGATAAAGAAATATTTAAATATCGTACAACATCAGTCTAATAGCCATCGATCGTCTGTTGAGCTTCAGGGTTATGCGGAGGCTAATGATAGCGCCAAAGTATTTATTAATAGAGTAGTTTTAAGCCATCATAAGCTATCGCTTGTAGCTGCGTTGTTAGTGCTACAAGGGGTGGCGATGTTACCAGCGCAAGCCGCTAGCGCTGTGAATAGTAGTCAGCGTGTGCTAATGATTGAGATGACGCCAGCACTATGCAGTATGCAGCCTACGCGCGCGCGCATGCGTCAATGCTTAGAGGGCTACTCTTTTACTATCTCAGGTTTAGACTTAGGGTATGGCGAGCGCTGCGGCCGTGGTAGTGAGCCGCGTCTAACCCCTTTACAGCTAAAAGTGGTCAACCGTATCATGCCAGATACTACCGTTCGTAGCCAAGTCTGGCATCGTTACGGGACTTGTAGTCCGCTTAGTGCCAATAGTTATTTTCGCCAAATTATCAATTATGCTGGAGATTTAAAGCTGCCTAATGAGCTTACTACTGGCAATAGTTATACCGTCTCTAAATCCAGCTTTCTAAAACAAATGACAAGTCTAAATAGTGGCATGAGCTCAGCTAGTATTGATCTTATTTGTCAGGCTGGAAGTCGTCGTCAGTCTACTCTGACTGAGATCCATATTTGCTATGAGGGTAATAGTTTTGCAAGTTGTAGTAATACTATCGATAGCTGCGGCAAAAAATTCATCATCTCTGGTGGCCGATAATAGTAGCTCTAGCCTATACCACTCAAAAAGCTGTCTCATCGCTGAACCATTCTTCAATCTTATTCAACTCTGAATAACACAAGCCTATTATTGTTAATAGCGACTCACTGACTTTTGTTAGCATAAAATGTAACAATATAACCTTTAAATTAAGCGTAAATAGCGCTTATCTAGCAATCTTGCCTGCTATTGTCGCTAGACGATTCCCTAAATGAAGTGCTACACTAGCTCTCGTTTTAAGTATGCTTTTGCATAAAAGCAGTCATTAATAAGTCATGATCTCAATAGCTATTGTGCAAAAAGCTATCAGTCAATAAAGATATTGTCGAAAAAGATACTGTCTAATCCTTGTAATTATTAATTGGAGAATACTCTATGAAACAGCCTTTACGTGTTGCCGTCACTGGTGCTGCTGGTAATATCAGCTACGCTATGTTATTCCGTATTGCTTCTGGTGAGATGCTAGGTAAAGATCAGCCAGTCATTTTGCAATTGCTAGAGATTACTCCAGCACTCGATGCGCTAAAAGGCGTCGTCATGGAATTGCAAGATTGTGCTTTCCCATTATTAGCCGATATCGTACAGACTGATGACGCTACTGTCGCTTTTAAAGACGCAGATTATGCACTACTGGTAGGCGCGCGTCCTCGTGGCCCAGGTATGGAGCGTAAGGATCTATTAGAAGCTAACGCCGCTATTTTCTCAGCGCAAGGTAAAGCATTAAATGACGTTGCTAGCCGTGATGTCAAAGTCTTAGTCGTGGGTAACCCTGCCAATACTAATGCCGTTATCGCTCAGCGTAATGCACCAGATCTAGACCCACGTAACTTTACGGCGATGACTCGTTTGGATCATAACCGCGCTATCGCCCAGTTGGCTGAGAAGACGGACAGCACGGTTAATGACGTGAAAAAAATGATCATCTGGGGCAATCACTCCTCAACTCAGTATCCGGATCTAACCGAATGTACCGTTAACGGCAAGCCAGCGCTAGATCTAGTCGATCGCGATTGGTACGAAAACACTTATATCCCAGAAGTACAACAGCGCGGCGCGGCTATTATTAAAGCTCGCGGTGCTTCATCTGCCGCCTCTGCTGCCAATGCTGCAATCGCGCACATGCGTACTTGGGCGATGGGCACTGATGAGAATGATTGGGTCTCTATGGGTGTTTACTCAAACGGCGAATATGGTATCGCTAAAGGTTTGATCTACTCATTCCCATGCACTTGCAAAGATGGCGACTGGTCTATCGTTGAAGGCGTTGACGTGTCATCTGACTTCTCAAAAAAGAAGATGGCAGCGACCGAGCAAGAGCTTAGCGAAGAGCGTGATGCGGTTTCTCACTTGCTACCATAAGCCATTGCTATAGATAGCAGTGAAATTGAAAATTTATAAGCAAAGAGCTCTGTCTATCTGGCAGGGCTTTTTTTGTGCGAGTGTACTTTTGTAAAATAACTTAGGTCTGTTGCAGAGCGCTGTTAACACAAATGGTAAGCTTAGATAAACATTGACTAACAGCTTTTAAAAATACAGTTGCTACAATTAGGATGTTCACTAAGAAAACAGATAATAAAATAATCTAATTACGATTAACTTGAAGGAGAAGGGATATGCTAGGTGAAGTTGACTACAATATGAACGAATTATTTGCGCAATTAGGGTTAGATAATTCAGATGAAGCTATCGAGAAATTTATCGCTAATAATCAATTAGCAAAAAACGAAGAGTTAAAAAAGGCAGATATTTGGACGGATAGCCAGCGCATGTTTTTAGAAGAAGAATGGAAAAAAGACGCCGCTTGGGTTGAAGTCATTGATGAGCTAAATGTACGTTTGCATCCTGATGCTTGATAATATTTGATAAATCACTAATAGACTAAAAATCATAAAACTAGAAATCATAAAAAAGCCAGCTTGTTCGCTAAGCTGGCTTTTTCATATCCAATTTAGCGCTTTTAATTAGGGCACTAACTGCTCTTCTCGCCAAGCTAGTAAATCAGTAACGTCTTGATGAATGCCCTTCTTCAAGGCTTCTAAACCATCATAATGACGTTCACCATGCAAATAATGTAAAAACCGGACTTGGAGCGTCTCATTGTACAAATCAGCTTTAAAGTTTGGGAAATGTACTTCCAAACGCCAGTTATCGCCTTTATTCACCGAAGGTCTGATGCCAACGCTAGCCGTACCAAAAAGACTATGCGCACGTAGACCAGGCACCCCAGTTTGACCTTCTGCCGCAAGAGCGCTCAGACCGTTAATAATCACCTCACCTTGTTTATTAAGACGTACCACATCTACCGCAAAGATACCGTGCAAAGCTGGTTTTATACGATTCAGATCGATATTGGCCGTAGGGAAATCCATGGTTCGACCGATTTTATCCCCACTTACCACAGTACCCATAATAGTATAGTCGCGGCCCAGTAGTCGATTGGCCTGCTCTATATTGCCGGCTAACAATAAATCGCGCACACGGGTAGAGCTGATGCGCGTGCTTTCATTATTATCATCAGCGGTAGTTTTATTAGCGCTATCATTTTTGGCAGTATCAAAGTCTGCCACTTCGTTATTAGCGCTAATCTCGTCAGTAATAGTATGCAAATCTGTCACTTGTAGGCCATAGTTTTGCAAAAATTGACTATCGCCAGTACGGTCATGACCGAAACGAAAATCATCGCCTAACACCAAAGCTTTTACCTTTAATCGTAGCGCTAATAGATCAGCAAAAGCGGTGGCAGACAGCGCTCGAAAATCGCTATCAAAGCTTGCCACAATCAAAGTGTCGACACCATATTCTGCTAATAGCGCTTGTTTTTCTGCTAGATTGGTCAGGCGAGCAGGAGCTTTTTGCGGAGCAAAAAATTCACGTGGCTGCGGCTCAAATATCATAACTGCCGCACTTAGCTGTCGCTCATCAGCCAACGCTCGAACTTTTGCAAGCATGGCCTGATGACCCAAATGCACGCCATCAAAATTGCCGATAGTCAGCACGCAAGGCGCAAGCTCAGTAAGGCTGTTATCCTTACTATCTGCACTATTTACCGCCTTATCAGCCGAGATAATAAAGGGCGGAGCAATCAGTTGTTCTAAAAAATAGGTATTCATAAATTTGCAGCTATGATAAGAGCAGTGAAATAAAGAAAAATAGCGTTTTAGATGATTTTATTCGCCTCAAAAGGCTTTAAGGTTTGCCATTATAAAGTAAAATAGTCAGTCTCACACTGCAAACTACAGATAACTCACTATCAGGCTAATAAAGCTATGCTCAATGATGCAATTATCCTTAATGAAAGCAAGGACAGCCATACAGTCGCGCTTAATAATAAATTTATAGTACAGCGCGCTAGTCATAATGATCTGGCGGCTATAGTAGACATTTATAATCAAAGTATCGCCGGCAAGCAAGCGACTGCTATCTTAGCGCCAGTCACTAGTGTAGAGCGTGCGCAGTGGTTTGATGAGCATATAAATAATCCAAAACGTCCCATTTATGTAATAAAAACCCAGTCAGATAGTAAAGCATCGGCGACAATCGTCGCTTGGGGCAGCTTTAGCGATTTATACGCGCGCACCGCCTACCATATCAGCAGTGAGATTAGTATTTATTTGCATCACGATTATCAGGGTCAGGGCTTGGGTAGCTTATTGATCGGATGGATGCTGACGCAAGCGCCAAGTTTGGGTATCTACAATATCGTTGCGCTTATCTTTGCTCATAATACGCCAAGCTTAGGATTATTTCGAAAGCTTGGTTTTGAGCAATGGGGCTATATGCCGCAAGTTTGCGATATGCAGGGCTTTATCGCTGATGTGGTGATGCTGGGGTTAGCCATTAAGATTACCGATACAACTGACGTATAAATTTTGTCGGCTCGTTATTTTATTAGCTTATTAACCCAAAATCTTCCATTGACCCTTTACTTTTCTTAGCTCATAAGTCAAAGGAGCCAGCTCGCTTTGCCCTTTTAGCTTTAGCTCGCCGGTGATGGTGGCGCGTGTTTTGTCGACACTATACTGCGTATTGGTCATAGTTACGCTTTCAACCGTTTGCTGAAAGGCGCTTTGAGTATTGGCAAGCTCCGCCTCAAAGTTGGCCATATCGACCTGATAGTAGTCGGCAGCCTCTTTAGCATCGCCATAATATAAGGTATTTAGCGCTTGTTTGACTGTGTCTTCAGGCGTACCGGGCTCAGTAGGATTGGTCACTAAGCTTGGCGACTCAGAAGCAGTAGCCATCGGACGGATAGTATCATTAGTCATGCTAGTATCAGCTGCTAGGTTAGTGCTAACGGGTTCATTATCATTAGCGACAACACCTTGCGTATTCGCCGCTACCGCTTCTTCTACCGGACCATTGCTATTGGCAACGACTGTTTGCTCATCATTGTCCTCAGGCGCTGCTGTCTGAGCGCTATCGTTATTACTACAGCCACTAAGCAATAGGCTGGTGGCTAATAAACCAGTCGCCAATAGTGAAGGTTTTGCTGCTAAAGTGGTGCTCATAGAAGATGTTAAAAAATTGGTTTTCATCGTAAACCTCAATATTAGTAAATGATAGGTTTGCCATCTCACTAAGTATGCCCAGTCTCTTGAGTATTCACAGTATAGTGACAGTCAAGGTTTATTCTAAGGTTGTAAGCTTTTGGTAAGCTAACCATGTTTGAGCTGACGCGGGCGAAAACCCGTCGCTAACAATACTACCCCGTAAACTGCGGCACCAACAACACACATAATCACTAAAGCCACAATACGTCGCCACTGTGCAGAGTCAGTTGGGAAGTAAGGCAGCATCACATAGAGCACGGCTACCATAGATCCAGTAGCAATACCGAACTGAGTAAATAACTTTTTCCAGTGACTACCAAAACGGAAGATATCGCGTTTGTGTAAAAAGTAATAGAGCAGACCGGCGTTAACAAAAGCGGCGCCAGTCGTCGCTAATGCCAAGCCGCCGTGTAGAGGAATCTTAAGAAAATAAAAGATACCAATAAAAACCACGCTAAATAACATATTAGCAAAAACCGAGATAATCCCTATTTTGACTGGCGTTCTAATGTCTTGACGAGCAAAAAAGGCTGGCGCAAATATTTTGATCAGCATAAAGCCCAAAATACCGCCTGCCATACTACGCAGGGCTAGTCCGCTCATTTGTGCGTCACGCAATAGGAACTCACCGCGCAAAAACAGCGCTTGCATTAACACATCTGAGAGGATAAATAGCGCCGCCGCTGCTGGCAAACCGACTAAGATAATCAGCCGCGCTGCCCAGTCAATGGTTTTTTTGAAGGTGATGTCGTCTTTTTTGGCCTCACTTGCCGATAGGCTCGGCAAAATAACCGTACCAATCGCCACGCCAATGAGACCTAATGGCAGCTCGCTCATGCGCTCAGCGGCATACAACCAAGAGACCGAACCGCCTATCATCAATGAGGCAAATACCGTATTTAATAATAAATTAATCTGAGTGACTGAAACCCCAAAGATAGCCGGTAACATGAGCTTTAAAATACGTCTAACGCCTTCATGCTTAAAATCGACTTTTGGCGCAACCAGCAGCTTTTGTTGCCAAAGCTGCGGCAACTGTATCAAAAACTGCAAGAGTCCGGCGATAGCGACAGCATAACCAAGCGCCATAATAGGCGTATCGAACATCGGTGCAAATATGAGCGCCGCGCCAATCATACATAAGTTTAATAACACCGGTGCAAAGGCCGGCGCGGCAAAGCGTCCATAACTTTGCAGAATACCGCTAGCAAAAGCGGTCATCGAGATAAAGAGTAAATAGGGGAAGGTTAGACGTAATAATTCAGCGGTGATCGCGAACTTGTCTGGCTGATCAGCAAAACCGGGCGCAAATAAAGTCACCACCCAAGGCGCTAGTAGGATCACCACTACCGTTAGCATCGATAGTATCAGCAGTAGCGCGCCAGAGGTTCGACTGACTAATAGTTGTACCTCTTGCAAGTTATACTTCTCTTTGTATTCTGAGAGTACCGGTACAAAAGCTTGGCTAAACGCGCCTTCTGCAAAAAGCCGTCGCAAAAAGTTAGGTATCTTAAAAGCGACCAAAAAGGCATCCATCAGGCCGCCGGCACCAAACACGCCTAGCAGTACTATATCGCGCACTAAGCCTAAAATACGTGACAGCATGGTCATGCTACTGACGACCATGGTGGAGCGGAACAAGCGACTTTTTGCCATGGGAACCTATTTGCTAGTGGGTTTGCTGATTGGATAACGTCAAAAAACTGACGGATTATAGCATTTTAAGACGCTTGATAAATGGATTGAATGTGCAATAGCGCGTGTTGTTGTTTACGCTTTTATAGTGATTCATTGCTAAGCTTATTCGCTATAGTAGAGCTTTTATAAAAGTGGTACAGTAGTTTTAAAATAAGCGAAAAGTAAAAATATTATGACTTATTCAGCAGACTTCCGTGCTCAAGTGATTAAAAGTGTCAAACAACAAGATATGAGTAT
>JARIDJ010000027.1 GCA_029267175.1 Psychrobacter sp. | reverse complement strand
CTTAGATATCTTGGAGGAGCAAAACGGTAGCTTTGAGATGGATTGCGGTTTTTGCGGTGAAGTCTACAAATTTGATAAAGACGATGTCAGCGCTATTTTTGCAAAGTAGCTTCTCTTTTTGTTATAGTCACTGAAAACCCCTTAAGATGAGAGTCTTAGGGGGTTTTTTTAGATATCAACATGCTTAAAGCTAGGTTTTAATTGTACTCTAAGAGTCTTCCGTCTGTAAACTTAAGCTTTGAGGATAAGAATGAATACGATCTCGGCTAGCGTAATCGCTTTTACCATTATCTAGTAACCACTCTACCACTTGTTCGCGCACTCTTCGACTGTGTATAAGGCCCATGTGATTGACGCCATAAAAGACTGCTTTATGACCCTCTGGTACAAACAAATTATGCTCGCCATCATCTTCGCCTAGGGCAGAAGCTACCGAGACTAAACTATCTCCCAAAAGATTGGTGACTTTTGAATCATAGTGCGTCTCAATCAAGGCGCTCGCGACAAAAAAGGTCTTAACGCCGGTAGGCAGACGCGTAGGATGGCGAAAATCTTGGGGTAACACATTACGCCCCTCTAAAGACTGCCAGTCAGCATCACGAATACTACCATGACGAAGATCTATAATACCGGCGCTGCGCATGTCACCTAAGTGCGCAAGCGAGCTGGCAAAGGGAACTTTACTGATAATGTCTTGTACCATAAAACCAATACGCTCAAGCAAAGCGCCGTGATGAGGCGAGCCTAAAGTAATCAGATTACCGACACGTTTGACCCAATCTAGACGGTCTTGTTTGCCATAATGTAGCGCACTACGAGCGACTAGGCCGCCCATACTGTGGCCCACTATATCTATTTGACTGATATTTGGATTATTATCAACCAAGCTTTGTAGCAGTTTGGAGAATTTGTGACCGCTACGTGAGATACGTCGTCCGGTATTATAATCAAGATAGAGTACCGTTGCCTCTGGTTGACTACGACTGATAGCCGCGCCTAAGCTATTCTCCTCTTCAGGATGCCAGCTTAGATAACTCAAACACAAACCATGACATAAGATAATAATACGCCCCGATAGTCCCTCATGACGCAGATTGCCATCGGCATCATAGAGCACCATGGGAATCGCTAGAGAGTTACTATGATTGACCAAATGATCGCCCATCACGCCATTAAAGACGTTGACTAGCTTTTTTAGTCCATGCGGCAGTGGCTGAGAGCTGGTTTGTGTGGCCATGTTTTTATATAAACGTAAGCCTGAAGCTAGATTATTGCCTACCATCAGCATAATATAACGCACAAGACCATAGACGCGTCCTGTTATGCCGCCTTGCCAATTATTTAGATTATTTTTATTAAAGCGGCCTATAGGACGTAACATAATCTCGCGGTGCATCGACTCTACGATCTCAGTGACTTCAACCACGCCCATCGTCGCTAGCTGCGCTAAGCCTTCAAAAAAATCTCCTAAAGATAGCGGCTTATTTTTGATAGTTTCATCAGCATCATCTGCCAATAATCGAACCAGCTCCTCCATATCTAACGCATCAAGCTGCGAGATATGTTCGTACAGATCGCCATGCAGCGGCATGCTAGCTTTGGAGATAGGATGAACCCCAGGCTGATAATGAAACATACCTTCATTACCAAAGCTGCTGCCATAACTATCGTGGGTAGCATCGGGCAAGTCTGGAGTATGGGTTTTAGGAGTAGTCATAGCGTTCTTCGTAGCACTCATAGGAGAGAGGTATTCTGCAAAATATAGATTTCTATACTAGCGATTATATGCTACAAATAGAAGCGAATGGTTTGATTTATAAGTCATTTTTATAACCAGTTTGAACCTCCATAAAAAGACTACAAAATAAAAAGAGGAGCTTTTAGAGATTAGAACAATAAAAAACAGGCGCAAAGATTATTATCGCACTTGCGTTTGCCACTGATGCTCGCCAAGCGTCAACTGCAATTGATCGCCTGCTTGTAAAACCCCAACGCCACTTGGGGTACCTGTCATGATAACGTCGCCTGCTTGTAAGCTAAAAGCATGACTACTCTCAGCAATGAGCTCATAGATAGGAAACAGCATCAGCGCGCTATTGCCTTCTTGCTTAAGCTCATTATTGATATGCAACTGATAATTAACCTGAGTTAAATCACCAAAACTCGTTACCTCAAGCCAATCTGCTAGCACACAAGCGCCGTCGAAGCATTTTGCGCGCTCCCAAGGGTGAGCTTTGGCTTTTAGCTGACTTTGCAATTCTCTCAAGGTTAAATCCAGCCCTAAAGTTATAGCGCCAATCGCTTGTTTTGCTTGCTCAGCAGTAGCCTTAGATAAGTCTGCCGCTAACTGAATGCACAGCTCGGCCTCATAATGCGTCTCGCCATAGCGGCTGGGATCAGGGCGAATAATATCGTTATGAATCGATACTATCGAAGAAGCTGGTTTTATAAATAATAGTGGCAAGCTTGGCACTTCATTGCCCAATTCATGAGCGTGAGCGGCGTAGTTACGACCGACACAAACCACTTTACCAACACACTCACGCAGCTTAGCATTAGCTTTATTATCAATATTAGAAGTAACGTTATTATTAGAGATAACATTATTGTCGTTATTAATAATAGCGGCGGCTATAGTAGCGTGTGGCGATTGGCTCATGACAGGCTCTCAGCTTAATTATGGAATAGTATTAGTCATTACATCAGGCGGCACATAGCTGGCGTGACGATTCATTCTTTTCTCAAAACGGCCAAAACCAAATAAGATGACCCAAGATAATAGTAGATAAATCACACCAGCGGCAAAAAACAGCTCCATCAAGGTATAGGTTCGCGCGCTAATAGTTCGCGCCACTCCAGTGATATCCATCAGCGCAATAGTAGAAGCAAGAGCACTACCTTTGAGCATAAAGATGACCTCATTACTATAGGCTGGTATCACAATACCAAAAGCGCGTGGTAAGGTAATACGCGTAAGCTTTTGCCATTTTGACAGGCCAATAGCGTCGGCAGCCTCAAGCTCGCCTACCGGAATCGCTTGTATAGCGCCGCGGATAATCTCCGCAAGATAAGCGCTAGTATTAAGGGTAAAGGCAATAATCGCACACCAATACGCTTGGCTTAGCACCGGCTCCCATAAGAAAGACTCACGCACCGCCTCGAACTGCCCAAGACCATAATAGATCAAAAATATCTGTACCAGTAGCGGCGTACCCCGAAAAAAGAAAATATACAAAAAAGGTAATAGCTGGACTAGCCAATTCTTGGATAAGCGTAGCAAAGCTAATATCAAAGCCAAAAACAGCCCGACAATGCCGGAGATGACCACCAGCTGTACCGTCAATACCGCACCGCTCAACAGATCAGGGATACTATCAAAGATAACTTGCCAATTCCAATCCATAGTCTCTCTCCTCTACCCTAAGGTTGATTGTTGATGAGTGGATTGACGGCTGATTTTTTTGGCATAGCGGGCCGCTGGATTAGCGCGCCACTCCAGCCAAATCATAAAGCCGGTGATAAGCATAGTGAGACCTAAATAAATAATAGCGGCGGCCATATAAAAGGTAAAAGGCTGCTGAGTGGATTGGGCGGCACGTGAGGACTGATACATAATATCTTTTAGACCGACAACGGAGACAAGAGCGGTATCTTTTAGCAATACTAAAAATAGATTACCTAAACCAGGCAAGGCAATTTGCCAAACTTGCGGCAAGGTCACTCGATAAAAAGTCTGAAATGGACGCATGCCTATCGCCTGCGCCGCTTCTTTTTGGCCGACAGGAATCTCCTGAATCGACATCCGGAATATCTCAGTAGCGTAAGCACCAAAAGCGATAGATAAGGCCATCACTCCGCCCCAAAAAGCACTAATCTCCACATACTCGGTGTAGCCGAACTTTTTGAGAATGCTCATCAGCAAGATGGAGCCGCCATAATAGATAAATAGCACTAGCAGCAGCTCAGGGATACCGCGCATGGTGGCGGTATAAATAGTAGCGAGCTTACGCAATATCCAAACGTTTGACAGCTTCGCCGTCGCCCCAAGCAAGCCTAGCACCATACCTATAGCGAGGCTGGTGATGGCAAGCTTGATGGTGACGGTAGCACCGCTCAGTAATAGGGCACCAAACCCTTGTAAATCAAACACAATTATTCACTCAGTCTCTTTATGTTGGCGGCAACCGCGCGTTATTAGCAGTCCATAACCTAGCGCTCAAGACACCAAGCTGTGCCAATGGCGCTCAAATGCAGCAATAGTTATGGTCTATAATAGCGAGAAGCGTTTTAGATGTATCTAATAAATAACTACCGATTGACCCAGTAATTTACTGATTTATTAGTCAGATAGAAATAAGCGCTGATTTTATCATAACTGAGGCGATCGATGTTAGGGTCTGTTAAACATTCAAGCGCTACTGATAATAACTGCTAAGTCAAAATAGCCAATCAAGGAGAATAAAAAAGGATAGCGCTGTAAGAGCGATATCCTTTAATACAATAAGCTAGGACTGTATCATTATAAATAATTGGCTAGATAACTTAGACTGAGCTTACTATTGAGTCACTACTTCTGCTTCTGTTGCTGTTTTTACTGAGTCATCGCTGTTACTAGCCGCTGGAATAGCAAAATACTTTTGATTAATAGCCTCATAAGTACCGTTAGCCTTTATATTAGCGAGTGATTGATTGATTTTGGCTTGTAGCGGATCGCCTGGGCGTACTGCAATAGCAAAATTATCATTGATATCAATCTCCTCGCCTTTTAGTACATAATGACTGCCAGAGGCGGAGCTCAGCCATTCGATAGCCGGTAGCTTATCAGAGATCATTGCCTCTACTCGGCCTGATCCTAAGTCCAAAAAGGCGTTACTCAAAGTATCATATAGCTGCATATTGGCTTTTGGATAAGCCTCCTCTAACCACTGTGAGGAAATCGTTGAGCGCTGAGCGGCAATGCTTTTTGAATTAATATCATCGCTATTACTCGGATCAAAGGAGCTATCTTCTTTGGCTAAAAACACCAAAGTATTACTAAAATAGGGATCGGTAAAGCTGACTTGTTCAGCGCGCTCGGGGGTGACCGACATAGCAGCAACAATAGCATCGTATTTGCCCGCTTTAAGACCGGGGATAATACCATCCCAGTCCTGTGCGATAATCTCACAAGTGACTTGCATATCGGCGCACAAAGCGTTGGCTATCTCGATATCAAAACCGCCGAGGCTGCCATCAGCATTGGTATAGTTAAAAGGAGCATAAGCGCCCTCGGTACCAATACGCAGTACCTCATCAGTCGTCTCGGTAGTAGCCGTACTAGTAGGTTCAGTAGCAGCGGTTTCAGTATCTTGAGAATTACTACAACCAGCTACCGCTACCAATGCTACCGCTGCTAATAGCGCCTTGGGCAAAAAATAACGTGAAGCAAAAACAGTAGAGTGATTTATCATCATCCTTGACTTCCTCATAGTAAATAATGTGAATAATAAGTAATTTGAGATAAATAGAATAAAAGGAGAGCCGTATAAAAATAATGGCGCTCTACACTGCTATTAAGTATAAAGCACCATTATCATCAACTTCGTATCAACACAGCTGTTATACCACGCACTTGACATCTATTTAATAGATTAGTTAGCGGTCTCTTGTTGCTCTTCAGCGGCAATCGTTGCATTTGCATCGACATCGACATCGTCGCCTTCTACAACGATAACTTCTTTGACGCTATCGGCTTTAGCCGCTTTATTAGCCGCCGCGGTTGAGCTGGTACCAAAGTAACTGCCAGTGATCTGATCATAAGTGCCATTGGCTTTTAGCTCAGCTAATGCTGCATTGAATTTACCCACTAAAGGATCGCCTTTACGAAAAGCTATCCCCATCGCATCTTCTTCAGTGCTGATCTCAGCTCCTTTGACTTCATAATCTTTGCCAGCCTCAGTTTTTAGCCAATCGATGCCAGTGACTTTATCAGACATCATAGCGCGTACGCGACCTGAGGTTAGATCTAGATAAGCGTTATCCTGCGTATCATAAAGCTTGATATCAGCATCTGGATACTCATCTTGCAAATACTGCGAGGATACCGTTGAGCGCTGCGACGCTACTGGCTGGCCTTTTAGGTCGTCAACGGTGATGTTATCGCCTTTTTTACCAATAAGAATAATACCAGTATGAAAGTAGGGGTCAGTGAATTCAACCACTTCTTTACGCTCAGGGGTAATCGACATACCAGCGATAATCGCATCGAACTTTTGGGCATTTAAGCCAGGAATAAGGCCATCCCAGTCCTGCGATATCAGCTCACATTCCGCCTGCATTTGCGCGCATAAAGCATCAACTAGCTCGACTTCATAACCGATAAGCTTACCATCAGCATCGGTGTAGCTAAAAGGCTTATAGCTAGACTCGGTAGCTATTTTTATATTCATTGGTGTGGTAGTGGCCGCCGCATCCTCTGCAACTTTACCCTCTTCTGGAGCTGATGGGCTACTACAAGCGGCTAGCATTAGCATAGCGGCGCTTAACGGCGCTAGCCATAGTGCTTTGCTAGCTGTTGGCGACTTAGCTGATGAATTCATTAATAGGGTCATTTGGTGTTCCTCATTTATCGACCAACAGATTATTGATTAAAGTTTGCCTGCTCAAGACGTGCCAGCTCTCCGTTACTACGGATTTCGCTTAACGCTTTATTAAAGTCGTCTTTTAGAGGATCGCCTTTACGTACAGCAATAGCGATATTGTCATCGTTATCAATCTCTTCACCCACGATACCAAAGCCTTCTGGATTATCTTTGAGCCAAGCTTTGGCAGAGACTTTTTCGGCCAGTACCGCATCGCTACGACCAGATTTTAGATCTAAATAAGCATTGTCATAATTATCATAAAGCTGGACTGTGTTACCATCAACGCCTTCATAATTATCTTGCAGATAAGCGCCTGGAGTGGTTGAGCGCTGGCCACCTAAATTTAGGTTGCTGATGTTTTTTGGATCAAAGCTACCGTTGGTATCAGTCAGCCAAACCATCGTATTGGCAAAATATGGCTCAGTAAAGTCGACTTTTTCTTGACGCTCAGCAGTGATAGACATACCAGCTATGACCGCATCATATTTTTGTGCTAAGAGGCCTGGGATAATACCGTCCCAATCTTGCGCGACAATCTCACAGTTGGCTTGCATCTGCTCGCATAATGCATTGGCAACATCGACATCATAACCACCCAAACTACCATCAGCATTGGTATAGTTAAAAGGAGGATAAGCACCTTCGGTGGCGATACGAATGGTTTTACCAGCGACATCGGCAGCAGGCGCATCAGCGTTAGCATCAACTGTTTCTTCGCTTGGCTGGCTACAAGCACTTAGGGCTAGCGCGGCGGTGATAGTCATCGATGACCACAAGAGACGAGAGTTCGACATCATATATTCCTTATTTTGATTTAACATCCCTATCAAATCATCAAGCAAATGAGTAGTAATAGTGATAAATATTAGTGACTTGTAAACCCATCGATAATACCTGACAACAATATCAAAAACAAACGTTTTAGCTATTGACTGTCATTATCCGGTAATAAACGGTTATGATATATCTGTAATGATTTAGCTTGGCACAAAGTTACTAACGAATGGATAATTCAATTTATGAAGCCAATAATTTACAAAGGCAACAGCTTTTAGAGCCAATTGTTTACAAAGCCGCTAGAATTTTATACCGACAATATCAGTGCTGACGATGTGAGTCCATAAAGTCTCTGACGCGCTCTGAGTTTGGATTATCAAAGATTTGCTCTGGCGTGCCCATCTCCTCTATGACGCCTTGATGCAAAAACACCACTTGGCTTGAAACATCACGGGCAAAACGCATCTCATGGGTGACGATAAGCATAGTACGCCCCTCTTCTGCTAAGTCCTGCATGACCGCTAGCACTTCATTGACCAGCTCTGGGTCAAGCGCAGAGGTTGGCTCATCGAACAATAATACTCTTGGCTGCATAGCCAAGGCGCGCGCAATGGCGACACGCTGACGTTGACCGCCAGAGAGATTAGCCGGATAAGCATCTTTTTTATCAGAGAGACCTACCTTTTTTAATAGCTGCTCTGCATCATTGATGGCTTGATCTTTTTTGATCTTTAGCACTTGAGTAGGTCCTTCAATGATATTTTGCAAAATAGTCTTATGCGGCCATAGATTGAAGTTTTGAAAAACAAACCCCACCCGCGCGCGCAAATTCTCAAGCTGTTTATTATTGACCGCTTGCATCTCGCCTGACTTATTCGCTTTTAGCAGCAGCTCATCATCGCCGATAGTAATACGGCCTTTGGTCGGCTTTTCTAATAGATTAATGCAGCGCAGTAAGGTTGACTTGCCGGAGCCTGACGAGCCTAAAATTGAGATGACATCGCCATCATAAGCGGTAAGCGACACCCCTTTTAGCACCTCTAACGAGCCATAGCTTTTATGCAGGTCTTGGATATCTAAAGCGATAGGGCGAGGTTGATTTTTGGCAATATCAAGCATGGTTAAACAGGTTTCCGATTGTTATGAATAAGAGTCGCAATTGAGGACACTAGCTATCAGCCCTACAGGCTTTAATAACCATTATCTAAAAAATGCGCTAAATTGATGTTGGACAAAAAAACGCAGCGTATTGTCGCTCATAATATGGTTAAAAGGCAAATGCGTATACTCACTGCCTAATACTCATAAAAAAAGCCCCATTTACTTTCGTAAATTTGAGCTTTATTTTAACACTTTAGCTAATCTCACGCTGTATTATCTGTAGCGCTTATCGACTAATTAATAAGTCGAGATATGCTCTTCTGACTCAGAGCCATCTAACACCTCAGAGTCATCAGCCGTGGCGATAGCAACATTATCATCAGCAGTAGCGATGGCTACATTATCATTGACTAAGGGGTCATCAGAGATATCAGCACTATTGACGCCCTCAGCGACTTGCTCAACGTCATCAACGCCTGTTGCTTCTTGCTCTACAGGAGTTTGCGCATCGTCTATAGTATCCATAGCTTCAGGCTCATCAAGAGGCTTCTCTTTATCAGCGCAAGCGCTAAGCGAGAGAGCAGAAGCTGCGAGTGCTGCTAGTAACCATAATTTTGGGGTAGTATTTTTCATAATCCTCTCACTTAATGTCGTTGTCTGTTATAAAACTTCTATTAAGCCTTGCCAAATAACTACAAGACGTCTTAAGCCGTATTTAACTTGCTTTTACTAATCATAGAGTATCAGAATTAATAAGTCTCGTTAGTTTCTTCTATTATCATATCGTTGTCACTGTTATTTGTGATATCAGCAGTCTCAACACTACTAGAGGTCGGCGTCTGCTTGACTTCATTATCTAGCACCACCTCACTATTGACCGTGCTGCTGACACCGCCCGTTGTGTCTTTTGCTGCAGGAGCCATATCGCCCATGACCGCTCCTGTATTCTCAGGCTCATCACTGCTAGGTAGTACCGGATTGTTCTCACGATCGCTAATCATA
Source organism: Psychrobacter sp. (assembly GCA_029267175.1). Taxonomy (GTDB): domain Bacteria; phylum Pseudomonadota; class Gammaproteobacteria; order Pseudomonadales; family Moraxellaceae; genus Psychrobacter. The sequence goes on along the minus strand of JARIDJ010000027.1, from coordinate 639 downwards.
GGCGCATTCTCTGCCGCTATCTCAGCGGCGGCTTCCTCTTCAGAGGTTTCTGCATCAAACTCATGTACTGAGCCTTCCATAGTAGAATCGTCTTTTTTATCACAAGCACTTAGGGTAAGCACGGTAGCTGCTAAAGCGGTTAAAAAAAGTTTTTTATAAGGAGATAGTTGATAAGAAGATAGTTGCATAGTTTTATGGCTCTTAATGATATGTTTTATAACTTGATTGACGCTGATAAATAATAACGTAAATAACAATAAATCGTTATCGTTTTATTAATTTATGGTAGCGATATTATAAAGGGCTACTTTGTCACAACTCCTTGGCTAGTTACAGCTTAGTTCTGTTAAAAACACGTAACCCTTTTATAATAAAGCTATATCCATAGCTTATCGAGATACTAGCTATTACCCTCAGCTTTTCACAAATCTGCCTTTACTATCAGGCTCATCTGCTCTATTTTAAATAGCATAAGACTTTTGGTAATCTAAAATCACTTTTTTATCTCTCATTAGGGTCTGTTGAACATTCGATCATGGCACTGATAGTGACTATTTTTTAGGCGATTCTAGATTAAAACTATCTAGTTTAGTCACTCTAAGCGGATCTTTTTAATGACTAATCGGCAAAAAAGAGTCC
>JARIDJ010000054.1 GCA_029267175.1 Psychrobacter sp. | reverse complement strand
AAGAAAGCACTGCTCGCAGATGAGGTCTTGCGCAGAGGCGACTTACTTTAGCAACAACTGCCCTGGTACTAAAATGGATGGCAATAATGACGGCATCCCTTGTGAGCAGCAGTGGTGTTATTGATTGTATAGCACTAACAAACTGCTGAATCACCTCGATGTGTGTGCTAATTTTTGTATACCAATTATGGCTAGTCGCTCTTTTAATTGCTAAATAAATCACCATTTATATCCTAATATACTGATATCAATGAGGTTTTGATGAGTAAACATAATAAAAATCATAATCAGCCAAGCCATAGCCAACCAGATGCGGTGCGAATGCGTATCGACAAATGGCTATGGGCGGCGCGCTTTTATCGGACTCGTACTCTTGCCAAAGAAGCGATTGAGAGTGGACGCGTGCATTATGCCGGTAGCCGAGTCAAAACCAGCAAAGAGATTGCGGTGGGTGATGAGCTGCAGATTCGTCAAGGCTCTGCGACAGCAATGAGCGAGAAAACCGTGATTGTCGAAGCCTTAAGTGCTCAGCGCGGTAACGCTAGTGCAGCACAACAGCTATATTCAGAAACGGAGGAAAGCGCTGAACGCCGTGCCTATTATGCTGAGCAGCGTAAACTATCAAATCTAGCTCGCCCTGACAATAAGCCCAATAAAAAAGAGCGCCGCGATTTACAGCGCTTTAAAAACAATCAAGATTAGAGCTTTATACTTATTAAGCTTAAGTTTTTAAACTCTAATTTTACTACTCCTTAGTTGATAGCTTACCTTGCCTTTATAACTATTTATCGTTACGCTAGTGGCTATTTTATGACAGGTTATTTACTCGTTAAATAGCCTATTTTTTAGTCAAGATAATCGCTAGTTATACCGCTCTACATAGCCTCTGTTATGTAGCTTTTGTTTTATAAAATAATCGCTTATAAAAAGGTCATCTCATGCCCATTAAAGCTTCTGCCCCCTCCTCTGTACTGCTAGTTTGTTTAGGTAATATTTGTCGTTCGCCTACTGCTGAGGAGATCTTTCGTCAGCAGGCTGCTATTGCTGGCTTGGATATAAAGATAGACTCAGCAGGAACCGGTGATTGGCATATCGGTCATGCACCCGATGAGCGCGCTCAGCGCCATGCTAAGTCCAATGGCTATAACATTAGCAAACTAGTAGCGCGTCAAGTGAGCGCTGAGGATTTTGATAAATTTGACTTAATCTTAGCGATGGACGCGCAAAACCTAGCCGATTTACAGCAGATAAAAGACGGTATAACCGAGTCAACAGACAAGCTTGCAAAGCTGGCCCTATTCAGTGAAGAAGATCCTACTTACGGCGGCGATGATGTACCTGATCCTTATCAGGGTGAAAGTGAGGATTTTGAAGAGGTGATCAAGCGTATTGAGTCGAGTACCCAAGCTTGGATTGAGAGCTGGAAAACCAATTAGCCCTTGTCATAAATAGCGAAAAGCTAACTAGGTTTTTAGCTTATAGGCTCATAACTGAGCTATTAGGATGCTTTTTATCCTTTATAATATCTGGTTAGGGCTAATTATCGCTCAATATTATTGATTACATTATTATGTTTTAATAGCGCCTCCTCGTTAATTCTCAGTTATACAGGCTTATTTATGACTCTAGCTTTGCCAATTGACTCACCTACTACTGATGCTTATTCCTACCATTTATCGCATGACCTCTCTTATGCCAATACTATGGCGCTTGCCTGCGTGGCTGATAAGTCGGTAACTTTAAGCAGTGAGGCGCAGCTAGATGCCTTTATGGCTGAATATAATAACGCGCCTGATAACCCACTACCTTTATTTGTATTATCAGGCGGTAGTAATGTCTTGCTGCCCTCAAAGCTGAACGCTATCGTGCTGCGTCCCTTTATGCGCGGTATCAAAGTCACTAATCAGACTATAGACTATGTCGATATCGAGGTGATGGCGGGCGAGAATTGGCATAAGTTAGTGACCTATACCGTCAATCAAGGCTGGTATGGTTTAGAGAATTTGGCGCTGATACCAGGATTGACGGGCGCGGCTCCCGTGCAAAATATCGGCGCTTATGGCGTGCAATTAGACGATACCTTACAATCGGTTCGAGCTTATCACCTGCCTTCGCAAACTTGGCATGAATTAACAAAACCTGAGTGTCAGTTTGGCTATCGTGATAGTTTGTTTAAACGTGAGCCCAATAGTTGGCTTATCAGCCGAGTGCGCTTACGCCTGCACACCGATCAGACGCAGATATCGGCCAATTACGGCGATGTGCAAGCGGTAGCACAGCATTATGCAATGCAGCAAAAGCGCACCAAACCTACGCCTTATGATGTCATGCAAGCGATCATTGATATTCGTCAGCGAAAAATCCCTGATCCCAAAAAGCTGGCCAATTGTGGTAGTTTTTTTCAAAACCCTATTATTGATAATGCAAAGTTTTTGGCGCTACAAACTCGCTATCCCGATATTGTCGGCTATCCTATGAGCGAGCAAAAAACCAAAGTCGCTGCTGGCTGGTTGATTGAGCACGCTGGCCTAAAAGGTTTGGGAATAGCGCCTATTATCACTCATCAGCAGCAAGCGCTAGTATTAACCAATCATGCGCCTTATCAAGCCAAGCAGATTGATGTTGCCACTGCACAAGATTATATTAGCCACTGTGTTTATGATAAATTTGCTATTACTTTAACTCGAGAGCCCATTTGGGTAAACGCAGATGGCACTCTTGGATCGAGTAGCTATGGGGACTAAACGACCCTTATCCAAGCGGTTATGGCGTTATTATCTGCGCTCAGCTGAGCGTATGGTCAAAGTGTTTCGTATTATAAATATTACCTTTTTAATTGGTTCAACCTCTGTCGTTTTAGTACTGATTAGCTTATTTACCCCGTTGTTTTCACAAACTGTCGTTTATGTGCTAACGCGTCTACCCCTTCCTACTATGCCGTCATCGGCTATGAGCTCGCCGCCTACCGCTTACGTGGTATTAGGCGGCGGGTTGACCAATGATAATAATAATCAGATTATCCTTAATGGCTATAGCCTTAATCGTGCGCGCACTGCAGCTACGGCGTATCACGATCTACCTCTACCTATCGTTATTAGCGGCGCGGAAGCTCCTTGGCTTGGTCAATGGCTGCTTGAGCACGGTATCGATGGTTTGATTAGCGAAAATGCTAGTATGAATACTTGCGAGAACGCGCGCTTTACCGCCAAGCGCATTCCCTTAAATCATGTCTATCTAATTACCGATAGCTATCACATGGCAAGAGCGCGAAGACAATTTGCCTTAAATGGTATTAATAGCACTCCTTTGAGTGCGCCCTTACCTGTGAGACGTGATTGGAGGGAGCCTGCGCAGAACTTAACGCATTCAAGGCGAGCGGTTTATGAGATTGCAGCGTATTTGCGTGATGTCATTCGTCCGCAGAATAACTGCCGCCAAGCTCAAGAGGTGAGTACCGAGCAACTGCTAACCCCAAGAGGTAATGCGGTAAAAACCTTTAATTAGCTAGCTTGTGCCTTTAATCAGCTAAAGATAAGCGTATAATAGAATGATGTTTTATAAAAACGGTCACTTAGAGGTTTATTATGCTCAGTATCTTTTTATTAATCCCATTGAGTTTAATGTTATTTGTGGTGGCTATTTGGGCGGTACGCTATGCCGTCAGATCCAATCAGTTTGAGGACTTAGACAATGCCTCTCAGCGTATCATCTTAGAGGATCGTCAAGAACGCCGACAAACCATTCAAGCTCATGAAGACGCTACCGATAAGCCGCTTGATGTGACTACTGCTTCTTCTGTTACTACTGATATTAAACGTGAAGATCAGCATTCCAAATAATAATTCTAGACTCAATCATTTTACTTTGTAATAGGATACGCTCCCTATGACCACCGCTTTAATTGTTGCTGCATTTTTTATGGGATTTTTTGGTTCTCCGCACTGCTTAGGTATGTGTGGAGGTTTGGTCGCCGCTTTTAGTCTATCGATGAAAGATGTCAGCCCAGCTAAGCGCCGCGCCTTAATTGCTACTTATCATTTTGGCCGTCTGACTAGCTATGCTATGCTAGGTTTAGCAGCTGGATTGATTGGTACTGCGGTGTTAGAGCCACTGATGAAGGGAAATAGTACACCGCGCATTTTATTGGGCTTAGTATTGGTATTCGTCGGTGTTACTATGCTTGGCGCACCGTTTTTGAGTAAGCTTGAACGTTTGGGTATGCGCTTTTGGCAATTTTTGAGTCCCGTGCGCCAAAAAGTATTTCCGCTTAACACTTATCCGCGTGCATTAGCAGCCGGTTTATTATGGGGATTTTTGCCTTGTGGTTTGGTTTATGGCGCGTTATTAATTGCCGTGGTCGCTCATAACCCGCTAAGCGGCGCAGCTTTAATGTTTGTATTTGGCTTGGGTACAGTACCGATGTTGGTAGCAACGCACGAAACAGTAGGCTGGCTCCGCAACCAAATTGGCCGCCTACGTTTGCGTCAACTAAACGGCGCTATTATGGTGTTATCGGGATTAGCAGTAGTCTTTATCCCTATGCTAATGGCCAGTATGCATGGTGGTGGTCACGGTAGTAATCATAGTGACATGCCAATGAATCATAGCGCTCCTATGTCAATGACCTCTGATTCTGCTGATAGCCATGAGATGGATCATAGCATGCACAATATGAATGGCTCACAGAGCAATTAGCTATTAGCGCATGCTAACTTTAGTGCGGGTTAGTTTATGCCAAAAAACCTTCAACAAAATCATTTGTTGAAGGTTTTTTTAGGTTTAAGCAGCCGTTTATTATGACTTTGAAGAATGACTATTCTTGCCACTGCTCCAGACTAAACTTAGTGCCTAAATGCTTCTCTAATGCTGGCAAGTTAAAGGCATCGTCTTCACTGACAAAGCTGATGCTAATACCAGTTTGTCCGGCGCGTCCGGTACGGCCAATACGATGCACATAATCATCGGGTTGATCGGGTAAAGTATAATTGACCACATGACTAATATCGTCAACATGGATACCGCGTCCTGCTACGTCAGTGGCTACTAAGATAGAAGCATGACCTTCTTTGAAGCGCTGTAGGTATTTCTCACGCTTTTGTTGGATGACATCGCCAGATAACATTACAATTTTGTGTGCTTGACGCAGCTTATGATATAAGCGCTTGACCTGATCTTTACGATTAGCAAAAACAATAACCTTATCGACTTTATCATCAGCGATAATACGCTGCAAAGCGGCTAATTTTTGCTCTTCAGTTAACAGGTAAAAATGCTGATCTACCAGCTCACTGGTTTTGTGCTCAGGTTCAATCTCTACAAACTGCGGTTCATGTAACCAGCGATAAGCCAGATTCATCACGTCTTGATTAAAGGTGGCCGAAAACAATAAGCTTTGCCGATCGCTATTAGCAGGCATCCGGCCTACTAAGCGCTTAATATCAGGAATAAAACCCATATCAAGCATACGATCGGCTTCATCTAGCACCAGTACCTCTACTCTATCGAGATAGACCATACCCTTATTCATCAGATCAATTAGCCGTCCCGGGGTGGCGATGATTACATCGATATATTGGCGCTCAAGCTCATGCTGCTGAGCATCGTAGCTAGTACCGCCCATAATACAAACGCTATGCAAGTCAGTGTATTTGGTCAGCTCTATACAATCATCAAATATCTGCTGCGCAAGCTCGCGCGTAGGTGCCATAACGACTGCGCGTGGCTCACCAAGGTAGCGCTCTTCATCAGCAGCAAAGGGACGTTTAAGTAGCGTCTCGATAATAGTAATCAAAAAAGTAGCAGTCTTGCCAGTACCGGTTTGTGCCTGACCGATAGCATCTTGATGCGCCAAAGTATGAGGCAGTATTTGTGCTTGAATAGGCGTCAGATCGGTAAAACCTAAGTCTTTGATGGCGCGTAAAGTCGGCGCTGACAGTGGCAAATCAGTAAATTTGGTAAAATGACTCAAAAAATTATCCTTGTGAGTTAAGCGCTTCTAACATTGAGCACTTATGTAGCAAATGCTAGCCGTTTTTGAAGGCGTTTATTTTTATACCGCTCCAAAACGAAAAAGAGTCAAACCTATGAGCTTATCTTCACCTATACATGCTATATGCATTATCGGTTAGATAAGAGCGGTTTGACTCAGTAGTATAGCAGTAGTTACTGCTAGCGTAATGACAAAATGCCACAACTGCTAAATGGATTACTCTTCTAATTTTCTGACTTCTTCAGCTTGCAGACCTTTATCGCCTTCAACCACACTGAATTCTACTTTTTCACCATCTTTCAAAGAGCGATAACCATCACCTTGAATAGCGCGGAAATGGACAAAAATATCTTCGCCGCCATTACGTTGAATGAAACCAAAACCTTTTGAGTCATTAAACCACTTAACGATACCTTGTTCACGAGCTGACATAATAAGACTTCCTAAACAGTGCGCTTAGCCCCGAATTCCTTTGCAACATTGCATATAAGCGAGTACTAAGATGATGATATTAGAATTTTAAAATCTCTACATAAAATAGAAATCAAATGGTATTTATTAGACCATAAGCCACTTACCTAAATTATTATTGAACTTACCAGTAATAAATTTGTAAGGTATGTTGCTTAAAAATATCATAGCACGGGTATTTAGTAACTTAAAGGCTTTTGATACTATTTTTGCGCGCTATAATCGATTTTGGATAATTTTTTTATCAATTTTTGTCTAAGCTGTTATTATAATTGGCTATT
>JARIDJ010000020.1 GCA_029267175.1 Psychrobacter sp. | reverse complement strand
TCTTTATCAAGGAGATACGCGTGGCTAATACTGCACAAGCTCGTAAACGCGCCCGTCAAAACACCAAACGTCGCCAACATTCTGCTTCACAGCGTTCTATGGTTCGTACTTACCTAAAGCGTGTTGACGCAGCTATCGAGTCAAAAGACTATGATGCGGCAACTGAAGCTTACAAAAAAGCGGTACCGGTTCTTGACCGTATGGCTGACAAAGGCATTATTCACAAGAATAAAGCTGCTCGTCGTAAGAGCCGTTTAAACAAAGCAATCAAAGGTTTACAAGCTTAATCTAATAGGTTTTTATTATTAGTATTGCTAAGTTTATAACGTTATAAAAACCTTGTTACCAGTTTCGTGCTGGAGCAAGGTTTTTTTATGAACAATTGCTAGATAAAGCTACTTTATAATAATCAAGCTTATAAAAAACGTTAAACCCTAATCCCATTTGACTTCAGGTGGCAGTAGCAGTTTATCTGTAGTAAATCCAGAGGCATGATAATTATCTAATAAATGACTTACTGGACGCGTATAAAGTTGACCGCGCCAAATAAAATTGGCATTAGCCTTAGCAAAAGGCTCATCATCAAACCACAAAAACACCCCTTCCATCATCTTTGGCCAATCATTCCAGTCGATCTCAATAACATCTAGCATTACTGCCAAAAATGCCGATAACAAAGTATCATGACTTACCGCTAGCATCATGTGCCCCACTTGCGGCTGATGCTGATAGAATAATGACAGAATATCTAAGCTGCCTTGATAAGGGTTTTTGGTACCATCAAGATTGTTTTGTAAAAAGCGATTAATAAAGTTTAGCACGCCAATCTCTTTAAACACAGGATTAGCAATTTCAGGCTCAGTGACTAGACTACCTGGCTCCACTAACAGCGATTGATGCAAAATACTGCGGCTCAAGCCTGCGCCCTTTTGCATCAGCATAGCGGTGTCTATACAGCGACCTATCGGACTTGAGATACTATCAACATCAAGCGAATACGGCAAATGGCCCGATAGCCAACGCCCCCACGACTTAGCCAATACGCGGCCTTTAGGCGTTAAAGGCAGCTGATAACTGGCAAAACCATTGCCATCAGAACGCTCACGCAGTGAATGCCTGGTAAATAGAATAAGACGCTTATTTTCAGGTAAAACACTTACTGAGGACATCATACTATCTGGCAGGTGCGCAGGAGCCTGTGCACTAGGACTATGCCTGGCTGACACGTCAGGATTGAGTTTAACTTTAGTAGTGTCAGGGAGCTTATTCATAAAAGTGGGTAGTAAATCCTTTAGTGATCTATCCTAAAAATGAGTAGCGGTAAGTTCAATAAAAGTAGCCTAGTAACTGTTAAATCATAGTAATTATTAAATTTTAGTAGCTGTTAAATCTTAGTAGCTATTAAATCTCAACAACTCTATCCCAAGCAAACGCCAGCTCCGTGCTACTAACTTCATTGGGATAAGCGCGTGGATTGACGATAACCCGAGTATTATTAAGCCGATAATCAAAAGCTTCATGAGTGTGACCATGTACCCAAAGCGTTGGTGCCCAGTCCTCATACATCCATGCTGACAAATCGGTCACAAAAGCGGCGTTACTTGGCAGTGTAGCGTATTTCTCTGATACCGATAACGGGCTAATGCTGTGGTGACTCATTACTACAGTCTTTTTGCCAAGCTGTTTTGACTCTATCAACGCTTGCTTGAGCCATTGGCGCTGCTGCTGATGAATGCGCATTGACAGTTCTGGCGAGAACATCTGTGTACCTGCATAAATCTGCTTATAATCCCGCATAAAGCGCTTAGCAATATCTATAGTCTCATCATTAGCCTGATATTGATAATCCGTCCATAAAGTACAACCTAAAATACGCACCTCACCAATATCGACATTCTGACACTGCAAGACATGCACTCCTTGATTACGCTCGGGATTATAGTTATCCCACATAGCCAGCTTTTTATCAAAATGCAGTATATCTTCATTGAAGTATTCGTGATTACCAGCAATAGTCAATACCGGTACTTGCAGACGTGCAGCTTGCTGTTGCAGCCAAGGCATACCGCTATCGCTATTAGCCGTATCCCCTGCAACCAACACAATATCAGCGTCAGTCTTAGGAATATGCCCCATAGGATGCGATTGTCTAACATAACTATCAATATGCAAGTCACTTAATATCTGGAATTTCATACCACTCAATAAAAAAGGTTAAATGAATTAGTTTTTGGAAGTTATTATTTATCTGTTTATAACGAAAGCTAGTGTAGCACTTATTGATATGGCGTTAGAGAGTAAAAAAGACAACCATTAGGTTGTCTTTTTATGATGATATATAATTTAAAGTCTTTAATAGCCAACTAAGCTTTATAGCTCTAACAGTATCTTATTTAACTTAGCAATAGGGTCATCAGCCTTGGTGATTGAGCGGCCAATTACTAAATAATCAGACCCATCTGCTAACGCCTGCTTAGGCGTACAAACACGCTGCTGATCATCACTACTGTCCTCTAACAGACGAATACCGGGGGTAATGAGTTTGAAGTCATTACCACATAGCGCTTTGAGCCTCTTCGCTTCTTGCGCTGAGCAAACCACTCCGTCAAGACCCGCCTCTTGAGTCAGCTTTGCTAACCGACTAACCTGCGACTCCAACTTATCCTCAACGCCAATTTGCGCTAGCGATTGCTGATTCATAGAGGTCAACACCGTCACTGCGATTAGTAACGTGTCATAATTATTCTCTAACAAACGCTGCTTGGCCAATGCCATAGCCTCATAACCACAACTAGCATGAACATTGACCATCCACACTCCTAAGTCTGCAGCAGCCAATACCGCTTGCGCCGTAGTATTAGGGATATCATGGAACTTTAGATCTAAAAACACCTCAAACTGGCGCTGATGCAAAGCTTGTACTATGGCCGGACCTGAACGAGTAAACAGCTCTTTACCTACTTTTAGACGGCAAAGTGTTGGATCTAGGTTATCTGCTAGCGCTAAGGCTGCGTCCATAGAAACATTATCTAAAGCGACAATGATAGGTGAAATCTTTGCCTTAGGGTTAGCTAGGTTATCGCTCATTATTTTACCGTTTTATATTAAAGATGAAAATTAAAGTGAAATGGGAGTAGTTTTTATAGGCTTTGATAATAGTGAGACTACTATTTTGGGCCACTCTCTTAAGCCCGTCATAATCAATAGCTACCGTTAACTATAATTGCCAAAAGCAATTATCAAAAACGCTTAGTTTTTTTGATTACGCTAGCGTCTGCAGCAATAGTATTATCAATATCATCAGCTACCACTCCTGGCGCGGCTGGAGTACCATAAATCGCCTGCTCTGCTGTTGGCGCATTGGCCTGACGGTCGATAGCAATATTGGCTTGATTGAGCTGCTCTTGCAAATGAGCATTGTTCTTTTGCAAACGCGATATCTCCCATTTATTTTGAAACACTCGGAACAATAATAATGAGAGGAGTAAGCCAATAATGATACCCAAAGTCAGGCATAAGATAAGTAGCAGGCCCAAATTCATAGCAGGCGCTTGTGAGAATAGTAAATTAACACCGATATCAGTATTATTTACTAATACCAAACCTAAAGCATAAGCGAAGCTCAAAAACAAGAGCACAAAAAGTATAAAGCGCATGATGCCATTACCTCCTAGTTAGTAGCAGTAGTGATTTATGGTTAAAGCGCCCTGTTGATCAAAGTCGCAATATTAATTTATTGTTAATTATAATTGTGCGATAGTTTTTATAAAGCTACTTTATCATTGACCGCTTCGCGTAGCGCTTTGCCGGGCTTGAAATGCGGAATAGCTTTGGCAGGTACAGGAACACTTTCGCCAGTTTTAGGATTACGGCCTACACGTGCACGGCGATGGTGCAAACAAAAGCTACCAAATCCGCGCACTTCAACGCGGCCATCATTAGCTAAAGTATCTACCATTAAGTTGATTATCTCGCGCACTGCATCATCAACGACGGTCTCAGCCATCGTGTCACAGTTGACACTCAAGTTATTAATAAAATCAGATTTATTTATCGCTTGTTGCATTGTCACACTTGCCCCATATTTTTAGTTTGTCATATCGATAAGAGATTTTCAGCTATAAATTTTGCCGCAGCTTTTATAAAAGATTACAACGATTCAAGTACTTAGTGTTAGTTTACGTCTCAAAAGCTGAGGTGGCAAATAATAACGGAAAATAATGCAAATAGGAATGAAAGTTTGCTTTTTTCAGGCAAATTATACTAAATATTTTCTTTGGTTAAAATTTGGACAAAAAAAAGCGACCGAAGCCGCTTTTTTTATTACTTATTAATGAGTCAATAGTAATAAAACCTACTGCATTTGCTCTTTGATCAAATCGCCAATAGTTTTTGGTTGTGCATCAGTTCCTGCTGCTGCAGTAGTACCTGCACCGCCCAGATCTTTAATCGCTTGACGCTCTTCTGCTTCGTCTTTTGCTTTGATTGACAAGCTGATATTACGTGTTTTACGATCCACACTGATGATTTTTGCTTCAACATCATCACCAACAGATAGATGCTTAGTGGCATCTTCAACGCGGTCACGTTGAATCTCAGAGGCACGTAAGTAACCTTCAACTTCGTCAGCAAGCTCGATAGTAGCTCCTTTAGCGTCTACTTCTTTTACTTTACCATTAACGATAGCGCCGCGGTCGTTACCGACTAGGTATTCGTTGAATGGATCAGAGCTTAACTGTTTGACGCCTAGGCTGATACGATTAGCTTCTGCATCTACAGACAAGACCATAGCTTCTACAGTGTCACCTTTGTTGTAGTTACGGATAGCTTCTTCGCCAGTTTCATTCCAAGAGATATCAGATAAGTGAACTAAACCATCGATACCGCCATCTAGACCAATAAAGATACCAAAATCAGTGATTGATTTGATAGTACCCGTGATCTTATCACCGCGCTCATGCTTCTTATCGAACTCATCCCATGGGTTAGCAAGCGTTTGTTTGATACCTAAGCTGATACGGCGACGCTCTTCGTCGATATCAAGAATCATTACTTCAACTTCATCGCCTACTTGCACGACTTTTGAAGGATGGATGTTTTTGTTAGTGTGATCCATCTCTGATACGTGGACTAAGCCTTCGATACCTTCAGAGATCTCAGCAAAACAGCCATAATCCGTTAGGTTAGTGACACGAGCTTTTACTACACTACCTACTGGGTAGGTACCGCCAACATTATCCCAAGGATCCGTACCAAGCTGCTTAAGACCTAGGCTTACGCGGTTGCGCTCACGGTCAAACTTCAATACTTTAACTTTTAGGTCTTGACCCACTTCAACGACTTCTGATGGATGCTTAATACGGCGCCATGCCATATCAGTGATGTGAAGTAGACCATCAATACCACCCAAATCAACGAACGCACCGTAATCGGTTAGGTTCTTAACGATACCTTCGATCTCGATACCTTCTTCAAGCTTGTTCAATAGCTCTTCGCGCTCAGCTGAGTTTTCAGCTTCCATAACGGCACGGCGGCTAACGACGACGTTGTTACGTTTTTGGTCAAGTTTGATAACTTTGAATTCTAGCTCTTTGCCTTCAAGATGCGTAGTATCACGGATAGGACGAACATCTACCAAAGAACCTGGTAAGAACGCACGTACTGAGCCGATATCAACAGTAAAGCCACCTTTAACTTTGCTTGAAATAATACCTTTAACGATCTCATCATTGTTAGAGATTTTCTCTAAGATATTCCACGTTTCAACGCGCTTAGCTTTTTCGCGTGATAGTAAGGTTTGACCCATACCGTTATCGACGGCTTCAACGACTACATCAACACTATCGCCAACTTCAACTTCAATCTCGCCCTCTTCGCTTAAAAACTCTTCACGAGCGACGATACCTTCAGATTTAAGACCAGTATCTACCGTGATCCAGTCGTTATCGATGGCCACAACAGTACCAGTAATAACCGAGCCACGCTCGATATCTAGACCTGTTTCTTCGATGCTCGCTTCAAATAGTTCAGCAAATGATTCCATTATATCTACCTTTGTATAGCCGTAGCCTGTCCAGCACAGTACGGATCAAATTTATGACTCTATAAAACGAGATACTGGTTTTATATCTTATAAAGCCATATAAAAAAAACGGTTGTTGCTAATAAGCAAAGTATCAGGCTCATTAGCAACAACTGTCTTTGCCTCACTCATAACTTAATCAATAACTTGACTTAATCAATAACTTGCTTTTTTGTGCAATCTTTTAGTTACCCCTATGATTTTACATTAAAAACAATCTTTTTACGACTAATTAATCGTTATATTTCTGTTTGAAACTTAGCTTTTATTACGCGTCTACTCTTTGATTAGGCAAAGTCAATTAAAAACAAATACCTTGCTGCTGACAGTAACTTTTTATTTGCTCATAAACCACATCCGCCCCTAAAGCTGAGCTATCTAGCACTAGCGCGTCACTTGCAGGTTTCGAAGGCGCTGTACTACGGTTTTCGTCACGCTCATCACGTGCCTTGATAGTTTGTAGGATAGCTTGATAATCAGCGGCTTGACCAGACTTTTCGAGTTGGTTGACTCGGCGCTCAGCACGCGCCTCAGCGCTCGCGGTCAAAAATACTTTTACCTCAGCATCTGGAAACACTACCGTGCCCATATCACGACCATCAGCCACTAAACCGCAGTATTTTGCCATATTCTGCTGTAACTCCAGCAAAGATTGACGCACCTCAGCAAATACCGCTACTCGCGAAGCATAACCGCCCACTGTCTCATTACGCACCTGCTCGCCCACGCGCTCACCATTGACGATGATATCGACGCGCCCTGAGTCATCATTAAGCTCAAAAGAGATATTTAGACTCTGCGTCAACTTCAACAGTGCCGCCTCGTCAATAACCTCTTCACTATTGGCAGTAAGCAAACCCGCCTCAAACGCTTTTAGACCTACAATTCGATATAACGCGCCAGAATCTAATAACTGATAGCCTAAACTTTGAGCCAATCGCCATGCTACTGTGCCTTTGCCAGCGCCGCTTGGTCCATCGATACAAATAACAGGATAGCGTGCTGTTGTTAAGCTCTCATTATCGGTAGAGGAGGATAGTAATTCAGATTTGGTCATAATGGCTCAATAATTATGAAAAATTTTATAAAGATAACACTAACCGTAAACACCAATAATATCAGCAAAATTGAACAGGGCAATATTATAGCAAGATAGTAACACTGCCACTAGTTTTAGGGCATATATCTTGTTAACAGAGGCTGCGTTTCGCTATAAGTCGCTGATCAACTTATGCTTATGTTGTTATTTTTGGCTTGTCTTCGCTGACGAAAAAAGTCTTTTAGTAACTGACTACTGTGCTCAAGACATAAGCCTTTTTGCACCTTTATATTGTGATTATAAAAAGGCTGCTCAGGTAGATTCATCTGACTGCCAACCATTCCCGCTCGTGGCTCATTAGCGGCGTAAACTAGTCTAGTCAAACGCGCGTGAATAAGAGCGCCAACACACATGGTACAAGGCTCTAAAGTCACATATAAAGTAGTATTAGCAGGCAATCGATAATTATCAAGACTTTGGCAAGCCTCCCTTATAGCAGTAATCTCAGCGTGAGCAGTAGCGTCATGCTTACCGATTGGCTGATTAAACCCTTGACCGATAATTGCATTATTATGGATAAGTACCGCCCCTACTGGCACCTCGCCATATTTAGCTCCTTGACGAGCAAGGTTAATGGCATAATGCATCCACTGATAGTCTGCAAGCGACCAAAAGCGACAATTAGCTAATTGGTTGCCTACTACCCCCAAGATTGTTTGCTGGTAAGGCTGTAGAGTGTACAAACCTGATAGAGAATATAATCGCTGGATATCGGTATTTATCATAGCTTACTTAAATTATTTAGATCACTAGGGGATTACTTACATGACTAGCGGCTTACTGGGGCAGCTGCCAATCAATAGGCGTTTGACCATGCTGCTTTATATAATCATTGGTCTTAGAAAAAGGCTTAGTACCAAAAAAGCCGCCGCGATTAGCTGCTAGTGGCGAAGGATGAACCGCAGTCAGGATCAGATGCTTATCGGTATCGATATATTTGCCTTTTTTTTGAGCTTTACTACCCCATAGAATAAAGACGGTATGCTCAGTTTGCTCATTAACGATATCAATGACTTTATCGGTGAACTGCTCCCAACCGGCGTTTTGATGGCTATTAGGCTCGCCCTCGCGGACCGTTAACGAGCTGTTTAATAGCAGCACTCCTTGCTGCGCCCAATATGTCAAATCACCATGTTTAGAGGGTGTTGTTCCTATGTCACTGGCCATCTCTTTTAACACATTATTTAGGGAGGGCGGCTTTGGAATAGTTTTGGGTACTGAAAAAGATAACCCCATCGCCTGTCCTGGGCCATGATAGGGATCTTGACCTAAAATGACGACTTTTACATTTGATAGTGGTGTCAAATTTAGCGCATTGAACATTAGCGGAGCTGGCGGATAAATACTATCCCCTGATTGATAGGCTTGTTTGAGAAACTCGCGCAGCTCATCCATATTGGTTGAGGTCAGCTCATCTTCTAATGCCTTTTTCCAATCTTCTGGCAGCTTTACTTTATCCAAAATAGCTTTTTTTTCGGCCGCGGTTTTGGTGGTAGCCTGACTACCTACGTCATCGTTTGATAAATCATCAAATAAATTCATGGTTATTTTACCTTTTTAATTATTAGTAAATTTTATTTATTAGGGTCTGTTGAACATTCACAAATGAGCACTGCTGATAAAGTAAGAGTAACAAAAATATCTGTTGTTTTTCATTATAGATTTAAAAGAGCAGTTGTTGAATAAATGCCATAAAAAACGGCTACCCCTATAGTAGGGAGTAACCGTTTATTACTAAAGATAGAGCTTGAACTAGCTAGCGACAGATTCAGAATCTGAGCGCGGCTCATGAGTTTCAACCACGGTCAGAATAATGCGGCTATCCGAGGAGCTTTTTTCTGAAGACTTCTCGTTACTCTTGTCAAGCTTAACCGTATCAGCGTCCTGCGCCTCTTCTTTAGGCTCTAAGGTTAGATGCACCACTCCGCCATTGACGAGATCACCAAACAAGATCATGCTTGCTAATGGCTTTTTGATCTCATCTTGTATCAAGCGCTGCATAGGACGCGCGCCCATCAAGCGATCATAACCTTTATCCGCTAGATAATCGCGTACCTCGTCATCAATCTCAAGCGTCACTTGCTTATCATCAAGCTGTACTTGTAGCTCAACCAGGAACTTATCAACCACAGAGGTGACTACCGAAGGATCTAGCGCATTGAACTGAATAATTGCATCTAGACGGTTACGGAATTCAGGAGTAAACACACGCTTGAGTGCCTCAGTGTTATCGCGGCTATGGTCTTGCTCGGTAAAGCCCATCGATGAGCGACTGATACTATCAGCACCAACGTTAGTGGTCATAATAATAATGACTTGTTTAAAGATAGCTACGCGGCCGTTATTATCAGTCAAAGTACCATGATCCATAACCTGTAATAACAAGTTAAAGACATCAGGATGCGCTTTTTCGATCTCATCTAATAACAAAACACAATGAGGGTGCTGATTAATCTTTTCAGTGAGTAATCCACCTTGATCGTAACCGACGTACCCTGGAGGCGCGCCAATCAAACGCGAGGCAGTATGAGCTTCCATGTACTCACTCATATCAAAACGCACCAGCTCTACGCCTAATAAGTTAGCCAACTGGCGCGAGACTTCCGTTTTACCGACACCGGTAGGACCAGCAAACATAAAGGAACCAATAGGCTTGTCAGGCGCTTTAAGACCAGCACGTGATAACTTAATAGCATCGGCTAGATTCTCAATCGCCTCATTTTGACCAAAGACTAAGTGCTTAAGATCACGATCTAAGTGCTCAAGAATACTCTTATCATCGGTAGAGACTGACTTGGGCGGAATGCGAGCTAGTTTTGCTACGATAGCTTCAATATCAGCGACATCGATTTTGATTGGCGCTTTTTTGGCAATATCTGAACCGGCATAATCAAAGTCTGTCGCTTGCTTGGCAGTCTTAGACTTATCATTGGATTTGGCTAAAGCGGCTTGCTCACTCATCTCATTGTCGGTATCAGCGTCATCACCAATAGCCATCTCAGCGTCATAATCGCTATCGTCCATATCTTGTTCAAGATCAGCGATAAAGCTCTCTTCCGCTTGAATGTCCTCAGCATCAGGAATCACACCTAAACGCTTATAAGCACCTGCTTCATCAATGACATCAATCGCTTTGTCTGGTAAGAAGCGCTCATGGATATGCTTGGATGACAGCTCTACCGCACTAACTAAAGCCTCATCAGTGTATTCAACATTATGAAACTCTTCGTAACGCGGCTTTAAACCACGCAAGATATCAATACTGTCAGCGACGCTTGGTTCTTTAACATCAATCTTTTGGAAGCGGCGTGATAAAGCGTGATCTTTTTCGAACACTTGGCGATACTCGGTAAAGGTTGTCGACCCAATACAGCGCAGCTCACCATTAGCAAGCGCAGGCTTGATTAGGTTAGAGACATCCATATTGCTGCTCATAGAGGAGCCTGCACCAATAATCATGTGGATCTCATCAATGAACAAGATAGCATTTGGCTTTTTCTTCAACGCATCAAGTAGCGACTTCATACGTTTTTCAAAATCACCGCGATACTTAGTGCCCGCAATTAACGAGCCAATATCTAAACTGTAGATGACACAGCCATTAAGCGGTTTTGGCGCTTTATCATTGATAATTAACCACGCAAGACCCTCAGCGATAGAGGTCTTACCTACACCTGGCTCGCCCACCAACAATGGGTTGTTTTTGCGGCGACGGCATAATACTTGTGCGGTACGCTCAATCTCAGGAGCACGGCCAATGAGCGGATCTGTTTTGCCCTCGGCAGCGCGCTGGTTTAGATTAGTAGCAAATTCTACTAACGGATCTTTGCTCGTTTTCTCAGAAGCACTACGACGATCGCCGGTCATGGTACGCGACTCAGCTGGCTCGTCTTTATCTTGACCATGCGAGAGATATTGGGTCAACTCTAAACGACTGATGCCCTGCTTTTTGAGCAAATAAACCGCATAAGTATCATGCTCAGAGAACATAGACACTAAAATATCTGAGCCTTCCACCAAGCGGCCGCCGCCGATAGATTGTACATGGAAGATGGCTCGCTGCAAGATACGATCAAAGCTCTGGGTTGGCTGCGGGGACTGCTCTAAGTTTACATCTACCGTTGGCGTATGCTTATTAATATAAGCCTCAAGCTCAGTACGTAAACTTGAGACATTAGCGTTACAAGCAGTCAGCGTATTAGCTGCGTGAGTGTTCTCAAGCAGCGCTAGTAGTAAGTGCTCAACAGTGAGATACTCATGCGATTTTTGGCGCGCAAGCGTCATTGCTAAACGTAAAGAGACTTCAAGATGACGACTTAACATAACGAATTCCTACGGTTGTATAACTCTTTATAATTTAATAG
>JARIDJ010000088.1 GCA_029267175.1 Psychrobacter sp. | reverse complement strand
AAAGCATTAGCATTATCTGCTGAATATTTTCTTATTTGATTATCTGCACATCTGATTTCCATTTTTGCATACGAGGTATTGTCATTCCCCTCACGTATATATTTAATATTTTCGATACCGTTTTCTGTGGTTTGTGATGTAAGAAAGTATCGACCGTTTTCAAATGAGTCAGACATTGGTATAGACACCAAAGTTTCTGACATTGATACAGGTTCTTCTACAGTATTTCTTTCTGTATTAAATTGAGGTTGGTCCAGAACAGACTGCCTTTTACAGACAAAATTAACAATATCTTGCTCTATCCAATCCGCTTCTGGACTAATTTTATACCATCCGCCCAAATTACCTGATTGCAGACCAGATAGACTATTTGCTGAGTATTTTCTTATCTCATTATTCGAGCACTTTATCTCCATCTTCCCGTAAGAATCGAAAATATTATCTTTACGCATATACTTGATTTCTTCTATGCTATTATTTCTAGTATGTGAGATTAGAAAATAGTGACCATCTTCACCGGCACCAGTCACTAACATGGGAATTTGTATGTAAGAGCTGTCAACTTGCTCACTAAAGTTTTTCTGCCCATATTGTTTTGTTTTTTCTTTATAACCAAAATAAGAACTAATCAAAAGATAAAGAAGACCAATGAAAATAATAACAATTATCAATTTTAGTACTTGAGATACAGGGTTGCTTTGCGGTTGAATAATTTTATTTTCGTCATTAGAGTTTTGCTGCCGATTAATTTTGTGTGTTTCTTTAATAGGAAAGCCACATTTGGGACAAGCAGAACTTTGATCACTAATTTTATGAGCGCACTCTGGACAGTCAATAAGAGCCATATTTTTTTCTCTAAAACAGATGCTTTTACTAGATTAACTACATTCGCTGACTGCTATTTCAACAGCTGATACATATTTCTCGAAGTCTTTTTCTTCCATATTTTTTTTGCTCCAATCACTACCTACTGAACTAGAAAGTATTGGATCCATTACATCAAACTGACAACTACAAAAGCTTTCATCAGAAGTATCTATACAAGATTGCATATAGCTTTGTTTTTCTACTGAGTAAGTTTCGGGAGGCAGGGCTTCGTATGTATTTGTTGAACTACTGTCATAGTCGGACGTCTCATCAGCAGATGAACAAGCAAATAAGAACAATGCTGAAATTAGTGATATTAGTAATTTTAATTTCATAAATTTTGCCTTAAATGAGGTTTATACGAAGATGGGTAGTCTCGATTATATTTAATTTTTTATGAACTGAATAAAGTAAGAATTATAACTTATCAGAAACATTACAGCAACGAACAATAAGTTTATACATCTAGTAGAATATAACTACCTAATTTTTAATCTATCGGAAAAATGATTACACTAATATCAAAAGTAAGGCTTTTATCTTTATGTCTTACATAGAAAGCACTATAAATCTAAAATTTTATTCAAAAAAAAGGCCACTCCCAAAAGAGCAGCCCTTAAATAACAACTAAAAAACCAACCCACTAACTCGCCTCAGACATCGCCTGTTCCAAAACAGGCTTTAAGAACTCACCCGTATGCGAGCCTTTCACTTCAGCCACTTCCTCAGGCGTGCCTTCAGCGATAATCAGTCCGCCCCCTTTACCGCCTTCAGGGCCAAGATCAATCACCCAATCTGCCGTTTTGATAACATCTAAGTTATGCTCAATCACCACGATGGTATTACCTTTATCACGTAGCGCGTGCAGGATATTGAGCAGCTTATCGATATCATGGAAATGCAAACCCGTGGTCGGCTCATCCAAGATATACAGCGTTTGACCCGTATCACGCTTGGCAAGCTCGCGTGCTAACTTAACGCGCTGGGCTTCACCGCCCGATAGGGTCGGCGCAGACTGACCCAAGCGAATGTAGCTGAGACCGACATCCATCAGTGCTTGCAAGCGACGATAAATGGCCGGAATCGCTGAGAAGAACTCAACCGCGTCTTCTACCGTCATGTCTAAAACGTCAGCAATAGTCTTACCTTTATAATGAATCTCTAAGGTTTCGCGGTTATAGCGCTTACCTTCACAAGTATCACAGGGCACGTACATATCCGGTAAGAAATGCATTTCGACCTTGATCAAGCCATCGCCTTGGCACATCTCACAGCGTCCGCCTTTGACGTTGAAGCTAAAGCGACCTGGTTTATAACCACGCGCGCGTGCTTCTTGGGTTTGCGCGAACATCTCACGTACCGGCGTAAACACTCCGGTATAAGTGGCAGGGTTCGAACGCGGGGTACGACCGATTGGGCTTTGATCGATATCGACCATCTTATCTAAATGATCAAGACCACTAATGCTTTCGTACTTATCAGCGATTAGCGTTGAAGCGTTGTTCAATTGCGTCGCAGCTAATGGCATCAAAGTACGGTTAATCAAAGTCGATTTACCCGAACCTGAGACGCCAGTGATACAAGTCATAATACCAACAGGTAAAGTTAGATCGACATTTTTTAGATTGTTACCAGTAGCGCCTTTTAGCTCAATAGTCATCGGCAGTTTTTTCTTTTTACCTTCGACCTCTATCGTTTTGGCTTTATGACGTAGGCGTGGAATCTCAATTTTCTTTTTACCAGACATATATTGTCCAGTCAGCGATTCCTTATTCGCCATAATATCTTCGACCGTACCTTGAGCGATGATATGGCCGCCGTGCACGCCAGCGCCAACGCCGATATCAATCACGTGATCGGCTTGACGGATAGCATCTTCATCGTGCTCAACGACTAAGACGGTATTACCTAAATCACGCAGGCGCGTTAAGGTCTTAAGCAAACGATCATTATCGCGTTGATGTAAGCCGATTGACGGCTCATCAAGTACGTACATCACGCCCATCAGACCAGCTCCGATTTGACTCGCCAAACGAATACGCTGGGCTTCACCGCCCGATAAGGTTTCGGCAGAGCGGGCTAGTGATAAATAATCAAGGCCAACGCTGACTAAGAAGTTAAGACGCTCATTAATCTCTTTAAAGATTTTTTCAGCGACTTCGCCTTTATGACCGCTGATTTTAAGCGTCTTGTAATAATCAGCAGCATCGCCAATCGATAGCTTAACGATCTCAGCAATCGTTTGATCATCAACGCGGACATTACGTGATATCTCGTTGAGACGCGCGCCATCACAGACATTACAGGTGGTATCAGCTAAATATTTGGCCAGCTCATCACGTACTAAATTACTTTGCGTCTTCGCATAACGACGCTCAAGATAAGGCAACACCCCTTCAAAAGGAATAGTCTTATTGGTTTTACGCCCGCGCTCATCAGTAAAGTTAAAGGTTAGCTTCTCTTTACCTGAGCCTTGCATAATTAAATCTTGCTGCTGCTTAGTTAGCTCTTTCCAAGGCGTATCCATGTCGATTTTGAAATGGTTACAAACGGTAGATAATAAGCCAAAGTAGTACGCGTGACGCTTATCCCAACCATTAATAGCCCCTTGATTTAAGGTCTTATCATGATGAGTAATGAGCTTCTCGCTTGAGAAATATTGACGTTTACCAAGACCGTCACAACTTGGACAGGCGCCATAAGGATTGTTAAAACTGAACATCCGCGGCTCAAGCTCGGACACCGCTCGATCACAAACGGGGCAGCTATGCTTAGCAGACATGACTTGATTATCAGCGCCGCCCTCTTTAGGGTTACCATCCATAAAGTGTAGCGTCACAAGACCTTGACCTAGACGTAAAGCGGTCTCCAAACTCTCAGCGACGCGGTTGCCTAAGTCATCGCGCACTTTGAAGCGATCCACGACCACCTCGATAGTATGCTTTTTCTTCTTGTCAAGCGTTGGTAGCTCGTCGGTATCATAGACATCACCGTCAACACGCACGCGCACGAAACCTTGGCCGATCAATTGCTCAAGCAGTACCGTATGCTCGCCTTTACGCTCACGAATGACCGGCGCAAGAATCATCAGCTTAGTATCGGCAGGCAAGCCCATAACCTGATCGACCATTTCAGTGACTGACTGCGCTACCATCGGCTCATTATGCTCAGGGCAAAAAGGCGTACCAATACGCGCATAAAGCAGACGCAAATAATCATAAATCTCAGTAATGGTACCAACGGTTGAGCGCGGGTTATGGTTGGTCGATTTTTGCTCGATAGCAATAGCAGGCGACAAGCCTTCGATACTATCAACGTCAGGCTTCTCCATCTGTGATAAGAACTGACGCGCGTAGGCCGACAGACTCTCGACGTAACGACGTTGCCCTTCAGCATAAAGCGTATCAAAGGCGAGTGAGGATTTACCAGAACCTGATAAACCCGTAATGACCACGAACTTATCGCGTGGAATATCGAGATCAATGTTTTTTAGATTGTGAGTACGGGCGCCGCGTATTGCAATATGGTCATGTGCCATCGATGATAGGTTTCCTATTTTTTAAAGCTGGCTATTACTGAAATAATAATATCTAGTAACCTAAACCAACAATTGTAAAGTTAAAAGCTAAGGAGATTAAAAATAATAATGAAGCAGGTTTATTAAAAAAATAAATTAAATCGCAGATAAATCTGTAACCATAATGAAGGTATATAAGTTTCGATTTTCAAAATATTTTCTATCAAGTTGTATTTTATAAATAAATAAAAGTTTTTTAAATTTACTGATGATTTAAATTTTATGCTAGAGCGCTAAAGGGATTATGCGATTGTGCGATTGTGGGTATTACATTAACTACAAATGGGTTTGTCCTATTTATCGCTAATGGATAAATAAACAATGTCGACAACGCCTTACTTTATAGTCATGATTAGTCGATTATTCAAGGTAAGGTTGCGTATTAGATGCACTTAGTAACAAATTTAGCTAGGTAGAGTGCGCCTAAGCTTAGAAGACAAAAGTCTCGGCAAGAAAACGGCGAATGTTTTATACTATGGGGTTTGATTGATGGCTAAGGCTAACGGCGCTGCTGATAATGCGCTACGATATCAAAGCAGTCTTGCTTTAAAATCGGCCTACTTATTTTAGAGTAAGTGGCGCTAACTGCCAGGCAATATAGCTATCAGGCGTTATAGGGTAACCAGTGAGGCAATTATGAATAGCGTAGAGAAACGGGCAATCTTAGGGGTAGGTGGTATTTTTGCCTTACGAATGATTGGCCTGTTTATGATTGTGCCCGTCTTTTCGGTTTATGGTGATAATTATGCCCATGCCACGCCTTTTTTGATTGGTCTAGCCGTTGGTATTTATGGTCTTGGCCAAGCTATCTTTCAGATTCCAATGAGCCTAGCGGCTGATAAATTCCCGCGTAAGCCGATTATTATGCTTGGTCTGATATTGTTTGCACTAGGCGGCATCATTGCGGCCAATGCTACTGATATTTACCAAGTCATTATCGGACGGGCGCTAGCAGGAAGCGGCGCGGTTTCTGCGGTACTAATGGCACTGCTAGCTGATGTCACCCGTGAAGAGATGCGCACCAAAGCGATGGCGACTATGGGTTTGACTATTGCAACCTCCATCATGCTAGCTTTTGCTTTTGGGCCATTATTAGTTGGCTCTTTGGGGATCTCAGGACTGTTTTGGTTGACCGCAGGCTTTGCGATATTGGCAATGTTGTTGTTAGCCGTAGTGCCGTCACCTATGCGCGTGCTCAAACATAATTTGGATAATAAATCTATCGGTGAGCAGCTCGCTACCGTCCTCAAAATTGGCGACTTAAACCGACTGCATGTGGGTATCTTTGCGCTGCATTTAACTATGACCGCTATATTTGTAATCTTGCCCCATCAGCTTAGTGAGGTGATGGGACTATCGGTTCGTCAGCAAGGGCTGGTCTATTTGCCACTATTATTTATTGGTTTTGCTGTTGCCATACCTTTTATTATTATCGCTGAAAAAAAACGCAAGATGCGCCAAGTGTTTTTAGGAGCGATTGGATTGATGGTAGCAGCGCTAGCGTTATTGGCTTTGGGTAGTCAAGTTGGTGTTGGTATCATCTTGGGCTTGCTGCTATATTTTATGGGCTTTAATTTACTCGAAGCCACTATTCCTTCTTGGATATCTAAGCGCGCACCGGTCGCTAATAAAGCGACTGCGATGGGGCTGAACTCCTCTAGTCAATTCTTCGGCGCTTTTGTTGGCGGCGCGATGGGCGGCTTACTATTAAGTCAATCCAACCTATTAGCTTGGGGTATCCTAGCGGCTATTATGGCGCTAGCTTTATTGCTGATTATTCCTATTGCCGATCCTCCTTATCTGTCTAGCACTACGGTCACTATCCCTAAAGACATCGATATTCAGGACTGGTCGCAGCAAATAACCGCGATTGCTGGCGTTGATGAATTAGTCGTAATGGCCAAAGAGCAGGTCGCTTATCTCAAGCTGGACAAGACTCAATTAACCGATCTATCCCGGCAACAATTATCACAGTTGGCACAAAGTCCACTTGATATTTAACTTTATCTCTCGATGTTATTCAAAGCTGCTGCTTATAAAAAATGACGCTGAATCGAGCAGTGATAAGCAAGTTTGGTATGGAGCTTGGCAGTGTGACTCTGAGTATGCCGCGTAGCAATGACTAAAGGCTGGCCGCTATAACTCAACACCAAGCTAAAACCCTTTACGACAGTAGCTGACGTATTTAATTAAGCTTTAGTAGATATTTAATAAAAAAACCTATAAAGTAAAACTATATTATTGATTATAAACTAAGGTTAATGATTATTGACCTTATAAAAAATAGATTAAAATAAGCCATTTAGTGTTTACTGCTAGAGCTTATTCATAAAATCATTCATCAAAGAGGATAATATTATGCGCGGAGTTAATAAAGTCATCATTATCGGAAACCTCGGTGCCGATCCTGAAGCCCGACAATTTAGTAATGGCGGTAGCGTTACTAATATCTCAGTGGCGACCTCTGAGCAATGGACAGATAAACAAAGCGGCGAGAAAAGAGAAGCGACCGAATGGCATCGCGTCTCGTTGTTTAATCGCTTAGGTGAAATCGCCGCTCAATATCTGCGTAAAGGCAGCAAAGTATATATTGAAGGGAGTCTACGCACGCGTAAGTATCAAGCGCCTGACGGTAGCGATCGTTATGCTACCGAAATCCGTGCTGACCAGATGCAGATGCTAGACGGTGCTAGTGGCGGCCAAAATCAAGATAATAGCTACAATAATAACCAAAACAATCAGGGCTACGCTAATCAAGGCCAAAACAATCACGGCTCTCAAGGTATAGCGCAGAGTAATCAAGGCGGTTATAACAATCAAGGAGGCTTTAATAACCAAGGGTCTCAAGCGCCACAAAATCAGTTTAATGCGCCCTCACAAGCTACGCCAAGTAAGTCAACAGCCATGCCAGATGGTCCTGTCGATGATGATATTCCGTTCTGACGTGTACCTGAGACCATAGTGTAAAGTATAAAGAGCTTATATTAATATAGGCTCTTTTTTATTTTATAGTTAAAGTTTTTTAATATCCTTAATAAAAAAGTGGTTTTAATTTTGAAGAGTAGGGTAATGCCTGACTTATAGAGGAGAGGACAATAAGGTTAAATAACGGTAATGTCGTTAATACAATAAAGATATATCCTAAAATAAATAATTAATAGTTAGTATTGCTATTATAAAAGGTAATTATAACTCCAATGAATTATAACTATGTTATTATTGCGATTATGATTCAATATAATGCTTATACCTAATACAGTCTGTATTTAGATTGAATTAATGTTTTGTATTTTTAATCTATAATTAGCCAGTAGTTTGTGTTTTATACAACAGGCTATTGTTAGATTATCAGAATCTATTCCCTATAATTGACACTTTTATACCGAGGCTATTATGAGTAACAACGATACTATTAATTTAGAAGCGCTAGATGTCCATCAGTTACGTGCTATTACCGAAAACGCTCAACAGCTTATCGCCCAAAAACAGCATCAGCGTCTTTATGATGCTTATGTGCAGTTTGAAAAAATTGCTGAAGAGAGCAACAGTAGCATTGATGAGATTTTAAAAGCAGGCGAGAAGCTTGAGAAAAAACGTAGCATTAAATATCGCAATACCGAAAATCATGAAGAGACATGGACAGGCCGTGGACGCAAGCCAACTTGGTTAGTAGAAGCATTATCGGCAGGGCGCCATCTCAATGACTTTGCTATCTAATAAATACTAAAGCTCTAGCTATTTTTAATAGTGAAAATGATGAAAAAGCCAGTATTTTTATTTAAAGATACTGGCTTTTTTATGTCACCTAAAGCCGTTTATTTGCTATGATAATAAGCCTTTAACCTAGCCAAAAGAGTCTTCTACTTGTGCCAAAACTGTCAGCCTCTTCCCATAAGCGTCCGCGCAAGCTCTGGTGGTTAGTAGGAGTGATAATCTTTGCACTATTTGCATTATTACAAATGCCAGCGGCATGGATAATCGAGAAATATGCGCCGCAGTCCCCTTATGTCCAGCAAGTCTCAGGTAATATTTGGCAAGGCTCACTGATTTGGCAATTGCCGCAAACAAGTACAGCGCTAAGCGGCGCTGCTAGTTGGTCGTGGCAGCCGTGGCAATTATTTTTGGGAAAACTAGCGGCCGATGTCGATATTAGCACCGGGCAAAGCCGACTTAATGGACAGCTCGCTATGCGCCCTAGCGGTTGGCAAGTTGATGATATGAGCGGTAAGATTGCTGCTGAAACTTTGGCCAGCTTAGTCAATTGGCAATTACCCAATACACCTATTCAGCTCAATAGCGTCTCTCTACAACGCAAAGCAGCAACAGGCGATAAGCCGGCAGGTTTTAGTCAAGCGGATGGGCAACTGACTTGGGTGGGCGGCGAGGTGGGTTATCCTAATGCTGGAAAAGTACTTTATATCACTATGCCATCAATGCGCGCCCAGCTCAGTAGCGAGCAAAAAAACAATAAGCAGTTGCTGCATGTAAATTTGTTAAACAATCAAGACAAGCGTTTAGGCGACTTATATCTAGACGGTGATAATATGCTAGATGTCAGTCTGACGCAGCGTCTGCTTGAGAATATGGCAGAGTATAAAGGGCAAGCTCCGCAAGATACGCCAGTGATCAGTGTTCGCCAGCCGCTATTGAACGGCTTAGGAGCGAATGAATGATGAGTATGAGCGCCCGAATAAAGCCGCTGATCGACACTCTCAATCGCTTTTCAGCATGGTTATTATTATTGGCTATTATCTGGTTATGCTGGGTGGCAGCAAGGATATTGTGGCTAGTACTCGCGCCGCCTATAGCGCCAGCGTTACCGCTACAAGCCATTCAAAACAATACCAATCTCTCAGCTGATAACCGCAATATGTTTGCTATTTTTGCTGAGTCTGAAGCCGCTACAGTCGCGCCGCAGCCGCCGCCAAATGTGCTGTTAAAAGGGGTGCTGATTGCCATACCAGAGAGTTTGTCATCCGCTATGCTTGACGTCAATGGCGAAGTCAAAAACTATCGTATTGGCGATAGCTTACAAGAGACAGGCTTTACCCTCATCGCGGTTGACTGGAATGCAGTGATTATTGCTGACGCTGCAGATCAGCAAACGGTTATCAGTTTGCCAGAGCTGCTACCTCTGGATCAAAGAGGGCTTGATACTAATGCTATTGCCAATCAGCGCTTGCCTAATAATAATCCGCTGTCAGCTACTAATAACGGCCTAGCTTTACCTGAAAGTGCGGCGATGACTAATGATAATAATGAGGTGGGGGCAAGCCAACCTGCTGATACAGGCTCCGCTATTGATGAGGCGGTAACAGCGCTAAAAGAAAACCCAGCCAGCTATTTGAGCCGAATGGGGGTCATGGCCTCAGGCGAGGGCTATCAAGTGACAGCGGCTATGCCAACAGCACTACGTAATCGCTTAGGGCTAGAGGCGGGCGATAAGGTGCTGACAGTCAATGGTCAAACTGTAGGAAATAGTCCTGCCCAAGACGCCAATGTATTACAACAAGCTCAGCAATCAGGTGAGGCTCAAATCGAGGTGCAACGTGGTGATCAAGTGATCACTATTCGTCAGCAGTTCTAGGTTTCACTGCCAATACATTTTATTTGTAATAAGCTTTATTTTTTGTGACATCACAGTGGGTACTATCAGCATGGTAAGTTTGGATAAATTTTCAATGACGCCTTTACGCCTAGGTTTACAGCGTTTATTGCGTCTGTGTCGACCGCTGTATTTAGCGCTGCCTTTATGGGCAGCCTTCTGCGGTTTTGCCAGTGCTGAGAGCTGGAAAGTTAATTTGCAAGATGCGGACATAAAAGCTTTTATTAATGAAGTGGCGACGATTACTGACCAAAACTTTGTTCTTGATCCGCGTATCAATGGCAATGTCACTGTGATATCTAACCGCGCCTTATCCCGTGATGAGATCTACCAGCTGTTTTTGAGCGTAATGCAGGTCAATGGCATAGCTGCTATTGATTCTGGCAACACTATCAAACTAGTTCCTGACAATGTCGCTAAGCAGTCTGGCGTTGCGGTAGATCTGCGCGGTGATAGCGTCGGTGAGTCGCTGGCTACGCGAGTCATTTATTTGACTAATACTCAGGCCGCTGAGATATTGGGCGTTATTCGCCCTTTGATGCCGCAGTCGGCCCATGCTGCTGCCGTTCCGGGCGTCAATGCGCTAGTCTTATCGGATCGCGCTGATAGCCTTAATCAGCTAACCGCGCTTATTCGCGATTTGGATAGCAACATCAATGATACTTTGCGAGTGATTCCGCTACGTCACGTCGACTCTGAGCGTATGATGGATCTGATCAGCGCTTTGGTGAGTACGGGCGGAGGCCAAGCAGCCGGAGGAGATCAGCTCAAAGTTATTGCCGATAGCGCAAGCGATAGACTGCTAGTAAAGGGTAGTCCTGAGATGATTGCCAAAGTACAAGAGATGGTCAATCAGCTAGATACCACGCCATCACGTCGGCTTAGCGGCTTACGAGTATTTCGGCTAAAATATGCCAGCGCTAGTCACATCGCTGATATGCTGCGTGGTTTATTGGCCAATCAATCTATCAATAGCTCAGGGGCAAGATCTACCTTAGAATCCGCTTCATTGACAGATGCCAGTACCACTGGCGCTACCCTCAATGGGGCTGCTAATGAATTGCTAGGTAACAATAATAACGCTACGAGTACCAACCTTACCAGCGCTACTACCAATAATAGTACTGGCAGCGCTGGTGTTAGCACTACCGGCAAACCTTTTAGCATTATCGCTGATGAGACGCAAAATGCAGTTATCGTTAATGCCGCACCCGAGCTGATGTTTGAGATTGAAGAGGCGGTCAATCAGTTAGATAACCGCCGCGCGCAGGTGCTTATTCAAGCGGCTATCGTTGAAGTATCAGGCGATGATGCTACGCAGTTAGGGGTACAGTGGGCGCTTGGTAATGCTAATAGCGGTTTAGGGGTCGTTAACTTTACTAACGTTGGTGCGAGTGCCACTGCTCTTGCGGCAGCGGCATTAGCAGGCGGCGGCGCAGCAGGAGCGGCAGGGATTAGCGCGGCTGCCAACTCAATTGTTGGCGCCTTAATAGGAATCGGCGATAGTCGTAAAGATAGCAATGGCAATACTGAGTTTTATGGCGCAATCTTGCAAGCGCTTGACTCCTCAACCAGTGCAAACCTTTTATCTATGCCCTCTATTTTGACTTTGGATAATGAAAAAGCCAGTATTTTGGTGGGTCAAAACGTGCCTTTTGTTACCGGCTCTTTTACTACTAGCGGCAATAATTCAAACAACCCCTTCCAGACTATCGAGCGCCAAGATATTGGTATCAATCTCAACGTCATACCGCATATCGGTGAAAACGGTACGGTGCGCTTAGAGGTCTCGCAAGAAGTCTCCTCAGTAGTGCCAGGTAGTTTTGGTAACTCAACGGGTATCGTGACTAATAAAAGCCTGATTAATACCACTATCTTGGCAGATGATCAGCAAACCATAGCACTAGGTGGCCTGATGCGTGATAACTCGACTACGCGTCAACAAAAGGTGCCGGGGTTAGGTAACGTTCCTGTTATCGGTCGTTTGTTTCGCTCAGATAATGACAGTACGCAAAAGAGTAATCTAATTATCTTTTTGCAGCCGACTATCTTGCGAGATGGCGGCGCGGTAGCTTCAGTCACTGAGCGCAAATTTAATCAGATGCGCGTGCTACAACTGGTCATCGACAAAAACGGCACTATCAAGCAGCTACCTCTTAGCGGTACCGAAGGCTGGAATGGCGAGGTCAATAAAGACTATGAATTAATGCCGCTTAATCCTCTGATTCCTAAGCGTAACCAATTACCACAAACCACTACGCCGCAGGGCTTTACTCGAGTAGATAGCCCAAATGCTGGCATTACTACTTATCCATTAAATCAGTAATTATTAATGGGTAGAGACAAAGAACAACGGTCAAAAGCGTAACCGCTAACCGTAATCTTAAGAAGTATCATAAAGAGAGAGTATGACTAAGAAAAAATGGTTCACCTTAAGCTTAGTAGGGGCAGCTTTGCTATTGATACCTAGACGTAGTAGCCGCCAGACCCTCCCTGTTGCTCAAGATAATTTGCCGCCGATCAGTAAAGGTAAAAGTCAGCCGTCAACTAAAGAGTGCACAGCAAAGGATAGCCAATAGCGGCTGTCTGCTTAACAGACTGATTGAGACTAGTAATAGCTAAAAACAGCTAAAAATAGCTAAAAACAGTGGCTAAGTCTTTACCTTTATTACTAATAGCCAAAATTAACGCTACGTAATATAAACGGGCATTATGCTATTATTTTGGTTAGTCTTTTATCGTAGTCGATACCATGAAGCGCCATAAACATCCGTTAAACTTCCTAAACTCGTTGTCTATGAGCAACAGATACTTACTTGTTGCTTTAACGATGACAGTGAGTAGTAGCTTTTTATTAGGCTGTGCGCCGCAGCCTGAGTCTATGTTTGAGCAGCAGGCTGAAGCAGAGGCGGCTAATGAGATTGGCGCTGATATCAAGATAGAAACCCCTGAACCCTCAGAGGTCTCGCCACTCTCGGAACCTGTAGCTGCTGCTGATAGTAGCGTAGCCAGTCAGCAAGCACCGTCTATTGAGATTAGTAAACAACAAATTATCGCACGCCAGCCAAAGTGTGACTCACAGCAGGCGACTTGTCAGTATTTGGAGTTAAACATTTTAGGGTTTAACCCTTCGCAGCCTTGGCTAAGCGGTATCATGTGGCAGACTATAGCGCGAGTATTGTCGCCAGATACGCCCTTTGCCAGTCAACAGCAAGTTGCCAAAGATAGCGTTGCCTCAGTACTAAAACAAATCGAATTTAGTAGCGAAG
This sequence comes from Psychrobacter sp., assembly GCA_029267175.1. Taxonomy (GTDB): domain Bacteria; phylum Pseudomonadota; class Gammaproteobacteria; order Pseudomonadales; family Moraxellaceae; genus Psychrobacter. Next base: position 34,966 of record JARIDJ010000088.1, on the reverse strand, counting down.
GAGTCAGCTCACAGCCTATTTATCAGCGCGTTAATACGGACTTGACGATTAATGAGCATGAAAATAGCAACGAGCTAATTACTGGCTATTTATTAGTAGAATCCACGCAGCAGCGCGGCGCTACTCACCAGCAGTGGCAGCTTAACTACATCATGCTAGATATGCAAAAAAAGCTACAGCTCAGCTTAGAAGATATTTTATTGACAGATGCAGATATCGATAAACTACTTAACACTTTTCAAGCGCCAAAAAAGATTTGGCTTAGTAAGCAAGGCGTTGAGCAGCAGTATCTAGAAGCTTGGCCATTGCCTCTAGCTAAACAGTGGTATATAGATCAGCAAGGGCTGCACTTAGTGTATCAGTCGGGAGAATTGCTCAATAATAAGCCTTATGCAGTGGACTTAGTCGTTCCTTTTAGCCAGCTACAAGGTATTATCAAGCCCGAGTATAAGATCGCTTCATCTTGATAGTAGTAGCAAAATAACGTTAGCAGTCACAAAGCCACAAAGCCACAAAGTCACAAAGCCACTTAGGAAGCATTTATGTCCGATGTATCACAGTCTGTAGCAGCGCATCAAGCCCAGAGCCGTTATCCTTTGATTGACACTCATACTCACTTTGATGCGCCAGTATTTGATGAAGATAGAGAGATTGAGGCGCAAAGTGCTTATAAAAATGGTGTTGAACATCTAGTATTAGTCGGTTATTTATATCGGCATTTTGATAGGCTTTATAAAGTTAAGCGGTCTTTTGAGTCTCAGTCACAGTTGCAGTCTAGTGGTTACTCCAAGATCAAGTCAGAAAAGACTAGCGTAGAGTCAGTAGCTGCAAGCCAGCTAGATACGATAGTACCCAAAGCTCATATCGCTCTTGGTTTACATCCTTTTTATATTGAGCAGCATACCGAAGCGCATCTGCAGGCCATGGCAAAAATGCTTGATGAGCAGCGTCCTATTGCTATTGGCGAGATTGGGCTGGATACTTTTACTAAAGAGATGAAGAAGTCTGAGAACTTTGCTAAGCAGCAGCGTTTTTTTATCAGTCAGTTGGATATGGCAGTGGCGCATCAACTGCCAGTGATGCTGCATATCCGTAAAGCGCATGCTGACGCTTTGGCTATCTTAAAAGAGCATGCTTATGATGCTAAGGCGCTAGGCGGTATTGCTCATAGCTTCAGCGGCGGCGAGCAAGAAGCAAAGGCTTTTGTTAAATTGGGCTTTAAACTTGGAGTTACCGGCCAAATAACCAACCCCAACGCCAAAAAACTACGCCGCGCCATTCAAGCCGCTGTCGCTGAATATGGTATCGAGTGTCTGGTGATAGAGACTGATTGTCCGGATATGACGCCTATTATGTGCCAAACGAGTGGTGATAATTCCTCGGCATTAGGCAAAAATAGCGGCCAAAGCCCAAATGATGAATGGCAAAAAGACGAAAATCAGCAAGGCTATAATCGTAATGTCCCAGCAAATTTGCCTTGGGTATTAGAGAGCTTGAGTGAGCTACTCAAGGTAGATAAGGCACTTTTGGCACGGCAACTTTGGCAAAATAGTATAGCTAGTCTGGCTCAGTCTTGGCCTTATCCTTTAGACTAAGTAGATGAGTAATAATCTATAGACTAGTTTTTGGCACAAAATATATTTTAATCCATAGCGTTTTAACGAATAGAGTTTTAATGAATGAATGAACAAGCCGTTATAAAAAACCAAGATGGCGATCTACCAGTATCGACTGAGATAAAGACTGATGACAGTCAGTATCAGCGCCGTTTTCAGGGCACCCAAAAACTTTATGGCACCAAAGCATTTACTAGCTTTGAGCGCGCGCACATCTATGTCATCGGTGTAGGCGGCGTAGGCTCGTGGGTCGCTGAAGCTTTAGCACGAACCGCTGTAGGTCGCGTTACTTTAGTAGATTTGGATGTGCTGGTTGCCTCCAATGTCAATCGTCAGCTGCCGGCGCTCGATAGTCACTTTGGTCAAAGTAAAATCGCGACAATGGGCGCACGTATGCGTGAGATTAATCCAAGGATTGAGCTACAGCTGATGGATGATTTTTTAACGCCAGATAACGTTGCACAAATACTGCCCACACGCGCGCAGATGAAGCAAGCCTTGGCAGATAAGCGCTCTATTATTGTCTTAGATTGTGTCGATGATATGAGTGCTAAGCTTGCGATTGCGCTACATTGCCGGTTTAATAAATTAAAGCTGATTTGTGCAGGCGGGGCTGGCGGAAAAATAGACCCACGCCAAATTACCGTTAGCGACTTAAAAGACAGCTATCAAGATCCTTTGTTAGCAAGACTGCGTAATAAGCTGCGACATGAAAAAGGCATTAACAGTCAGCTAAAAGAGAGATTTGGCATCAAATGCGTCTATTCCACTGAACCGCCACGTGTCGACAAGAGTAGTCAGGCGGCTGGTTTGAACTGCGGCGGTTACGGTTCGGCAGTGGTGGTTACCTCAGTGATTGCTATGATAATGGTCAGTGAAGCTTTGCAAATGCTAACGGTGCAAGCAGCTGCTAACCCTTTGACTTCACACTAGTTTTGGAGAACGTATTGACAACTTATCCGCAAGCTACAGACGAAAAAGCTCGTATTGCAAAACTGCATGAGTATCAGGTGCTTAATGATGATGTCGAGCCTACTTTTGAGCGCCTAACTAATTTGGTAAAGACTTTTTTTGGTCTACCTATCGTGGCTATCACCTTTATGGATGAGGAGACACAATATCTAAAATCGGCGCATGGGCTAAAAGTGTGTACAACCACTCGTGGTGTAGCGGTCTGTAACTATACCGTGCTATCTGATGAGGTGTTTGTGGTAGAGGATTTATCAGTCGATGAACGTTTTATCAATAATAGCTTAGTCACCACCGATCCTAATTTGCGTTTTTATGCTGGCGCGCCCATTATTTTGCACGAGGATAATAGAGTTTACCGTTTAGGCTCCTTATGTTTAATGGACACAAAGCCTCATTATGACTTTACCCAAGAGCAAGCTAAGCACTTACAGCAGTTTGCTATGATGGCGGCTGATGCTCTACAGCTACAAAAGAAGCAACGTCTTGCTAAGCTTGCTAATGATATGAAATCAGATTTTTTGGCTAACATGAGTCATGAGATTCGCACTCCTATGAACGGTATCATCGGTATGATTGATATGCTCGATGAGACTACTTTGACGCATGAACAAAAAAACTATATTGATAATATAAAAGTATCGACTGATCATTTACTGGTTATTATCAATGGTATTTTGGATCTCTCCAAAGTGGAAGCGGGCAAGATGACCATAGATAAAGTGCCCATGAGTTTAGCTGCCGTTTGTAACGAGGTAGTTAATTTGTTTGCCGGTAAGGCCTCTCAGCGCGGCTTAACCTTAGATTATCATTATGATAAAAAACTTGATTGCTACGTTGAAGGGGATCCGGTACGACTTAAACAAATTCTTTCTAATTTAGTGAGTAATGCTATCAAATTCACTCGAGAAGGGGGCCGCGTCTCTATCGATATTAGATCCACAACAAATTGTGACTGTGACGATTTTATGACCATAGCTAACGCTACAGAGATTGTTCATAAGGCTGATGATAACAATGAGATGACTTTTTGCATCAAAGTTACCGATACCGGAGTGGGCATCAAAGAAGAGTCGCTTAACGCTATCTTTGATGCGTATAATCAAGCAGACAAATCAACGCACCGTCTGTATGGAGGTACTGGTCTGGGATTATCGGTTTGTAAATCACTAGTAGCGATGATGGGCGGACATATTTGGGCCAATAGTGTGGTAGGCAAAGGCACTACCTTTAAAGTGCTGTTACCGCTAAAGATTATCGATAAAGAGCAGTATAACGCTTGGCAACTAGCTAATCATATCGATGTTGAACCTGAGTGGCATTATAGCGGTCAGATACTGCTAGTAGAAGATGATAACGTCAATGCTATGATTGCCAAAAAAGCGCTACGTGATAGTGGTCATATAGTCACTCATGTCACAGATGGACAAAAAGCTATTGACGAATTTTGTATCAGTCCCAAGCGCTATGATGTGATTTTAATGGATCATCATATGCCTATTATGGATGGAATTCAGGCCACCATTAAGCTACAAGAGATGTTCGATGCTGAAGACTTACCGCCTATTATTGCCTTGACAGCCAATGCTATGGACGGCGAGCGCGAAAAATATCTACAAGTAGGTATGCAAGATTATTGTAGTAAGCCCTTCAAAAAAGAGCAGCTCAGTGCCTTAGTACAATACTGGCTGATGTATAAGCAAGCCATGAGATCCTAATCTAGCTTTAAACCATTAAAAAATAGCCAAATAAAAAAGCTTAACCGACAATCGATTAAGCTTTTTTATTTGAATTATGACATTTAAGAGATTTAATCTACAGAGACTTAACCTACGCGCGTTTGGTAGTCGCCAGTGCGAGTATCAACCCGAACCACTTCCCCTTGCTGTACAAATAAGGGCACACGAACTACGGCACCTGTCTCAAGAGTAGCAGGTTTGCCGCCGCCACCTGAAGTATCACCGCGTACGCCGGGATCCGTTTCAGTAATCTGTAGCTCAACAAAGTTTGGCGGAGTAACAGATAAAGGCACGCCATTGAATAAGGTGATGATACAAGTGGCATTGCTGTTCTCTTTTAGCCACTTAATGCTATCACCCATCGCTGTCTTATCCGCTTGAATTTGCTCAAAGCTTTCAGAGTCCATAAAGTGCCAAAACTCACCATCGTTGTATAGATAATCCATCTCAGTATCGACCACATCAGCGGCCTCTAAGCTATCTCCTGATTTAAAGGTTTGCTCAAGCACTTTACCACTACGCAGATTACGTAGTTTGACACGGTTGAAAGCTTGCCCTTTACCGGGCTTTACAAACTCATTTTCCATAATGGCGCAAGGGTTGCCATCGAGCATTACTTTTAGACCGGCTTTGAATTCATTAGTAGAAAAACTTGCCATAAGAACAGACTCCTAGTAGGTACAGCTAATAATAAAGGGTAGTGATAAAAAGGCGTTAATAAAAAACCAGACTAAATAGCTAAATTTTTAGAGCTCACTAGCACACTATGATGATAAGGGTATAATGGCGGTTTTTAGCTGCAAAGTATTAGGTTGTCATGATAAACCATTTAATCATACAAAAAAACTGGCAAACACAATTATCCACTGCCATAACTTCGCTTGATGAGCTATTAGCGCTGCTAAAGCTTGATCATCTGCGCGCTGATGTTTATGTGCCAAGCCATTTTGTATTAAGAGTTCCTCGCGCTTTTGTGGCTAAAATGAGAGTAGGCGATGCCAATGATCCCCTACTCAGACAAGTACTACCTGATAAAAAAGAGCAGCTAGCCATCAGTGGTTATATCGCCGATCCGCTAGCTGAAAATGCGCATAATCCAACCAAAGGCTTACTGCATAAGTATCAATCTAGAGTGCTATTGACGGTGACAGGAGCCTGCGCTATTCATTGTCGCTACTGTTTTCGTCAGCATTTTGACTATCAAGCTAATCTGCCTAACTCATCAGTGCAAGATACTATCATTGACTATATTCATAAGCATCCTGAGATTGATGAGGTCATCTTAAGCGGCGGCGATCCGCTTAGCGTGTCTAATCGTAGACTATTTCAGTGGCTCGATATCTTGGAAGCTATAGCGCAAATAACGACTATTCGCTTGCATACGCGCCTGCCGGTGGTCATCCCTGAGCGCTTAGATGAAGCACTGCTTGAGAGATTAGCGAGCAGTCGCTGTCAGATCGTTATGGTTATTCATTGCAATCATGCCAATGAGATTGATGAGTTAACCGCGCAGTATCTGCAACGCGCCCGTGCAGCGGGTATTACCTTACTCAATCAGACGGTATTATTGCGTGATATTAATGATGATGTACAGACGCAAGTAGCACTCAGTAAGCGGCTGTTTGCCGCAGGCGTATTGCCTTATTATTTGCACCTGTTAGATAAAGTTGCAGGCGGTGCTCATTTTGACCTCAATGAGCGCGCTGCTATCGAATTATACTGGGCGCTGTTAGCAAAGCTGCCTGGCTATCTAGTTCCTAAGCTGGTGCGCGAGTTACCTAATCGACCCTTTAAAGTGCCAATAGATGTTTACAAGTACGCATAAAAGCTTTAGTTGTAAACAGCGCAGCTAACATGAATTTATGCTTATTAATATTGAGTTGTGCTAGTATGATAAAAAATAAAAGCTGCGATATTTAGTAAAATAAAACCCCTTAATCGCCGTGACAAAATTTATGAGGAAGTTTATGAGAACCGAGACCACTCTGAATTTATTAGTGATAGACGATGATCAGCTCTACGCTGAGGGTTTGATAAATCTATTAAAAGCCTATTATAGTGAAGTGACTTTAGGGTTTTTGGATGATAAAGAAGAGCTGCTAAAGTCGCTACGTCAGAGCTGGGATGTCTTAGTATTTGGTAGAGCGTACGATTTGAGCTTTACTGATGTTGTCAGTATTGTCCAACAACATAATATTGATCTACCGATAATCGGTTTGATAAGCGAGGAGTTGGCTGACGCAGCTTGTAATGATGATGGATTGCCGATGGTCATTGACGGCACTATGGTGAAAGCATTAGTAGCTAATGAGAGAACACAAGTGGTGCTAGCGATTCGCTTGTTACACGATAATTTGCGTAACCGTCGACAAATCGCTACTTTGCAGCAAGTACTTAATGAATCTGAGCAGCGCGCTAATCTGTTAATTAAAAATTCTAAAAGCGCGGTGGCTTATATCGATCAAGGAATTCATATTTTTGCTAATGATCCTTATCTTAAGCTGTTTAACTTTGAGTCAATGGATGACATCATTGGCATGCCAGTGATTGACCTCATAGCGGGCTCTGATAATATAAAAGAGTTTAAACACTTTCTTCGCCAGTTTGATAAAGGCAATCGCGAACAAGTTGAGTTTAATTCGAGTAGTAAGACTAAACAGGGCCGTACCTTTGAGGTTAAGCTACAGCTGGCTACTGCCACTTTAGAAGGCGAGCCTGTGACCCAAATTATTATTCAACAAAACAATAGTAGCGCTGATATTGATAAGCAACTAGCATTAGCAGAGCGTATTGATAGCTTGACTGGGCTTACGAACCGCCGCGGCTTTGAGGAGCGTCTTGCAAGCTTGCATCAGCAGGTAACCACCCAAGCCTCTAAGTCAGGTAGCGAAGCGGGACTACTGTATATTCAGCTAGATAGTACCGGCAAAATCGGTAGTAGCTTGGGCTTAGAGGGAGTAGATGCCGCTGTCAAACAAATAGCGGCTTTACTAGATGAGCTGGTGGCTGATTATCCGGTTAGCCGCTTTAGTGATACCTCATTTACCGTACTGATTAGTGATACCTCAACTCAGGCTTTAAAGGAGTTAGCTGAACGCATTCGTCAGCGTATCAGTGAGACACTTATCAACGTTGGCAAGCGCACTATCAGTACTACGGCGAGTATTGGGGTGGTAAAAATCGATCGAAACGCTCCTGAGCCAAGGGTCTTATTAGCGCGTGCGCTTGAAGCTATTCACCATATCGGTATCGAAACTAGCAATCAAGGGGATGCTTATCACTTCTATGATTTGAGTAAACATGCGACCGATGACGATAGCGCTTTAGCTGAATATTTAGTCAACGCTATCAACAATAATCGTTTTGAGCTAATGTTCCAGCCTATCTACGATATAACTCTTGATCGTAGCGACTTTTTTGAGGTTTATTTGCGTCTGCCTCTTGGTGATGCTGATAATACCGTATTGACGCCGGATCAGTTTTTGTCGGTAGCAAAATCTAATAACTTATTAGAGAAGATAGATCGTTGGGTGCTTATCAATGCTTTTAAACAGCTCAGCGAGGTACGTAAGTCTCATCCTCAAGCAAGGCTTTTGGTACAATTAACTAGCGCCTCATTAGTCGATAAAAAGCTGGCTAGTGTCGCTAGTCAGATTATCAAAGCGGTAGGCGGTCCGGCAGGGGCGCTGACTATACAGTTTAATGAGCAAGATATTCGTAATCATTTGACGATAGCAAAATCTCAATTCTCAGCGCTTAGTAAGATCAATTGCCGAGTTGCTATTCATAATTTTGGTAGCACTACTAAGTCTCTTGATACTGCTGAGTTTGTGCAGCCTGATATGATACGTATCGCCAAAAATTATGTAGAAGATATTCATACTGATGATAACTTGGATACCGTTAAGTCGCTCATTACCGAGGTCAATAAGATTAATATCGATGTATTAATGCCCTATATCGAAGATGCCGCGACGATGTCAGTGTCTTGGAGCGTGGGCGCGCGCTACTTGCAAGGCTATTATCTAGAAGAGCCAAGCAGTACTATAAATGTAGTCTAAAAAAGTCTTTCTAAGAAGGTTTGCATTATCGATTAAAGCCTCCATCTATCCTTATCATTATAAAAAAAGATCCGCTCATGTCTATTGTTATGCGTCAAATAAGCATTATCGTTACGGCTATGCTTTTACTCAGTGCTTGTGGAGAGCGTTTGCCGCCGGATAGTCGCGCCGCGGTAACTTTGCCAGAGTATACCGAAGGGGACGCGGATAACGGTGCTTTGATTTATGAAGAGGCCTGCGCTCAGTGCCATCAGCTCACCCCGGGACTCAATAAAAAAGGGCCGCAGCTGATGAATATTTATGGCGCAAAAGCGGCTCAATTAAACGATTATGATTATAGCGAAGGCTTGAAAACCTCAGGCTGGGTATGGAATGCCGAAAAGCTAGATCGTTATATAAAAGATGCCGAACAAGCTATGCCAGAATCCAAAATGCTTGCTGATCCGATGCCCGATGCTAGTGAACGCGCCGATGTTATCGCTTATTTATCAACGCTGCGTGCGCCAACGATAGTGGCAGATGCCCAAGCCAATGACGCTAGTGAGCCTAGTCAGATGACCAATGAGGCTATAGATATATCAGATGAGGCATCAGAAAAACCAGCTGCCGATTTTCAATAAATAAGCCTTAATAAAAGCTTTATTAACGCTCTTATTTATAACTCTTATGCCATTATTTATCACTCTTTTTTTATGATACCAAGCCTATGACCGTAGAAGTAGCCCACTCATCCAAAGCTATGGCCGCTGATAACTATGAGCACAATCAACAACAAATAGCTCAGTTGCTCGGCAAGCTCAATAAGGTGGTTTTGGATAAGCCGCAAGTTCTCAAGCTAGCGCTTAGCTGCGTATTAGCCGGAGGACATCTATTGCTACAAGACTTGCCTGGTATGGGTAAAACCACGCTGGCTCAAGGATTAGCGCAGTTATTAGGGTTAAGCTTTAGTCGAGTGCAATTCACCAATGACATGCTGCCTGCTGATATTTTGGGCATGACACTTTATGACCAAGGGAAGATGGCTTTTGAATTTCGTAAAGGGCCGATATTTACGCAGTTATTATTAGCCGATGAGATCAATCGCTCAAGTCCCAAAACGCAAAGTGCGCTACTTGAGGCAATGGAGGAGCGGCAAGTCACCCAAGATGGGCAGTCGTACGCGCTACCAAAGCCTTTTTTTGTGATTGCTACCCAAAACCCTCTGCAACAAGCCGGAGTGTATCCATTACCAGAATCACAGTTAGATCGGTTTTTGATGTGTTTATCGCTAGGCTATCCCTCGCTTGAGGCGGAGCGCGCTCTACTGCGCGGACAAGATCGCCGCGAGCTATTAGCTAAGCTGTCAGCAGTACTAAGCACTGAAGAGGTACTACTAGCGCGCCGCGGTGTGCAGCAAGTTTATGTGGCAGATGCCGTACTCGACTACTTACAGCGTTTGGTCGCCAAGACCCGTGTTAGCCAAGACTATCATGGGCTATCACCGCGAGGAGTACTGTCGCTACAAAGCGCCGCGCAAGCTTATGCTTATGTCTCAGGTCATCAAGAAGTGACGCCTGAGGATATTCAAGCAGTATTTGCCGCGGTCACTGACCACCGATTAGGACAGCGATTTGTATCAGCCAATGCAGTAAGTGGCCAGGCACCATCGACTATAGCTCAGCGCATTATGGCCGAAGTCGCTGTAGTCGTCTGATAACTGTTTAGACTACCCTCACTTTATAGGGTGAATATGACCATTTTGCCTCAGACCATAAAACAGCCCTTAGCGGCAATGCTCAGTCACTGGTTTGCCAAGCGCGCGCCTAAAAGCGACAGTGCTACCCTTAACTTGCGTAATGTCTATATTTTTTTTAGCCGCGAGGGTATGCTGTTTGTGTTGCTACTTACCATTACCTTTATCGCCGGTGTTAATTACGGCAATAACTTGGTATTGGGACTATGTTTTTATCTAGTAAGTGTTTGGCTAATTAGCTTTCATGTCACTTTTGCCCATGTATCAGGACTGCAAGTAAGACTGCTTGAGGTGACCATGGCTGAGGCAGGCGAGCCGGCTTGGGTAACGGTGCAGCTGCTCAATAAAAGCCGTCAGCCTAGGCGTCAGCTACTGGTCAGCTTTGAGCCAAAAAACAAACAACATAGCCAAAAATCAGTTAATAAACAGCTAGACGCGCTACCTAACTTATTATCAAATTCGTTATCATCAACTCCGCTTTCCACATTACCGCCAGCCTCACTATTAATCCCTCGTCTAAAAGATGAGCAAATTATACGTCTGCCAGTAGCGACTCATCAGCGTGGTAAGCTTGAGCTGCCACGTTTGCAAATCAAAACCGTTTATCCATTAGGAATTATGCGCGCTTGGTCCTACGTTTATTTCGCGCGCCCCGCTTGGGTCTATCCAAAACCTGAAACCTTTGAATGGCAAGCGCAGTATCTAGCCGCTAATAATGCCGATTTGCCCACTGGTGGACAGTACACTCAAGGTCAAGATGACTTTGAGCGTCTCGATAATTATATCGCTGGTGAATCGTTAGCGAGAGTCTCTTGGGCGCATGTGGCGCGCGGGCAGGGCATGTTTACCAAGCATTTCGCTGATCCTGTTGGCTACGAGCAGCGCTTAGCTTACGAGGATATGCCAGCGCTGACTCATGAACAAAAACTCTCGCAATTGGCTTATGGGGTGCTTACCTTAGCTCAGAGTGAGGTACCGTTTCAGCTGCAACTACCTAATGATGCGCCAAACGCTGCCGTTATAGGGCAAGGCGATGCGTTCGCGCAAGCCTGTTTGCTAAGGTTGGCGCAAGTCCCATGAGTTTATTTAACTTATTCTCCAGTAAAAAACGCTCGCCGCAAAGCTTGGCTAGCCAACCAGACCCTATGAAAGCTATTAATGGTAGCGACGCTAGCTTTGAGCGGCTCGCTTATGGTCAACTGATCTCTACTCGCTTAGTAAATGATGAGCGCGGTGATGACGAGGTTACTAAGAATAAATGGTATCAGCGGCTGTTATCACTACCCGCTTATTATTGGGTATTGATCGCCCAGCTGTTTGTTATTTTGCCGCACGCTTTTTATCTGCCTCTATGGCTGATAGGTTTTGGCATTATTACTATTGGCGCGCAGCTGCCTGTTATCAAAGCTAGGTTCAAGCCCAAGCGCTTAAAGCGTTATTATCAAGCGATGCAGATGCTAGGGTTTTTGCTCGGCTTAGCAGGTTTATCGCTCACTTATGGCACTTCTTTTGGTCTCGATATGGGCGTGGCTTTTTTGCTGCTGTGTCTAATCAGTAAGCTTTGGGAGCTTTATAAGCGCCGCGACGCTTATGTAGTACTGAACTTATCGCTGTTTGTTATCGCCGGTTTATTCTTATTAGATCAAGGACTTTTGACCACCATAGAGGCGATAGTCGCTACTTTGGTAGTATTACTAGCTTTTATTGCGCTTAATGATGATGGTAATACTCGCGGTGATGGCCGCTTACGTACGCTTGGCGTGTTAGGCGTATCGGCGCTACCTTTATTGATAGTGCTGTTTTTATTCTTTCCGCGTCTGCCGCCGTTATGGTCAGTACAGCTGTCCTCAAGCCAAGCAACTACTGGCGTCTCTGATAGTATGTCGCCAGGCGATTTTGCTAATTTGAGCCAATCGACCGAACTGGCCTTTCGCGTTGAATTTGATGAATTTCGCCCGAAGCAAAGTGAGCTATATTGGCGAGGCTTAGTGTTTAGCGACTTTGATGGGGTGACTTGGCGTCCCAATCAGCGCATACAGCAGCCGTGGCAATGGCAGTCTAATCGGCAAACGCCGCAGTGGCTCGAACAGTCGTTGGCGACCGCTGCCGATGCGGTAAAACTGGCACCTAACCAGTATGAGGTGATCTTGGAGCCCACCCAGCAGCAGTGGCTATTTGGGCTTGATTATCCTTTTACCCAAGAGCAAGGTATCAGTCTGACCTCAGATTTTACCTTATTAAACAATAAACCAGTGACTGAGCAGCTGCGTTATGAGGTGCTGCGTTATACCCCTATAAAGATAGATCCGCTACTTGATGAGGTCGGCCGCGAGGTTAATTTAACTTTGCCTGCCACCGGTAATACAAAAACGCGCGCCCTTGCTAAGCAGCTGTTTGTACAAGCAGGCTCAGATCCTGTGCGCTACATGCAAGTTATCCAAAGCTGGATCAATAAGGACGAGTTTCGCTATACACTATCGCCGCCACGGCTCAGTGATAATCGCATCGATAGTTTTTTATTCGAAACCCAAGCCGGATTTTGTGAGCATTATTCCTCAAGCTTTACCTTTATGATGCGCGCCGCTGGTATTCCAGCACGGGTAGTGGCCGGCTATCAAGGTGGCGAGCTGAGTCGCGGCGGTACGGTATGGGAGGTGCGGCAAATGGACGCCCACGCTTGGAGCGAGGTTTGGCTTGAGGGCCAAGGCTGGGTGCGCGTTGACCCGACAGCTTTTGTGGCGCCAGAGCGAGTGGAGCAAGGGATGGACGCTTTGACGCAAGCACGCGGCGCTAGTATGTTTGGTGATGGCGCGCGCGCGCAAATCAGCTATCAGCAGTACCAAATGCTACAAACTTTAAGACGTTTATCAGATCAAGCAAGCTACTATTGGCAAAGAGAGGTGGTCGGTTATGATCAAGACAAGCAGGCCGGATCGCTACTAAAATGGTTCAATATCCGCTCTATTACGGAGCAAATCGCTTGGCTTGCCGCTAGCGCTATTGCGGTGATGGGACTTATAGTAGTGCTGATATGGTATCGTCGCCGTAAGCTTTGGCATCCACTAGATCGACCCTTTATGAAGCTCTCAAAGCGTTTAGCTAAGCGCGATAAAGCGTTAGCTCGTGCTGATAACGAGGGGCAGCTGGCTTGGCTTGAGCGTTTAGAGAGCAATGAAGCTATTAAACTAAATAAGCAGCATTTGGGCGAGATTAAAAGCTACTATCGACAGCTACGCTATGGACGTCTAAGCGCTACCGATAGTAGTAGTGATGAGTATCAACAGCTATTCAAGCAGCTTAAATACAGCATCAGGCAGCTGTTTAAATAAAGATTAGCGCAGTAACAGTATCGGCGATAAGGTTTTGGTAATCAGCTTAGTAGTCGTGCTACCGATAAATAACTGCTGAAATTTAGAATGGCCATAAGCGCCAATGACAATAAGATCGAGAGCATTGTTAGCCTGAAACTGTAATAAACTCTCAACTACCTTATCATCAGGTAAATGATGCGCGCTGATGCTAAAGCCAGCTTGGCTTAATTGCTCAGTAGCTTTAGCTAAGCTATTTTTCGCATTAGCATCATCTCGGCCCACCATCACAATATGACCTTGCATACCTTTTAATAGCTCGCTAGCTGCGACCCTCTCTACTGCTTTGATCGCCGTCTTGCTGCCATCAAAAGCTATCAGATAAGAGGCAGGCGTATTAAACTGCTCGGAGCAAATTAAGATCGGGCGATTTGAGGCGCGAGTGACGGTTTCGATTTGGCTACCGATATTGAGGCGATCGTTTTGATGATCGGTACCGCGGCGTCCTAATACAATAGCGCGATTTTCATCTTTAAAATGCTCAATGGCGGGCAGCAGTTTACCACGGCGTCTATAAGCTTTTACCTCGACATCAAAGTTATTGGTGATATGGCTTTTGACGTCTTCGATTAGCGCATTGCTATAGCTGTTGACCACCTTAGCTCTTTTTTCATCCAATTGCGTCAGCTCTTCTAGCAGAATTTGCCGACTATCGATACCGATGGTGCCAGATAAGTCGCGCCTTGAGGAAACTGGCACATCGACGACATTAAGTAAGGCTACTGGTAAATTTAAACGACTGGCATACCACGCCGCGTAGCTACAGACGGATTGGGTGACGGTCGAGCCATCAATACAAGCTAAAATGTGCGGTTCGCTAGTCATAAGCTGTCCTCAAAAATGGAAAAACTCTCTGCTGATTTTAGGCATGTTTACTTTGCCTCATTAAAACGAGCACATGCCTTATTGATTATTAACAGTTGCTATTAAAAGCTATTATTAATGTCAGATTTCACTATAACAAATTAGCAGCGGTAGCGGACAGCGGACTCAAAAAAAGCGTTCTAGAGAATTATCTACAACGCTTTGCTGTGTTTACTAAGCTTGTTTAGCAGCTATAGTTATAAGCTACAAGTACAGCACTTACTGCATTTATCACATTTTTGGCAAGTGGCTTCACTGCTACAACCACATTTAGAACAAGTGCAAGTTTTTTGTTGAATAGCGATAGAAGCTAATATCGATTTGTTAATCTTAGTCATAAGTCATCCTTTTTTATGAATTCGCTTATATTTTGACAGATAATGATAAGGCTCTCAGTAAGGATATTGTGGGTTTCGTAGGAGCGATTGTTAATATAGTTAATTAGCAATCAAGCCAACCTTGCGTTTGAGCATAAGCCAATTGCCAAGGCGTATCGATATCATAGCTTAGCTGTGAATTATCCACGCTACTAATTTGCTCAGCAGGCAAAGCTCTAATCAAATGTCGTAAGCCTTTATCGCCACTTAATGAAGATTGCCATGACTTTAATAACTGATAATCAATCACTATCGGTAGACCGATAATGTCACTCTTAGAATCATTAAGAGCGTAATTGTCATCTAAGCTTGGATAGCGACTAGCGACGACTAAATTGTTTTTTGCTAGAAGCTGGTTTAAATGTTTAGCGTCTAATAGTACTTGATCCACGCCCATAATCAATACGCGCTTAATAGCTAAGTTTTGCTGAACCTTTAAAGTATCAATAGCTAGAGATAAGCTTTGCGCCATTCCTATTTGTGGGCTTGGGTTATTAATAATTTGCAGGGTTGAATGCTGTGATATTAGCTTATTAATCGTAGAGTGAATGGCTGTATTATGCTGAGGAATAACGATAATGACAGTTTTTGCTTGACTAGCTAAAGCTAAATTAGTCATATAATGAATTAACGGCTTGCCATTTTTGGGTAGCAGCTGCTTAGCCTGACCCAATCGCTGACTAAGACCACTGGCTAAAATAATAACCGCGTGATTTTGGGTCATTAAAGGTATGTCGCCATTATTCATAATTGACTGCGTTGGCAAGCTTTTTTGCTTTCGATGAGGGTTTTGGCTGTGCTAATTCTCTATTGACTGCTATTTGCTCATAAACCACCGCACTAATTTGCGCCATGATACTTAATGCCAAGGCTTCGGGGCCATCACCGCCGAGCTTATAACCGATAGGATAATGTAATTGATTGATACCGTCTGCTAATATCGTAGGGTTGTCACAAGTCGAGCTAATCTCTCGAATTAAACGCTTAGTACGATAACGAGGCCCTAGTTGTCCAAGGTAGATAAAGCTCTCAGGATGCTTGAGTAAGACAGCTAAACGGGCGCGATCTTGGCTGAGACTATGCGACATTAGCGCTACTGCTGCGTTATGGCTTAGCTCAAGCAAGGTTTCGCTGTCCTCCAAAGGTAATGAGAGCACAGCATCGGCTTGCGAAAAACGCTGGCGAGTCGCGTATTGCACGCGACTATCCACTACTGTAACGTGCCAATCTTGCAGCTTTGCCATGGTCACTAACGGCATGACATCGTTGCCTGCACCGCAAATTAGTAGCCGAATCTGGGGTTGTAAGCGCTGTACTAGCCACTCGCTTTGCACATTTACACTTGGGTTATCATCACTTGGATCAGAGCCTTTAATCACGAGATAGTCAGCTTGTTTTTTACTGACTTTGTAAGCCGCTAATTGATCAATGATGGGCTGCGCTATGGGTTCTAAGGCTATGCTGTCATCTAAAAAACTGCCGTTTAAATGAACTCGTATTCCTACTGCTATCTTAGAGCTGTTAGAGCGGATTAAAGTGGCGACAGTAGCAGGCTGGGCATTTTGCCGGACTTTTTTGATCAATTGTAAATAAGGCATAGCCAAAGATAAACACTCAAATAAGACATGAACTTTACCATTGCAGCCTAAACCAAAATTTAACTCATTTTCTAAATATGAGGGGCTACTTAGCCCATCATCTTGCTCGCTCCGTTGCTCATCACCGGTTTGATACACTTGCACGCTTGCACCATTGCGGGTCAGCCAAAAAGCACGCTTGATAATATGCGGCTCAAGGCAGCCGCCACTAATCATGCCCACCGAGCGACCATCCGCGCAAATCAGCATCATCGCGCCGGGCTTGCGATAAGCGGAACCTTCCGTATGCACGACCGTCGCTAGCACCGCATCAACGTCATTTTTTTGTACGTCAGCAGCAAGGCTAAGAATATCAGCGATTTGGTTCATAGCTATCCCTACTCAGGCATATCGGCTAAGATTTTGTCCAAAGTAATAGGGAAGTCATAGACCCGTACCCCAATAGCATTATAGATGGCATTAGCAATAGCGGCAGCGGCTCCGGAGATAGCAGTCTCGCCAATCCCCTTAATGTGCATAGGATTGGTATAACGATCATCTTCTTCGACTAAAATGACATCGAGCTGCGGTACATCAGCGTTGACGGGCACATGATATTCCGCCAAATCGTGATTACACAGGCGACCATCGCGCTTGTCATAAATGACTTGCTCCATCAGCGCTGAGCCTATACCAAACACCATACCGCCGTAACACTGCGAAGTCGCGGTCTTACGATTAAGAATACGACCAGCAGCAAACGCGCCAGTCATACGTTTGACGCGAATCTCGCCAGTGACTTTATGCACCGCCACCTCAGCGAAATTAGCGCCATAAGAGGCTTGACGATGACTTTTACCGTTTTTGCCGGGCGAGATAAAGCCTTTAGCGCTGACTCGCTGCTCGTTATAGCTAGCGATGACCTCGGCTAGTGAGTAAGACTTTGAGTCACTAAAGTCATAGCTACCTTTGTCACTTTTATTATCGGCATCAATATCGCGTTTTGGCTGAGAGGTAGTAAAGCCAGTCTTCTCTTTAAGCTGATGCAGCGCGTTATCTGCCACGCCGCTAGCCAAGCTCTTGCCTGCGGCTAACGCTGACTCCATAACACTGTCTTTATGCTCGCCGATTTTCTTTATTTGTCCGTTATCGATTTGAATAGTGTCGCTGTGTAGCCCCACCTTTTTGGCTAGCATCTCCCGCAGCTGCTGACAGGCAAGATAAATACTACTGCCTGAGCTTGCCGCGCCCATGCTACCGCCAGAACCTGCTGCCGGCGGTAAGCTAGTGTCGCCTAAACTCATCTCGATATGATCAACGGGCAACCCCAAGATATCAGCGGCGACTTGAGTGAACACCGTATAAGAGCCGGTGCCGATATCAGTCATGTCGGTCTCGATAATGGCTTTGACGCCAAGCGCTTTGGAATGATCAACTTGCAAAATAGCTCGCGCTTCAGAAGGCGCTAGATTATTACCGCGAGAAGCCGCTGCCATGCCAACCCCTAGCCACCAATCACCTTCTAAACGACTAGCAGGACGAGCAATACGTTGATCCCAGCCAAACTGCTCAGCGCCTTGCTCCATACAAGCAATCAGCTGACGAGTGGAGAAGGGGATATCTTGGCTAGGGTCTTTTTCAGGCTCATTGCGGCGACGAAATTCAATAGGGTCAAGTTTTAATTTTTCAGCCAACTCATCCATCGCGCACTCCATCGCAATCTGACCGACCGCTTCTCCAGGAGCACGCATTGAGCCTGATAGCACTTGATTGAGCTCCACCTTTTGATAGTTTACCAGACGATTTTCGCCGCGATAAAGGTAATGGGTAGACAAAGCTGCTGGCTCAAAAAAGCTCTCACCGGGCAAGTTACTAGAGATGGTCTCATGAATCATAGTATCGATAATACCGTCTTTATCACAGCCGATAGCGATGCGCTGGCGCGTGTTGGAGCGTCTAATGGTGGCCTCCATTACTTGCGGGCGGCTCATAACGATGAGTACCGGACGTTGTAATTCCTTAGCAGAAATAGCTGCTGCGATAGACTCAGGAGAGATACCAAGCTTACTACCAAAGCCGCCACCAACATATTTGGCGATTAATTGCACTTTATCAGCGTCCATATCTAGAGCATCGGCGATTTGTTTTTTGCAAGAGGAGAGCATCTGATTGGAGGAGTACATAATCAGCTTATCGTCTTCCCAATGCGCAAGCGTTACGTGCGGCTCCATCGGAGAGTTACTTTGACTGGGGGTATGATAAAAGCGATCGAGGGTCATCTCGGCGTCAGCTAGTCCTTGTTCCGGATTACCTTGTTTGGCATTTTTATCAGAACCGCCCGACTCATCGACATCATGGGCTTTGGGCAGCTCTTTATTAAAATCTAAGGCTGCAAGCTCGGTGTTATCTTTATAGCTGATTTTTAATGCTTTTGCGCCCTCTGTTGCCGCCTCAAAAGTCTCAGCAATGACCGCCGCGATAGGCTGCCCATGATAAAATACCTCATTTGCCCCTTGAGTAGGTGCCTGCATAGCGCCGCCTTGTTGACCATTACGCAAAAAATGCTCAGGGTCAGTGACGACTTTGATAACGCCGGGGATAGACTCAGCGCTACTGGTATCAATCTCTCTGACCTCGCCTTTAGCGATCGTGGCGCCAACTAATACCCCATAGGCTTGATTGTCTAGATGAAACTCTGCGCTATAAGGGGCTTGACCACTCACTTTTAAGGGGCCATCAACACGATTGATAGGCTTGCCAACCAGCTGGCTTGCGGTCTTATCAAACAAGGTATCGACAGGCTCATTCATCATCATCTTGTTGGTGGGCTCTTTGGGTAATAAAGTATCCAATACTGACATGATTATGCTCCCTTATTCGATGATAAACGGCTGCTGGCCTGCGCGCGATTAATAACTTGCTTAAGAAGACGGCGAGTGAGCGCAATCTTAAAGTTATTTTGACCGCTACCTTTGGCTTCGCCTAATAATAAATCAGCGGCTTGCGCGATAACGTCTGCATTGCCATCCGTACCGGTCAATAAAGCCTCTACCGCTTCGTTGCGCCAAGGCTGGGTGCCGATACCACCAAATGCTAGACGTACCATGGTTAATTGACCATTGTCATCGCTATTTATCACTGCCGCGCAAGACACCAAGGCAAAAGCGTAAGAAGCACGGTCGCGCACTTTGTCATAAGTATGTATGCCTTTGATCGGCGCAGGCAACACGACATGAGTAATCAATTCGCCCACCTCTAATACCGTCTCGATATGCGGGGTATCTTTTGGCAGCACATAAAAATCTGCTACAGGAATTTGCCGAGTCGAGCCATCAGCTTTGACGGTCTCGATAGTGGCATCCAATAGACGCATAGCCACCGCCATATCGGAGGGATGCTGAGCAATGCAAGAATCGCTGGTGCCTAAGATAGCCAAAGAGCGGTTTTCGCCATTGATAGCCGGGCAACCTGAGCCAGGCTCGCGTTTATTGCAGGGACTATCAGGCTGATAAAAATAGTAGCAACGAGTCCGCTGTAAAAAATTACCACCAGTGGTGGCTTTATTACGCAGCTGGCCTGTCGCGCCAGCCAAAATAGCGCGCGATAATACTGGATAATGAGCAATCACCTCAGGGTGCGCGGCCAAATCGCTATTGGTGACTAAAGTGCCGATACGCAAGCCGCCGTCTTCCGTGCGCTCAATTTGCTCAAGCTCTAGGCGGGTGATATCGACAAGCTTGATGGGCGTCTCAATCTCAAACTTCATCAAATCAAGCAGGTTAGTACCCCCAGCGATAAAGCTCTCATTTTTACTGTTTATGGCACTGGCCGCTTCATTAGGAGCGCTGGCACGGACATAGTCAAAGCGTTTCATAAACGGCCTCCCAAAGCATTAGCGCTATTGATATTATTTTTATTAGCCGTCGATTGATTGCTCAGCTGGGTCTCGCTTGGCGGCGGTGACCAAATTCCGGTGACTTGAGAGCTTGTTTTGGCGTCTGTCTGAGGAGTAGAGCTATTATCCGTCTGTTTACTCACCTCGTTTTCTAGAACTTGTGAGATAGCCTTGATAATATTGGGGTAGGCCGAGCAGCGGCAAATATTGCCACTCATACGCTCGGCAATCTCTTGTACTAATAAGCCGTTGGGGTTTTGCAAATCGCTAGTCACATAGCTTGGCCAGTTTTGTTTGACCTCCTCAATCAGCGCTGTCGCCGAACAAATCTGCCCCGGTGTACAGTAGCCGCACTGAAAAGCATCGTGATCGACAAAGGCTTGTTGCAAATCTGATAACGATGCTGGCATACCGATGCCCTCGATAGTGGTAATCTCATCACCATCATGCATCACCGCTAAGGTTAGACAAGAATTAATACGCGCGCCGTTGATGAGCATGGTACAAGCGCCGCACTGACCGTGGTCGCAGCCTTTTTTTGGACCGGTTATCTGTAGATGCTGATGGCACAGGTCAAGTAAGGTAGTGCGTGGATCAAGATCATCAAAGGAGTAGTCTTGGTTGTTGATGGTTAAAGTTAAAGTAGACATGCTGGCTTCTCGCTGGCGGATGATAATAAAAGAATAGAGGGCGCATCGCAGGCAGTCTGTAGATTAAGTGTTAATTAATATATTGATATTTACAAAACTATAATCACAGAACCTTAGTTATTAATTTATCTCAGAGCGCTGGTTTGGGCTCAAAAAAACCCTTACTAAACGCTAAGCTTAGTAAGGGTCATATTGACAATTTTAACCAATGAATAGAGCTTTAGGGTTATGCTATATCACACCCCGCCTGCGCCTTTATGTGAGGCTTCACTATTTTCTACTAAGATCGCCGTAGCGGTTTGTTTGAGAATAGCCCACTGCTTATCATCAACGTAGATACCCTCTTTCCAAGCGCGCTGATGCTTGGCAAACAGCTCATCGGTTGAGATTTTATGATCAAAATCTCGGCTTTCGTTTTCGATATCAAAATTAGAGGTTGCTAATTCAATCACCATATCATTGGTATTGTAATTGGCCTGCACGGCATTAAAAAAATAAATATCTGGATAAGTAAATCCTTTATTTAAAGTAAATAAAGTATGTTTGGGCGCGCTACCATTGTCCCATTTGGCAAGGCAAGCCATGCCTTTTGTCGATAAATTGACCAGCTCGCTATAGGCTAGCCAGCGATTATGACAGTTCTCGATATAAATCTTATAATGAGCCAAATCACCCATCTTTTCTAAAGCGTAGTCCATAATGGTCGGCAAGTGACAAGCTAAGCTACTGCTATGCAAATTAAAGCGAATCTCGCCTGCTCTCTCAGATACGATATCAATAGGAGTATCTTGTTCTGTTAATATAAACGGCGTGGCATTATTAAACTGCTCAACGCCATTAAGCCCCGCCATTTGCAATTCAGCGACCATAGTGGCGATTAAATCAGCTTCGCCCACTTCGCGATGCATACCGCTAAAGGCTTTATAAACAGTGCTGACGATTTCATTGCGTGAGACGATCATAGCTCCTCCGTGGTTGGTAGCGATCCATTGGCCTCGGCAGCGGCCAAAGCAGGGGTTAGGGTAGGCGTAGGTACTGGCGTTAGAGGCAAAGTAGGCAATAGCGGAAACAGCCATTCATCGCTATGCACCTCATCAAATAGTGGCGCGCCCTGAAATAAGGTAACGCGCACCCAGCGATCAGAGCGCGGATCAAACTTGGTCGCGCCAAACATCGATAGCTTGCAGCGCAGTAGGTGAATAGGCAAGGTATCTTTTTGCAGCACATTCATCTGAATATCACCCATAGCCTTATTACCCATGGTCCAAACGCGTCTAGTGATAGCGCGGTACTTGGGCTGTTTTAGTACAAATTCAGTAATAAGCTGCTCAGCGGGGGCTTGTTTTACCGCCTGATATAAGCGGTTAACTTGACGGGCAATGTCCAAAGAGAGCTCACGATCCGCGCCCGGCTCTTGTCCACGTACGCCCATGCGCGGCTCTTCTTTATCAATCGAGCGATACCAAAACCAATAGCTATTATCCGGCTCATCAAAGTCAATATTGATTGCCCACTGATAGCGGCTCTCTAATAGCGCTAATAAGTCGTTAATGGTTTTGGCTTTGGGCAGTGATAGGCTCTCGTCAGCATTGATATCTTCTTCAAAAGCATCCACCTCTTCAGGATACAGCTCCATCAAGCAAGAGATAATGACCTCCTGACTCTCATAACTTAAGTCCTTATGAGCTTGCAAAAAGTCTGCCCAAGTCTGATGGTCTTTTATCATCGTCAATAAATTATTTTGTAGTAGCGTCAGCTCTTTAACCACTGTCTCATTGCGTAGTACTTGTGGCTCATTAATAGTCACGATTTGACTAAAATGCTCAATGGCGCGGCTTAGTAAACTAGAAAAATAAGCGAGCTTTTTGGAATTAATCTCATTGACTAGCGTAGCTTGCAGTGCCTGTTCGCGAGTGGTCAGCCACTGATCAACAATGCAGGGATGATTAATCAAATAAGGTGCCATACCTAAACCGGTGGCATTGCCAATACCTAAGTAACGCTTGATGTCAGGGTGCAGCGTCACTGCTTTATCACCGCCGCGTTTATGCGCCAGATAATCGACCCAATCGAGACTAAATTCACGTAATAGGTAGACGGCGCACATCTGCGCGCGAAAGGATTGATTAAAATCTTCGCTATGATTAAGCGGCTCAAAATCATAAATACCAAACTTACCATTGCCATAAACAGCGGTGGTACGCAGGATATAACCCACTTGTGCCAACACCTCCAAATCAGGCTGCTGACCTGTCGCTAAGGAGGAGACAATATGCTCAAAGACGCGCATACTCTTATTAGCGCGCGCTAGCACCATCACCATATTGGAGTTGCGTCCGGCTTCTTGCAAAGGCACATTAGCTTTGAGCTTATCGAGTAGCTCTTGGCCAATCTCGCCATAAACTAGCCCAAAGGTGACGTCCCATTTTTGCGCAATCACTCGATCATTACGCTCATCATCTGCCAGCTCATTACAGAACACTACTAAATGATAAACGTGCTCATCAGTCTGCAAGCGGTAGATGACTTGGCCATAACCATTATCATCTAAGTCCCATAAATAGGTCTTGAGTGTCCATTTTTCTTTATCTATTTTACGCAGCAGCGTACGCACAAAGCTAATACGCGTCTGATGCATAGCGCCTAGTCTCTCAGCGTTCATCACTACGCTAGGAGCACGTAAACAACGTTTTGCCAGCTCAATGCTACTAATACTATGATCAATACTATAATCATCGCTAGGATATAAATTCATAATGCCCCCATACTAAGTGGTGTATTAAACCGATACTGTAGTAGCAAATTGCATCACTAGAGTATCGGCTGAAATAGTGATTATTGGCTAAACGCTTTAGAGTTACTCGGGTTCTTTTATAAGTGCTTGTTGTTGCAGTTTTTGTTCGGCTATCAGATGATCGGTCTCAACGCGATTGGGACGGTAGAGATCTTGATCACGTGCCATTTGCTTAGCGATTTGCGGCCCATTCCATAATGAGGGTAATAAGATAA
The DNA here is from genome assembly GCA_029267175.1 of Psychrobacter sp. Taxonomy (GTDB): domain Bacteria; phylum Pseudomonadota; class Gammaproteobacteria; order Pseudomonadales; family Moraxellaceae; genus Psychrobacter. Next base: position 11,109 of record JARIDJ010000088.1, on the reverse strand, counting down.
AAGACACTGGCACCGCGGTAATCACGATAAATGATTGCAAAGCACTGACGCCACCAGATCCTAGTGATATTAGCACAATAGCGGTAACCCCCATCATCACGCCCCAAAAGCTGCGTATCATGGCATTCGGCTCGCGCTCACCACTGATAACCACACTGATGGTATAAGTCATTGAGTCGCCTGTGGTGACAATAAACACCGTGGTCAAAATCAAAAACAAGATCGATATTATCAAAGGAAATGGTAGCTGCTGGGTAATCGCTAATAGCGCGCCGGGTAAGTTAAAGCCTTCAAAAGCGGTACTGACGCTACCAGGATTAGCAATCTCAAAAGCAAGTCCTGAACCTCCGACTACGGTGAACCAAAAGCAAGTGACGAGCGGCGCGATAATACAAACGGTGGTAATCAGCTCACGAATGGTACGACCACGCGAGATACGCGCGATAAAGATCGCCATCATTGGCCCATAGCCCAAAAACCAGCCCCAAAAGAACACTGTCCAGCCGCCAAGCCAGCCTTCATCGCCGCGGAATGTCGCCATTGGGATAAAGTTTTGTACCATGGTGCCGACACCTTGGATGTAACCATTGACGATAAAGTTACTCGGCCCAAGGAGTAGAATAAACAACATCAGCGCGACCGCTAATATAACGTTAAAGCGGCTAAGCAGCTGCATACCACGCGCAAGGCCACTAATAGCGGAGATGGTATAAAGAATAATCGCGAAAATAATAATAATCAGCTGCGTGACAAAGGTGTCAGGAATACCAAAAAGCTCATTTAAAGCATAGCTGGTCTGCAAACCCAAGAACCCAATAGGGCCAATAGTGCCGGCAGCCACCGCCACGATACAGCAAGCATCAATAATCGCGCCAATCTGTCCCGTAAGTACGCGCTCGCCAAACATAGGATACAACAGCGTACGCGGCTTAAGCGGCAGACCCTTATCATAATGCAAATGCATAACCACGATAGCGGTCAAACTACCGACAATCGACCACGCCAAAAAGCCCCAATGCATAAAAGATTGTGACAGAGCATTAAAAGCCCGCTGCTGCGGATCTGATGCCTCACCATAAACTGGCGGCGCTGAAACAAAATGCGCGATAGGCTCAGCCGCGGCCCAAAATACCCCGCCGCCTGCTAGTAGCGTACAGAATAAGATCGCCATCCACTTAAAGTTATCCATTTCAGGCTTTGGCAAGTTACCCAAAATCACCCGACCCGTACGACCCGCACCGACGGCTAGAGCAATCACAAAAGTAGCTAATAATAGTATCTGCCAAAAAGGCCCAAAGATATCCGCTGACCAAGTAAAAGCGATATTGACGACTGCTGCTAGCTGCTCTTCAGCAAAAATTGCCATCAATACAAATACCGTAATAAAACCGCCGCTGTACCAAAAAGCAGGGTTTTTTAGTCCCAAAGTATCGGTATTCTCTACTACTGGCGGAGTTGAGGTTGAGCGTCCTAGCTCGTCTGGTTTAAGTCCCTTTATAACGGCCATAGTCTGGCTTCCTGTAGTTGTCATGATATCGTTATGCGTTAAGTTAAATCAGAGCGGCATCAAGCGAATTTACCGCAAGTTTTAATGAAACTCTGTATTTAATGATGCCAATCTAAATAGTCTTTAACTCTAAATAATCTTTAACGCTCAAAACATCTAATGCCTTATAGCGTAATGAAGTAGCGTACTGAAATAACATATTGAAATGGTTTATTAAAATAGCGCACTAAATCGTCACTTTGCTAAATTTGAAGATCAAAAATTTAGGATAAAGGCTTTAATCCTTGCTCTAAAAAGTCAAACCAGTTCTGACCAATTATTTTGCCCGCATCAGTCCCATTAAAACCGTGCTTAAGCAGGCCGTTATAGATATTTTCCATACCTTTTTCGCCGGCGAACCAAGGCAAGTTATCCGGCCAGCCTGAATTATTAGCACTACCTTCGCCATAATCCATCGCCTTTGACCAGCGACCATTGCGCATCCACTCCAGCACGGATTTGGGCTGATTAAGGCATAAATCACTACCAATAGCTAAGTGCTCGACGCCGTATTTATCCGCGCAATTAGCAATCATGCTGCAAAAGTCGTTTAGCGTGCAGTCGCTACCATTGGGCAAATGAAACGGGTATAAACTAAACCCCAATAGTCCGCCCGCTTGAGTTAAAGCGCTAATAACGGTGTCTGATTTATTGCGTAGCGCATCATGGGCAGTAGTAGGATTGGCATGGCTAATACATATGGGCCGCGAGGAGATTTCTATCGCTTCAAGCGTTGATTGCTCAGCGCTGTGCGACATATCGATAATCATACCGACGCGGTTCATCTCCGCTATCGCCTGCTGGCCAAAGCGGGTCACGCCGCTATCGGTCGACTCATAACAGCCCGTTGCTAGCAAGCTTTGATTGTTATAAGTGAGCTGCATAATCAGCAAGCCTAAACGGCGCATCACGCTAATAAGACCGATCTCGTCATCGATAGGCGAGCAGTTTTGTGCGCCAAAGAAAATACCGACTTTGCCTTGCTCTTTTGCGGTTTTGATATCGCTGACCTCATAGACGGGCAAGATCAGATCGCTGTTTTGTTCAAAATGGCGATTCCATTCGCTAAAGCGGGTCATGGTTTGACGCGCGTCTTCGTGATAGACCAAGGTGGCGTGTACCGCATTGATGCCGCTGGCTTGTAGCATCTTGAAGTAGTCGCGATCCCAGTTACTATATTGCAAGCCGTCGATGACGATATGGTCTTGGTACATATCCGTGTCCTTTTGTGCTAATTTTTAAACTTGGAAAAGTCGTAGGGTGGGTTAGCGGCAGCGTAACCCACCGATATTTAACAATTTATATCTAAAGTGGTGGGTTACGTTTTATCGGCACTCTCTGCGAGAGTTTGAAAAACTAACCCACCCTACGCAAAATACGCCGATTATCCTTTATCCTATTAATACGCCTTTTGATAAGCGGTCTTGACAATGGTATAAAACTCTTTGGCATATTGGCCTTGCTCACGTGGGCCAAAGCTGGACTGTTTACGACCGCCAAACGGCACATGATAATCGGTACCTGCCGTCGCAAGGTTGACCATGACGCAGCCGGCTTGTACTTGCTCTTTAAACATCGCGCTATTACGCAGGCTTTGGGTGATGATGCCGCCGGTCAAGCCAAAACGGGTGTCATTAGTCATAGCAATCGCTTCTTCTAAATCCTTGGCGCGCATGACGCAAGCGAGCGGCGCAAACACTTCTTCTTGGTTGATATCCCAGCTATTATCGGTCTCAGTGAACAGCGTTGGGGCCATATAATAGCCATCGTGTTTCCTCTCTAAACGCTCACCCCCAAAGGCTAAATGTGCGCCCGCTTGTTTGGCTTTCTCAATCCAATCCATGTTGGAGGCTAATTGCTTGTCATCGACGACTGGCCCCATAAAGATACCGTCATCGAGCGCATGACCGACCTTTAGGGTTTTCATTTTGGCTACAACGCCATCAATGAAAGCATCATGAATACCGTCCATCACAATCAAGCGCGAGGAGGCAGTACATTTCTGTCCAGAGCCGCCGAACGCGCCAGCCACCGCGGCATCGATAGCAACTTGTAGATCGGCATCATCTGCGATAACGAGAGCGTTTTTACTGCCCATCTCTAGCTGACAACGCACAAAGTTCGGCGCGGTAGCGGCAGCAACTTTTCGACCTGTGGGGACGGATCCAGTAAAGCTGACGGCATCGATATCAGTTGAGTTAATGAGCGCGTCACCGACTGAGGAGCCGCCACCTAATAGCAAGTTAAAAGTGCCCTCTGGCAGACCTTGGCGGTGGATAATCTCCGCCATAGCCACCGCGCTGGCAGGAGTTAAGTTGGCTGGTTTCCAAATGACACTATTACCAAAGGCTAGCGCGGGAGCGATCTTCCAAACGGCGGTGGCAGTTGGGAAGTTCCAAGGCGAGATAATAGCGACCACGCCCACCGCTTCACGGGTGACCTCAATCTTGACGCCGGGGCGTACCGAATCGGCGGTATCACCGATTTGGCGCAGCACTTCGGCGGCATAATAATGAAAGAACTGTCCGGCGCGATAAATCTCACCGCGACCCTCGGCAAAAGGCTTGCCTTCTTCTAGAGATAGTAGGGTGCCAAGCTCATCACAACGGGCGATCATCTCATCGCCGATCGCTTGCAGGATAGTTTGTTTTTTCTCAAGTGGCGTCGCCTCCCACTTTGGCTGCGCGGCACGGGCGGCAGCGATAGCATCTTTGACTTGCTCGCTGCTAGCTTGCGCAAAGTCACCAATATTTTCGCTAGTGTCTGATGGGTTAATGTTGGCAATAGTATCGCTGCCACTTTGCCATTCGCCGTTGATATAAAGGGACTTGCTTGGATCTTGTTTGAGAGTGGTTTGTGCGATTGTGGCTGACATAGGATATTCCTTAACTTGATTATCAAAAATTTAACAGGCTACCAATTTTCATATTTGTTTAAATAGGGTGTTATGTAAGATGATTCATTTAGAACTTAAGGGACTGCCGCATAAACCACCAATTCAACGAGCATCTCTTCGCGCGCAAGACCCGCTATCACCAGCGCGGCGCGGTTAGGGTAAGGGGCGGCAAAGTACTCAGCATAAACTTGATTGACCGTTTTTAGATACACGCGATCGGTGACATAGATCAGCACTTGTAATACCGAATTCATATCAGTGCCAGCACACTCTAACGTATGTTTAAGGTTTTCAAGCGTTTGCCGAGTTTGCGCTTCAATGCCGCCGCTAACGACTTCCCCTTTATCGTCGATAGGAATCTGCGCGGTATAAAGCGTACCATTGTTAGTGACCGCCCACTCAAGAGGCGCTTTTGAGGCATAAAGCGAGGTTTTGACGGCTTGTTTTGAGTGGGTAGACATATGAGTATTTCCTTTTGATATCTTGGTTTAATAACTAGTTTATTGGCTTGCTTTTATACAGTGTCTTGGTTATCGAGTTTTTACAAAAACTTAAACGTATTTGTGGTTAGCATTGATGCTACTCGTTTAACCTTGATAAATCTAACGAGTTAAATATTAATAATGATAGATTTAATTTATCAATTAAGTTAGATTGACTCTAAGCCTGTCTTAAATGAGCAAGGATATGAAAATACAGCAGCTACGCCATTTTTTATTAATTGTTGAGGAAGGCGGCTTTCGCGCTGCCGCAGAGCGCGCCCATCGCACGCAAGCGGCATTGTCAGCTTCGATTAAAGAGCTGGAAAAGTCGCTCGGTCAGCCGTTATTTGAGAGTGGGAATAAAGCCACTTTGAGCGCTTTTGGTGAAGCTTGCTTGCCCAAAATTGAGCAATTTATGGCGGTTTATCAAGCATTAGCAGAGGATCTAAAGTCACTAGCGACAGGTGATAAAGGTAAAATAAGAATCGCTAGTGTACCGTCATTGGTGACCAAGTTATTACCTAGCGTGTTATTTGAATACTCCAAACAATATCCCGACATCGAGATTGTATTAATAGATGATAACTCAACTGGGGTGACCAATCGGCTATTGGCAGGCGAGGTGGATCTGGCGCTAGGTAATTGCAATACCATCAATCAAGCGGACATCGATTTTACGCCGCTGATAGCGGATCCGATAGGGGTGGTTTGTTTGCAAGATAGTGCGCTACATGAGCTGTATAAATCAGCTAAATCGTCGAAAAATAAATCAGCAAAAGGACTGAGATGGCAGCAATTGCTAGAGCAGCCGTTTATTTATAATGGCACTTGCCGCTTGCTTGAGAACACACCTGCTGAAGCGCTCAATCGGCAGGCGCGTTATACGGTTGAAAATATCACCTCTTTGTTCTCTTTGTTACGTCATGACCTTGGCATTACCACGCTGCCTAAGCTGGCCTTTCCGACTAACGAGCCTGAGCTGGTTTGGCTTGAGCTGCTAGAGCCGTCCTTGACTCGGCAGATTGGTATTTTTAAATTAGCGAATAAGACTATCTCGCCTGCCGTCCAAACCTTTCATGATTGGTGCGTGGAGTATGTGCAGGATTATTATTTGCTGTAATAAAATAGGACTAACCGCTAGTTAGTATAAGTAATAAGGTATATTTTATTGACTTAAACTTTATTTCAAAATTAGGAGCCATAAAAAACCCTTACCAACTATAATAAAGTTGACTCACTTTAAAATTTATTAAGCAAAGACTATTAAGCGCCCGGCACTGGTCCGCCATTGGACTTAATCCAATTTTGCATCTGCTCAATCTCTGGCTGCTGAGCATCGATAATCTGCTGCGCTAGCTGACGCATCTCGGGATCTTTGCCGTACTGTAGCTGCACCTGCGCCATATCGACCGCGCCCTTATGATGCGGCAACATACCGCGAGCGAAGGCCATATCCGCCACAGGATCAGCGATACCTAGCATCATCTCATCATGCATAGCATTCATACCTTGCGCGTATGCTTGCTGCATAGCGCCAGTCTCAGCAATAGGAGCCGATATGTCAGGATGGCTCTCTAACCACTTTTGCATCTGCTCAATCTCTGGCTGCTGAGCGTCAATAATCTCTTGGGCCAAAGCTCTCATCTCTGGATCGGTACCGTACTTTAACTCAATCTTTGCCATATCGACCGCACCGATATGATGACCTAACATCCCTTGAGCAAAAGCAGAATCCGGATCGTTATAAGCCATTCCCATCATCATCTCGTTATGCATCTGAGTCATAGAGTCGGTATATTCTTGTAGCATAGGCGATGCCGAGCCATGATGAGCGCTGTCATCATTCATAGCCATAGCGGTGTCACCCCTATCATGACCAGCATGAGGATCTACCGTGGTGTTAGCCGCTGTCGTCGGCTCTACTGTATTCTCAGAAGCCGCTTGTTCGTTAGCAGGTTGGCAAGCACTCAAAGCCATAGCGGTAATAACACTAGCAGCGAGTATAGCTGGCGCGCGCTTGAGAGTTTTCATAGATAACTATCCTTCATAAGAAAGTGTCGATATGGAGATACACTAGGGTTAAAGATTTTATATAGTCAGTTATAAGACTAAAAAACAACTAGGCAAGCCTGCTAAGGCCTACCTACTTAATAGTAAAGATAAGAGTGAAGAGGTATAAAACTAATAAAAATAGGGAGCGGTTATAAAAGTAAGGTTATGCAAACCTGTAATTAGGCTAATTACTTTAAGCCAAGCCTAAAAAGCTAATAACGAATGAATTATTTATTAGATGAGTAGTTTAAGCTATTACTCTCATTGGCATGGTACTAGCTTTAGTAGTTTTGCTACTTTTTATTATAAGCGTGTTTAATTGTGTAAAAACGAACCAAAAAACCTGCCACTAGGCAGGCTTTTCTTTGATACATAATTATAATTTATTTAATGCGTTTTAATTAAGCTATTATGAATTAAGCAGCACATCACCATGCTCATCACGTAAGTTGTTTTTCATCATTTTGCCTGCGCCATTTAAGACAATATTATCAACAAAGACCACTTTATCAGGGATTTGCCAGCTAGCAACTTTATCTTGATAAAACGCCAAAATCTGCGCCTCATCTACTTCTGAGTCCTCTTGTTTGACGACGATCAATACTGGACGCTCGCCCCACTGCTGATGCTTAGCCGCAATAGCCGCCGCCATTTTTACCTCAGGATGACCGGCTGCTATGTTCTCAAGCTCAACCGAGGATATCCACTCGCCGCCCGACTTGATCAAGTCCTTAGAGCGATCGCGAATATTCATATAGCCATCCGCGTCGATAGTGGCGATATCGCCGGTGTCAAACCAGCCATCTTCGGTGATAGCGTCTGGTCTATGGGTAAAATAATCATCGATGACCCAGTGTCCGCGAATTTGCAAGCGTCCTTGTGACTCGCCATCCTCTGCTACCGGCTGGTCTGGATTTTCGGTGTCCATTAGTCGCAGCTCAACCCCATAGGGCGGACGACCTTGCGACTTACGTAACTCGTTGATCTCCTCGCGACTTAATGACTTGTGCTTCGCTTTGATTTGATTCATCGTCCCCAAAGGACTGGTCTCGGTCATACCCCAGCCGTGGATAGCGTCGCAATTAAAATCCTCTCTAAAGGTCTTGATCACCGATGGCGGGCAAGCAGCGCCGCCAACGATAGTACGGGTCATACTCTCAATTTTGCTGCCGCGCTTTTTGGCGGCGGCTAATAATCCTTGCCAAATAGTCGGCACGCCTAGCGCAATGGTTACCTTATAATCATCAATCACTGACACCAGGCTATCGCCATCAAGATTGGGGCCTGGCAGTATCAACGAGCAGCCCACTATCGCCGCGGCGTATGGCGTGCCCCAAGCATTGACATGGAACATCGGCACCACGGGCAATAGCACATCTTGCGCTGATAAGGAGGAGACATCGGGCATACACAGCGCGATAGCGTGTAGCACTGAGGAGCGATGCGAGTAGAGAATACCTTTTGGATTACCGGTGGTGCCTGAGGTATAACATAATGAGCTAGCGGTGGTTTCATCAAGCTTTGGCCAATCAAATTTTGGCGCTTGCTCGGCGATTAACTCATCAAAAAATAGCGCGTTCGGCAGCTGCTCTAATACTTTTTCGCTGCGATCGCCTAACAAGATAAAGTGCTTGATACCTTTAATATGATCTTTGATAGCAATAATAAGGGGCAAAAAAGTCTCATCAAAAAACAGCACTTGATCCTCAGCATCGTTGATGATGTAGGCGAGCTGTTCAGGGAAAAGGCGCGGATTGATGGTATGGCAAATCAGACCGCTGCCGGAGATGGCATACCAAGCTTCTAAGTGGCGACGGTTGTTCCAAGCAAGAGTGGCGATACGTTCTGAGGGTTTAAGCCCTAGCTTTTGCAGGGCATTGGCCAGACGTTTTGAGTTATCTGAGATGGTCGCCCAATCGCTTTGGGTCATGGTGCCATCGACTTCTTTGGAGTAGACGGCGGTATCGCCATGATATCTAGCAGCGTGCTCAATGAGGCTGCTAATCAGCAGCGGTTGATACATCATTTTACCTAACATATGCATATCCCTATAGTGAGTGAATGGTACTTATCCTTAGTCCATTTTTAGTGTAACCGCTATTATTATACGTCACTCTTCATATTCTAAAAGGTTTTTCATTGAGCTAAATAAACATTTTATAGTCGTGGCTTTTATTATTCTGCTCCAAAATTAAATGTCTTAAATATTGCTTTATTCATTATTCGGCATATATATAAAATAATTACAAGTCCGTTTGGTAACTACAGTTACATTTATATAATATTTTAGATAGAAGGTAGTTATAATGCGATGAATGGTATTGTTGAAATATTTTTTTTCTAGTATTATTCGGATAAAAATTAGTATTACTTTCTCTTAAAGTTTTGATTAGCTCAATATTACTATGTTAGTAAATAGTTGAAATATATTAATTTATTCCCCTGCCTCTTGACAGAGAATTGATTTATACAAAATTTTGATAATGCTTAGACTCGGATAAACAGATTAAAGCAGATTCATTTAAGTATTTCTTAATGTCTCATTGTCACATAACAAATTTAATTTTGAATAAAGTAAATTATTTAATTGTTATCTCTCTTACAAAATCTCAAACCTCCTAGATGCTGACTTTTAAGACTATTTCCTCTGGTCTTACTCGCACATAGCAAAACATCTAATATTTAAGGAATACACTGTGAATCGTAACTATAAAGTCATTTGGAATCGCTCATTAGGCTGCTTTATGGCAGTGGCAGAATATGCTAAAAGTCGTGGTAAAGCATCTAGCAACGCGGTAACTTCTGGTTCTAGCTCTGCTACTACTGTCAGCACAGGAGGGGCAAAATTATTACGTCTTAGCGCGTTATGTATAGGGTTGACTGCTGCTGGGTTTAGCGTGCAGGCAGTGGCAGCTAGTCTTGGTACTAACTCAATCGATACTGTTAATTGTGGTTCAACAGCAAACGGCGCAAATAATTCTACTGGGGATATTGCAGTAGGTTGCGGAAGTAATTCTTCTGGGTCTAATGCTATTGCGATAGGTGGTACAGCAACTACTCAAGCAAGTTCAGGCCAAACGCAAGGTGGTCAAAGTATCGCTATAGGTTACGATGCACAAACCAGAGGAGATCAATCAGTAGGTATAGGTGCTAATGTACGTGCTAGCGGTAACTCTTCTATTGCTATAGGCGGTGACGATTTAAACTCAGCATCAAGAACAAATAAAGATGGAACAGTTATAGCACCTGTTCTTGATAGGAATAACCAAGAGACTAACTCTAATACAGGTGAAGTTAATGCTATTTTTAAAAGATACTCAGGTAGAGACTTAGTTGATACTAATAACCGTTACCCAAATACTTCAGCTAGTGGAGCGGCTTCAGTCGCTATTGGTGTACAGTCTGTATCCTCTGGTGCTTTATCTACCGCATTTGGTACGCAGACCAAGGCTAGTGGTATTGCATCATCCGCGTTTGGGGTGTCAGCCAGTGCGACTAAAGAGGGCTCAGTCGCGCTTGGTGCAGGGAGTCAGACGGATGGTAGCGCAACGAGGGTAGAAAAGCAGACGATAAATGGCATTGAGTTCTCAGGCTTTGCAGGCTTCAAGGGTTTTGCAGGTAATGCAAACAATGAAGGACGTCAGGTTTCTGTGGGTCTAATAGGTAATGAGCGGCAGATCAAAAACATGGCACCAGGTGAGCTGTCAGCCACGTCTACCGATGCAATTAATGGTAGCCAGATTTTTTCTGTAACGAATAAGCTGGTTGATAATATTCGAGGCGCAACCAACACCGCGCCGGTGGTCTATACCAAAGCGGACGGTACACAAGTTTATAAAGTAGGCACTGAATTCTTTGACAATGCTGCTGGTACAGGTACAGCGGTTGCGTCTGCAGACATCATCACCAGTATCCGTAATGCTAATGGCAGCACCACCACAGCGACTAAGCTTCGCAACGTAGCTGCAGGCAGCATAGCAGAAGGCTCAACAGACGCGGTTAATGGCAGTCAGCTTAATACTTTATCAAACCAAACCTTTAAGCTTCAAGCCAATAATGATACCGCAACAGCGGTCAAATCTAGTGATACCGTTAAGTTTGTTGATGGTAAGAACATTAAGATTACTCGTGCT